>NSIG01000064.1 GCA_002737275.1 Opitutia bacterium
TCGCCATCGGCGAGATCGAGGCCTGGTCCATCAGCGATGCCAGCATGGCCCTCAAAGAAGGCCTCGCCCTCATGCTCCCGGAGGCCGACCGCCCCGTCATGCGGGCCGACCTCGAGTCCCGTGGCGAGCGCACGGATGTGCTCCCGCTCTACGTCAACATCCTTGTGGCCAAAATCGGCAACGAAGTCGTCCTCTTCGACGCCGGCTTCGGCGCCACCAAGAACCCCGACAATGGCTGGCTCATGGCCAACCTCTCCGCTATCGGCCTCGCCCCAGAAAAGGTAACCCACGCATTCCTCAGCCACGCCCACGCCGACCACCTCAACGGCTTCGTCACCGGCAACCGTCCCACCTTCCCCAACGCCGCCGTCCACTGCCTGCGCGAAGAACTAGATTTCTGGCGCGCGCCCACGCCCGACTTTTCCCAGACCAAGCGCGATCCCCGGGGCCTCCCTGGCATGATCAAATCCAACCGCGCCAAATTCGACATCCTCCAACCCCAGCTCCAGCTCCACCGCGAGGGCGACTCCCTCCTCGGCGACTCAATTACGTTCGTCCCCGGCCGCGGCCACACCGCCGGCCACGCCCTCTTCCGCCTCCGTTCCGGCTCGCACTCGCTCCTCCATTTCATGGACGTTGCCCACCACCACACGCTCATGTTCTCCGACCCGTCATGGGCTATCAACTTCGACCACCACCCCGAGCAAGCCGTCGACACCCGCAAGAAAATCTTCGTCGAACTCTCCACCACCCACGAGCGCGCCTACGGCTTTCACCTCCCCTTCCCCGGCCTCGGACGAGTCGCCCGCGCCGACCGAGGCTACACTTGGCAACAAGAACGCTGGAACTGGGGTATTTGACCGCAGTCATCGCCGCGCCGTTCTCGCTTTCTAACTTTCCGCCCTCACCTTCCAATTTCCCCCATGAGATTATCCGCAGTCTTCGCCCTCTTCGCGACGCTCACCGCCCAAGCTTTCGCGGCCGCCCCGACCCCCGCCCCCGCGAACCCCATCCGCGCCCTCCTCATCACCGGTGGCTGCTGCCACGATTATGATTTTCAGGCCAAAGCTCTCACCGAGGGCGTCAAGCAGGTGGGCAACGTCGCGTGGACTGTTTTGAACGAAGGCGGCAAGACCACCCGCGCCCAGATCAGACTCTACGACGATCCCAACTGGGCCAAAGCCTACGATGTCGTCGTGCACAACGAGTGCTTCGCCGACACCAACGACCCGGTCTACATCGCAAAAATTCTCGCCGGCCATCGCGCCGGCACTCCCGCCGTCGTGATCCATTGCGCGATGCACACCTACCGCGCCCTCGCCGAGGACTCGTGGCGCGAGTTCTTGGGCGTCACCAGCCGCAAGCACGACCATCAGGCAAACTACGTCGTCATCCCCACCGCGGCCGGCCAAGCCCACCCGGCGCTCCGCGGCTTCCCCGCCGTCTGGACCACGCCCATGGACGAGCTCTACATCATCGAGAAACTCTGGCCCAAGGCGCAGGCTCTCGCGGTTTCAAAAAGTGAAAAAGACGGCAAGGATCACGCCGCCATCTGGACCAACGACTACCACGGCACGCGGATTTTCGGCACAACCTTTGGTCACGGTAACGCCACGTGGGCCGACCCGATCTTCATCCGCACCGTCGCCCAAGGCCTGCTCTGGGCCAGCGGCCGGTCCAAGAGCGCCCCGTAATCCGGAAGTCCGAGAAAGAGCAGACCGTCACTGCATCGTCTCCCGCCACGGCGGGAGACGAAGTAATCCAGCGGAATCGCCACCGCGCGCTTCACGCACCTCGCGCTGACCGCCCGGGTAGGTGGAACCGCAAAACTCAACGTTTGGCGACGTCCTGCACGCAGCGGAAGCCCGCGTGATTGCTGCCCGTGTCGGGCGCGCCTTTGCCCCGCGTGCCCACCATGTATCGAGTGCAATATTGGTCGGTGCACAGGAACGAGCCGCTCCGCTGCACGCGTTTGGCCAAACCGGGCTCGGTAGGATCATAGCTCTCGCTTTGGGCCACTCCCCGCGGGTCGCGGACGACGCCACCGCCCGCCGCCTTCACCGCGAGCGCATACGCATCGGGCCGATACCAATCGCTGCACCACTCCCACAGATTTCCCGACATATCGAAAAGGCCGTAGGCATTAGCCGGGAACGAGGCCACGGGCGCGATGCCGACAAAACCGTCGCCCGCGTCGTTCTGATGCGGGAACGCCCCCTGCCAAATATTGGCCAGCCACTTGCCCTCGACCGTGAGATCGGTGCCCCAGGTGTAGCGTTGGCCCGTCAGCCCGCCCCGCGCGGCAAACTCCCACTCGGCTTCCGTCGGCAAACGTTTGCCGCTCCAGGCAGCGTAGGCCTCGGCGTCGGCGTAGGCAATATGAACGACGGGCTCACGGTCGCGGCCGATCAGATTGCTCGCCGGACCGGTAGGATGACGCCAATTGGCGCCGGGGACGTAGCGCCACCACCGCAAGGCGTTGCCGAGCGGCACGGGCTCGCGGGGCTGGTCAAACACGATCGAGCCGGCGACCAACATCTCCGGCGCCGCGCCGGGATAATCTTCGGGACGCGGGACTTTTTCCGCAAACGTCACGTAGCCCGTGGCCGCGACAAACCGGGCGAACTCGGCATTGGTGACCTCGGTGCGGTCCATCCAAAATCCGCCGACCGATACGCGATGAATGGGCCGCGCGTCCTCCATCGGCTCGTTGCCACCGCAGAGTTCGCGACGTGGATCGCTCGAACCCATCGAGAACTCGCCACCCGGAATCCAAGCCATGCCCTCGGGCGCCGGCGTGGGCGCGACGGTCGCGGCCGAACCAACGACCGTGGGAAGATAGCGGTCCGCGCCCTCGGGCGCGGAGGCGGGAACGGGCAGACCTGGACGCGCCAGCATCGCAGGCGGAGGCGCGGCGAGGATCGGAAACTCCAAGCAGCCGAGAGCGAGCAGAGCCGCGAACGCGGAGAGTGATACCGGTCGCCCGATGCTTTTGCATTTTTGCAGGGCTCGACCTTGGTCGATGCCTCCGTCGCTGGCCAGCGAGCGCGGCGCGGACCAACATCCGGCCCTACGGGAGCAAGCATCAGGCGATTGAGATGAAAGGCGGGGCGAAAAAAGATTCATACGGAAGCGAGAGCGACGGAGCAAAGACGGCGAGGCGGAAAAACCCGACCAAAAGGCGGCAGCCGCAGGACGTCAACCGGACCGGTTTCGAGCGGCGGATTGAAACGTGGCCCGGGCGTCTCACCCGTGTTCCGAACAGGGGCGGGCCGCCCATGCCACCCGCGGATCACGGATCGACGTCGTAGACTTCAATCAGACCGATGCCCGTGTTGTTGGTCGTGCCGACGCCGCTCAGTTGGGCTGTATATGAGCCGGGCGGAAGCATGATGATAATCGCGGAGTCCAGGCTGCCGTTGGCCAACGGGAAGACACCGGCGCCGGCCGTGGCGGCCGCGATGAACGCGGCATCCTCGCCGGAGGCCCAGTTGTCGTTGGTGGCAAGGATCCGGCGCTGCGGCGTCGCATCGAACAGTGTGAGCTGAGGGTCGTTCAGCACGGAATTGGCCCCGATGCCGGGGAAGATGCGGAGGGTCGGTCCGATTCCGCGGATGAGCACGCGGCGCGTCACGGTGCCAGTGACGGCGAAGCCCGCGATGAGCACGTTTTCGCCTGAGCCCACATTGGTGCGGGTCGAGACGCCGATCGCTTTGGGCCCGGTGAGCGCGACGCTGGCGTCGTAAACTTCCACGATCGCAACGCCGGTGGTGTTGCCCGCCCCGCGCGCCTGCACCGTGTAGCTACCGGGATTGAGGGTCGCGAGGACAACGGCGTCGCGGGAGTTGGCAGGCAGCGGGAAGGTGCGCAGGCGCGTGGTGGCTTGCTGGATCGCCGTGACGGCGGCCGCACCGCCGACCTGCGTACCCCAGTCCTCGTTCGTCTGCACCACGGCACCGGCCGAGTTGAGCAGCGTGAGATTGGGATCGGCCAAGAACCCGGTGATCCCCTGCCCGGCGAGAGTGGGACCGATCACCCGGATAAGCATCTGCTTCGTGCCCGTGCCGGTGACGGCGAAACCAGCGATGAGGACGTTGGCGCCGTTGCCGGCCAGACCACGCGACGAGATGCTGCCGAGACGGGTCGGCGCGGTGGAAAGCGTGAGGAGGGCCGGATTGCTCGTGACCGAGCCAGCACTCGTCGTGACGACGACCGAGTAGTTGCCCGCTTGCGGCGTGTTGACGTTGGTCAGGAGCAGTGTCGCGGAATTGCCCCCGGCAATCGGCGCGCCGTTTTGGAGCCATTGGTAACTGATCGGCGGAGCGCCGAGCGCGACGACCGAGAAGATCGCGCCGGAGCGAGGAGCGATCGTGAGCGGTTGGGGCTGCCGCGTGATCGTAACGTAGCGGAACGAGTAAAGCGGATCTTTCAGCGCGGCGTCAGCGACGGCGGTCAGGTCGGGGAGCACGAGCAAGGCTGCGATCCGGGTCGCAGCCTGCGCCGCCGTCGAAACCGTGTTGGTCGTAGCCGCCGCTTCCTGAGGAGTGACGACCGTCGGCCGACTGAGCTGGTAATACAGTGCGGCCGTGCGGCCGGCGGCGATGAGAGCGGCGTTGCCCGCGTTTCGGATCGAGATGAATTCGGCGATGGCGGTGTTGAGCCCCACCGGTTGGTAGCCCCGGCCGATGCCGAGCGACACGTTCGCCGTGTCATTGCTCATGAAACGCAACACATCTAAGTCGCTGGGTCCGGCGAGACCGGCTCCGGTGTGCAGACGAGCGAGGAACGCCCGAGCCGGCAGCACGCCGTTGGGATTATTGAGCAGCGCGGCGGTGGGCGTAGCGCCATATTTCACGAGGTACTCGGGCGAGCCAATAATCGCTCCGACGACATTCGGCAGGCTGCCGCGATTGTTGAAGATATTCGTGTAGTTAGCGGACGTCGGCCACTCGCCCATCAGCAGCCAGTAGGCGGCGAGCGCGTTGGCGATTTGGTTAAAATTGGCGTTGTTGAACGCACCGTTGCCCGTGGCGAGGTTGGCGGCGAACTGGGCCCGCGTGAGGGCGCCGGAGGCGAACTGGGCCTCGAACGCCGCGAGTTGCACCGCGTTCGGCGCCGCGGCCGCGATATCGGTCGCCGTCTGCAAGATGAACGCCGTGTCGTCGAGCAGCGGATTGTTGGGCCGCACCGTGACATTCAGTACCGGGGAAAGCGCGGTGTTGCCGGTGTTATCCGTCGCGAGTGCGTAGACGTTGTAGGTTCCGGTCGGCGCGGGCGTGTAGGTAAACGACCACGTTGGCCCGGCACCATTCAACCCGCCGCCCGGGATCGCCACTCCGTTGGAAAAATACGTCACGGAATTGATCGTGCCGTCGGAATCCTGCGGGGTCGCGGTCAGGGTAACAGTGCGGCCAAACGCTACCGAAGCCGGCGTGGCCGCGATGCTGAGCGTAGGCGCGGCGCTGGCGGCGGTCGTGAGATTGAGAAAACTGATACCCGTGGCGACCGCGTTGCCAGCATTGTCGCGGGCAACGGCTTGCACTTCATAACCGCCGGCGGTGAGGCCGGCAAAGCTCGTGGGAATCCGCCACAGGTTCGCGAGTTGTTCGCGGACGCCGAAGCCGAGGCTGTTCCTATTGAGGAAAAACTCGACCGACTCGATGAAGCCGTCGCCGTCGGTCGCGGTGGCCGCCAGCGAAACCGTCGAGGCGGTGGTGGTCGTGCCGGGAAAGTTGGTAAATGTAATCACCGGCAAATTGCCCGAAGCGTTGTTTAGTTGAACCGTGCGGGTCGTCGGGCTGGTCGTCGAAATAGTCCCGCCGGCGAGGGAGGCCGTCAGGCCGATCGTATAGGTGTCGGCGACGGTGTTGGTGAAGATACCGCGATACGTTGTGGTGGTGCCGACCCGCGTGGCGGTGATCGACGGAACGTTGCGACCGCCCGAGCCTCTGACCGTGAATTGGACCGTGGGGGTGAGCGTCTGGTCGGCCAACGTGACGGTGGCGGCGAGATAGGTCGGAGCGCCAACGGTCGTCACGGTCGAATTATCGGCCGGGAGATTGAGCGTCACCACCGGCGCAGCGGTGGCGGTCACGTTCAGCGTGACCACGGTCGAGATGCTGGTGTTGCCCGTGTCATCGGTGACCGAGGCAAAAAGTCGGAACGTGCCGGCCGCGGTCGGCGTGAAGAAAAACGAAGCAACCCCGCCGTTGATCGGATTCAGCTGCGCGGCGCCCGAAGTGACGCCGTTGGAGTAGAGCTGGATCGAGGCGACGTTGCCATCCGTGTCGGTCGGGAGCGCGAGGAGCTGGAAGGTGTTGCCCTGAGCGATCGTTGTGCCGCCGAGAGCTTGAACTTGGATCGTTGGCGGAGCGCTCGACGACGGGTTCACGGCGAGGTTGACCAAACCGGACTGCGTCTGAACGCCGGAGTTGTCGCGGGCAATGACGAAGAGCTGCACCGGATAGGCGCCGGCAGCGTTGGGCGTGATCGCGGAAAAATCGAAGGCGCCGAAGTTGCAAACGAGCCGGTAGAGATTCGCGGTCGGGACCTCGCGCGCGCCGGTCCCGAGCCGGGTGGCGTTGATGCCGTCGGTGAGGAAAAACTCCACGGAAGCGATGTTCAGCGAGGTGTTACCGGGCGCGACCGTCGCCACGATATTGGCGGTGGAGAGCGTTTGCAGGCCAAGACCGGGAATCGGATTCACGCCCACGCCGGTGATGACGGGCGGCGGGGTTGTGAGAGCCACGACGCTCACGTAGGTCGGGAGCGAGGTTGAGGTCAGAGAATTGGTGTCGGTCACGCGGGCGGTGATCGGTGCGACGCCCAACTGCGCGGTGGTCGGCGTCCAAAGCAGTGAGTAGGTGCTGCCGTTGGCTACCGTCGGAGCCGTGCGGGTGCCGACGACATTGCCGGAAACAAGGAATTCCACGAGCAGGACCGTCGCAGCGCTACCACCGGTGGCGGTGGCCGAAAGGGTGAGCGGCACGCCAGGTGTTGCCCTGGTCGGTGCAACTTGGGTGCCGAGCGGCGACGTGATTGCAGCCGATGGGCTCGTGAAGGCGGCCGTCACGATCGCCGCGTTCGAAAGCGTGGTGTTCCCGCGATCGTCGGTAGCGATTGCCTCGATGACGTAGCGACCAGGAAGGGTTGGAACAAAGGAGCCGACGTAGGGAGAGGCCACGACCGGACTACCCACCGGCGCACCGTTGGCGTAAAACTGAACGCTGGCGACACTGCCACCGACGCTCAACGCGGTTGCTGCGAGGCTGATGGCTGTCCCAGGAACGGCGATCGAACCATTGGTCGGCGTGATCAGGGTGGAGGTCGGCGGCCGCCCGACCGCGGAAACAACGGTCAAAGTCTGTGAAACATCGCGCAAAAAACCGGCGTTATCGATGGATCGGACGGTCAGCGCGTAGAGGCCGGTCGCCGCAGGCGCCACGTACTTATAGACGTAGGGCGCGGTGGTCATCTCTACGACTTTGACGCCATCGATGTAAAACTCGACGCCGACAATGGCACGGCCCGCTGCGGCTTGGGTGGTCGCGAGCACGAAGCGCGTCGCTCCGGCCGGCAAGGTGGTGCCGGGCGCGACACCGGGTGAAAGCGCCACCGTCAATGCGGGAGCCGAGGTGTCCGAAACGACCACGTTCACGATCGACGACGTCGCCGCGACGGTTAGCGAATCGGTGGCGCGGGCCGTCAATTGAGTTGTGCCCGCGAAGGTCGGCATCCACGCGATCGAATACGGCGCGGTCGTGACCGGCGCGCCAATGGAGACGCCGTTGGCAAAAAACGCGACTGAGCTGATGGTCGCTCCGGTGCTAGCGCTAGCTGAAGCCGTGACGGTGACGGCGGTGCCGACGGTAGCGGTGGCGTTATTAACCGGGGCGCTAATGGCGACCGTGGTCACAGCGGCTGCCGCCGCCGTGACGCTGACCGCGCTTGAGGTTACCGTCGCACCATTTGAGTCGGTGACACGGGCGGTAAGAGAAAAATTACCCGCCGCCAAGGGGATCCACGTGGTTGAGTAAGGCGCGGCGGTCACCGTGCCCACAATCGTGGTGCCGACGAGGAACTGGACTTGCGCCACGGTAGCGCCAGCGCCAGGCGCAGCGGTCGCCGTGAGGGTCACATTGCTACCGGCGGTAACGACCGAGCCCATCGACGGCGTGGTGAGTGATATCGTGGGCGCTGCGGCAGCGACCACGTTCACATTAACAATCGACGAGGCGACGGCGGTTCCGTTGGAGTCGGTCACTCGCGCGGTCAGCGACGTAATACCCGCGGCCGTCGGCGTCCATGAGAAGCTGTAGGTGGAACCGGTCGTGGGGGCTAAGGCCGTGCCGACCACCGTGGTGCCGGAGAGAAAATCGACGCGGGTTACGGTCGTGCCGCTGCTCGCCGCAGCGGTGGCGCTCAACGTCGCCGCAGTGCCAAGCGTGAGCGACGCGCCGTTGGTTGGCGCAGTGAGAGAAACCGTGGGCACGCCCGCGGCGGCAACGGTGACGTTGACGGCGGAGGAAGTGATGGCGGTACCATTTGAGTCGGTGACGCGGGCCGTGAGCGAGAAATTTCCCGCCGCCGAGGGGATCCACGTGGTTGAGTAAGGCGCGGCGGTCACCGTGCCCACAATCGTGGTGCCGACGAGGAACTGGACTTGTGCCACGGTAGCGCCAGCGCCAGGCGCAGCGGTCGCCGTGAGGGTCACATTGCTACCGGCGGTAACGACCGAGCCCGTCAACGGCGCGGTGAGTGAAATAGTCGGCGCTGCGGCAGCGACCACGTTGACGTTAACGGTCGACGAGGTGACCGCGGTCCCGTTGGAGTCGGTCACTCGCGCGGTCAGCGACGTAATCCCGGCTGCCGTCGGCGTCCATGAGAAGCTGTAAGTGGAACCGGTCGTTGGGGCTAAGGCCGTGCCGACCACCGTGGTGCCGGAGAGAAAATCGACGCGGGTTACGGTCGTGCCGCTGCTCGCCGCAGCGGTGGCGCTCAACGTCGCGGCGGTGCCAAGCGTAAGCGACGCGCCGTTGGTTGGCGCAGTGAGAGAAACCGTAGGCACGCCTGCGGCGGCAACGGTGACGTTGACGGCGGAGGAAGTGACCGTGACGTTGTTCGTGTCGAGCACCTTTGCCGTGAGCGAATAATTACCCGCGATCGTGGGCGTCCAGTTGATGCTATATGGCGAGCTTGTGACCGTACCGATGACGGTGGTGCCTTGTAAAAATTGCACCTGAGCGACCGTTGCACCGGTGCCAGCCGTAGCCGTGGCCGTCACGGTGGCAGCGGAGTTAAGCGGCAGCACAGCACCAAGCGCCGGAGCGGAAATTGAAATCGTAGGCGCAGCTGCACCAACGGTGACACTGGCGCTCGATGAAGTCACCGTGGTCCCAGCCGAATCCGTGGCCCGCGCGGTCAACGCCACCGCGCCCACCGCGCTCGGCGTCCACGTCGTAGTATAGGGCGAGGAAGTGACCGCAGAACCGACTTGGGTGCCATTCGCGTAAAACACTACTTGGCTGATCGTCGCGCCGCTAACCGGGGTCGCACCCGCGGTGAGGGTAACAGAGGTGCCTACTGTGGCCGTTGAATTATTTGAAGGGGCCGTCAATGACACGGCCGTGGGTGCCACTGCCGTCACGGCAATAGTTGCAGAAGTCCCAACAGCTGCATTCGAATCGGTCACCTTGGCCGTCAGCGTAAAATTACCCGAAGCAGAAGGCGTCCATGTAACCGAATACGGCGAACTTGTCACCGTGCCGATTGTAGTCGTTGTCGGACTGCCTCCCGTGGTTGTGACCAAAAACTGAACCTGAGCGACAGTGAAACCACCATCAGTCACTGGAACTGCGGTAATAGTCACGTTGGAGCCGACGTTCCAAACGGAGCCTGCAGTGGGTGCCGTGATCGAGATCGTGGGCGCGGCATGAGCGAGACCCGAAGCCAACAAAACGAACGCGGCGGTAAACCAACGGCGGAAAAACGCAGGAGCGGCGGACGGCGCGCCGCACAGCGGGCGCCCTACCTCGGAAGAAGTCGTGGTCATGGGCTAGTCTCCGGTGTTAAATTATTTGTTACCGTCGCGCGTGCGGCCTTCGGCGCTGGCGGGCGTGACGATCGTCGGATTCTGGAAGAGCGAATTGGCCGGCGTGCTTTTCAGGTTTTGTTTCTTCGGCGAACCGCCGGGGCTGAGCAAGTTGGCGGTGACGAAGATGAGGAGATTGCGCTTCTGCGAGCTCTCGCCCTTCGAGCGGAAGAGCCGGCCGACGAGCGGGAGGTCGCCGAAGAACGGAACCTTGTCGTTCACCTTCTTCACTTCCTCTCGGGTGAGTCCGCCCATCACGAGCGTCGCGCCGTCCCAGATCGTGACCTTAGTCGTGATCTCGCGGACGGAGAAGATTGGCTGATAAAATCCGGGCGGCACCGTGACCGTCGTGCCGGAGGAGATGGCGATACTCGGGCCGCCGTATTCGACGAAGCCCTCGAACTCCGTGACCTTGGGGTTGAGATCGAGGCTGATCGAGTAGCCGTCTTCTTCGACGGTGGGCGTGACCTTCATCTCGACACCGACGTTGCGCGAGGTGAACTCCTGCGGCGTGCCGGCGGTGATCGTCACGCCTGCGCCGCCGGTGGCTGCACCGGAGGACGAACCGACTTGGCTCTGAATTTCACCGTAGCTTTGCGGGTAACGGAATTCCTGGGCGACGACGATGTTGGCGGGATTACCGGACAGGACCGTGACTTTAGGCGAGCTGAGAAGATCGCTGCCTTGTTTCTGCGAGAGCGCGCGAATGGCGGCGGTGACGTCGAACTCACCGACAAAGCCGGTGATGTTGGCGAGCGCGGCGGCGGTGGATCCAAGTGAGACGCCGCCGGGAATCGTAGCCGGGGCGATGGGCACGGTGAGATTGGGTCCGCCGCTCACGGCCGTGGAACTGATCGTGAGCGAATTGCCGTTGGACGTGCTGGGGAACGCTCCGGCGAGCGAGCGGTTGACGTTGTCCGTGGCGTAGGTTTCGCGCGGGACGAAAACTTGCCGGCCGTTGGCATCGAGGATGGGCGCGCCGGTGGTCGGATTGACTTGGGCGACACCGCGGCGGGAGAGGTTCCATTTGACGCCGAGTTCTTCGAGGGCGCCTTCCTGGACTTCCATGAACTTCGACTCGATCTCGACTTGGCGGACATCGTTGTAGCGGGCGAGGATGTTGCGGATGCGCTCCACGTTGCGGGCCGTCTGGGTGACGATGATCGCGGAACCGTCGTAGGCGAGGCTGCTGCCCTCGACGGTGAAACTCACGCCGGCTTGTTGCAAAAATCCCTTCATCGAACCGGCTTCACCGCCCGAAACTCCGCCCTCGTTGGCCGGGCCGGAGGAGGACGCCGCGTCGGCCTTGCCGCCGCCGATGCCGGTCATACGCAGGACGGTCGCGCGGGTGATCGGGAAAAACGCCGTTTCAAGATTGTTCGTCTCACCGCCGGGGCGGACGACCACGGCATCGGCCTGCACCTCATATTGGTAACCGGCGGATTCGGTCACGAAATCGAGCACCCGCTTCAGCGTGGCGTTGCGCAGCGTGAGGGTGACGACGGGATTTTTATTGGCGGGATCGATTAGCACGATGTTGGCCCCCTTGGGCGTGACGCCGGTGAGGTCGAATTCCTCGGAAGCCGCACTGAGGGCGGCGACCACTTGGCCGATTTCGGCGCGCGTGAAGCTGACGTTGGGCAACACGATCTCGTTGAGTTTCTTCACGAGCGGAGCGGTCGCAGCCGTGGCAGCGTCATCGCGCGCGCGCTCCTGGTAGATGCCAGGGCGTTGCCAGCCCTTGGCGACTTCCTCGAGCAGTTGGGTGCGGGTCTTCTCGCGGTTGAGCGCGCCGGTCTCGGCTTTCTCCTGTGCGATGCGAAGCAGAAAACCCTTGGCCACGGTGTTGTCGGGGGCCTGCGCCTCGACCGAGCGGAACGTGCTCTGCGCGCCGTCGATGTCGCCGGCGACGTATTGGGCGCGGCCCTTAGCGATCAACTGCTCGGTCGCAGCGCGGTCAGCAAGGAACTCGGCATCGACCCCGGGCGCGGCCGTGAAGCTCGCGGCGTTAGACGCCTGAGTCTCAGCGCGGGAAAGTTGGCGCGTCAGGCCGGCGCTCCGGGAGCTGCCAGGTTCAAGGGCCGAAGCGGCGGCGAGTGCCGCGCGGGCGCCGCCCGTGTCGCCCCGGGCGAGCAGCGCCTGGGCTTGGTCGAAATAAAGGGAGGCTTGGTCGCGCTTGATCTCGGCGACAGTTTTCTGCGTGAGCGAATTCATCGGCAACGACGCCAGAGCGGTGTCGAGCGTAGCGATGGCGGCGGCGAATTGACCGTCGGCGCCTAAAGCCCGGGCAGTCGCGCGCTGGGTCGCGGCACCGGCGAGCGCGGCACTGATCCGGGCGGACTCGGCGGCGACCAAAGCATCGGCTTCCGCTTCGGCGGCGGCGCTGGCAGCGGCAGCGGATTCAACGGCGGGCGAGGCCGACCGCGGTGCCGCGTCAGGAATCTTGACCTCGATCATGGTCGGAACGTTTGCGGCGGAGGCCACCGGAGCGGGCGCGGGCGCGGCGGCGGCGCGTTGGGCGGCGGCTTCACGGGCGCGCGCGGCTGAGGTGATCTCGGAGCGCAGGCGGCCGACTGAAGCATCGTTTGGGGCGACGGCGGAGAGCTGGTCGAGGCTGGTGAGCGCGCCGGCATAATCTCCCGCGTCCCGCAAGCGGAGGACATCGGCCATAAGCCGAATCTTGCGGTCTTCAGCCGAGCTTTGCGCAAAAACCCGCCCGGCCGGCACCACAATGGAAACGACCGTGACGGCGAGCAGCAAGGAGAGGAGCGAGCGGGCGGGGAACTTGGATTTCATGGCGGTAGAGGAAAGTGACTCAGGGAGCAGAGGGAGTGGGATCGGAAGAATCGAAACGAACCGATAGCGTGCGACGCCACGGTTCATCCAGATTGGGCGACGTTTTGACGACGTCGATCGTGGCGAGCTCGGCGTTGATCTGTTCGATGCGATAAGCCGCCGCGCCGACTTTAAAACTGTCGCCGGGCCGCACTTCCCGCGGGGCGGATTCGCCCTCGACCGCGGCAAAAGCAAACACGTTGCCCGTCATGCGGCGTTCGCGCTGGGTCAAAATCACGTCGCGGCCGGCACGGGCATCGGTGACGACCGCCGTGCCCACGCGTTGTTTGAAGCCCATGCTTTCAGGGACAGAGATTTCCTCGCTGCGCACGGAGAAACGCCGGATCGAAAGGCCCAGGTCGCCCACGCGGCGTCCGGCGGAGGCCAAGAAAATCTCGCCGCTGACGCGGTTCTCAAAAATCCCGCGCGCGTCCCCTTCCCCGCCGACATAGCCGATGAGCTGCAACCGAAACGGCTCGGGCCGCACGCTGATGAGTTCCAAGCCGAAGGGTTCATCCGGCTGGTCGCTGCCGCCGACCGACGCCGCCGAGACCGAGAACTGACGGGTGCGCGGGTTGTAGAAAATCTCGGGCGGGGTGAACACATCGTAGAGCCAATCTCGGCCCCGTGCGAGAGGCGCCGGCGGCGACCACACGGCCGACTTGACGACCGCGTCTGCGATCGCCGCCGGAGTGTAGGGCGGCGCGGACAACGCCGGACGGCCAATCGGCGCCGCCGAGCGGTCCTGCCAAATCAGGAACCCAAACCCCGCCGCCGAGACCACGGCGAGTCCCAGCGCGGCAAACAAGAAAGATTTGGCCGAGTTGGGTGTGCTCATGGGGCGGAGGCAGGCGCGGCGGCCGAAGCGGCGGGCGCGGGGACAAGCTCAACGAACTCAACCGTCACGGTGAACTTGGAAATCGATTTCGCCACGATCGGGGGCAGGGCCGCGGGTTTTGCGGCCACGGCATTCTTCGGCGAAGCAGCCGCCGACAGCACGATCGAGGCGGCCACCGGAGCCGCTGGCGCGGGCGAGGATTCTTCGCCAGCGAGGGAGAGGTCTTCGCCGGTCGCCGGTTCCACTTCCACCGTACGCACGATCACCGGCAGTTCGAAAGTCGCGAGTTGGTTGAGCACGCTGCGCAGCGCGGCCGTCGGCCCGGTGAACACCAAACGAAAGGCGCTCACCGTCACGAGCTCGGGGTTCGGTGCGGCCAGGCGCGGATCCAGATCAAAATAATCCGGCGAGATCGACGCGTTATTTTCCGGCACGATTTCGGACAACGGCGCGGTCGGATCCGCGGCGACGGCGGCGGCAGCAGCCGCCAGCGCCTCGGCCCGGGCTTTGCGCTCGGTGGCCGTGAGGGGTCGCTCCCGCTTGATCGCCAAGATCGCGCGCGGGCGCGCGGCAAACAACGCATCGACCAGATACTGGGTCACCAGCCTTTGGCGAAAGACCGCCTCGATGAGCGCGGACTCCGGACCTTCGTTTGAGTGCAGGGCGAAGCCGAAATGCACGGCGCCCGGAGCGATCACGATGCCCAGTTTTCGGGCCTGCGTGCGGCTTCGTTCGACAAAGGTCGCCAGATCGAAATACGCGTCGGTGCGGGCGGCCGGAACTTTGACGGCGGCGAGCGCGGCGCCGGCCGGTCCATGCCCGCGCAGCTCGCTCTGCATCGTGGCCAATACCGAACGGGCCCGCCCAAGGTCGGCCTCGATCTCGGTCGCAACTTCCCGCGAAGGCGCCGGCGCGGTGTCGGCCACCGCCTGGAGTTCAGCGCGGGCTTGGAGCAATTTACCCTCGGCCGTTTGGGCCGCTTGGGCGCGATCCCAGATGAACCAGGCCCCGCCCAGCACCGCCAACGCGATCAGCCCGAGGGCGAAGTTAAAGAGTGAGAGCTTTTTTCCAGTCATCGGGTGGGCCGGGATCAGAGCGGGCGCTTAGGGTTGACCACGAGCGTAAAGTCGAAACGCAAAAGACCGGGCTGCGTGCTATCGAAGCGCTCGTTCTCCACCGCGGTGACAAACGGAGATCCCGTAAATCCGCTGATGAGACTCTTCACGCGCGCAAACGACTCCGGACTCACGTTGGAAACTGGGTTGGTCACATCAAGCAGCCTTCCGCTAAGGGTGAGCTTCAGCGGCGGCACCGGTGGAGCCACCGGCGCGGCCCCCTCGACGACTGGGACCGCCTCGATCCCGTCTGCCGAAGGCGGCGGCAGGAGCTGAATCCGCTCCAACCAGACGTCGCCCACCCCGGCGAGGCGGCTCTGCACATCGGCGAGAAACTCCAGCCAATTGCCCTTGGTCGCGACCAGACCTTCAAGCGCGGCGATCTGCTTCTTCGCCTCTTCGATCTGGGCGAGGTGATCCACATTGCGCGCCTCGACCGAGCGGAGCGGTCGGAGCTGGCCCTCGACCTGGGCGACTTGGTCGTTGGCGCGGGCGACGCGGTTTTGAAAATAAAAGACCGGAGGCAACAACGCCGCGGCCGCCAACACGGCCGCCGCAAGGTAGAGCGGCTGACGTTTACGGAAAGCCAGTGCGTCGGTAATCGCCGCCGGCAACAACGTCACCGTCGCGACCGGCTGCACCAAATTCACCGCGAGGCCGACCAAATCGGCCATGAGATAAGAAAGGCTCTCCGCCCCTGCCGCCCGCGCATCGGCGGACACCTCGACCCCCCGCAACGGCTCGTAGCGCTCGACCGGCAGCTTCAGGCGCTCGGACAATGTGGACAGCAAATCAGCGATCAGTGATCCGCCACCGGTGAGGTAAACCTTCGCCGGTTGAGGTGCGCCCATCTGCCGCCGGTGATTCACGATCGAGCGCGCGACCTCAAGATGCAGGCGCCCGGCAAACCCCGCCGTCGCGCGCTGCACCGCTGCACGAGCCGGAGAGTTTTCGGGTAACTCGGAGCGATCCGAAAGCACGGCGACCTTGAGGGCTTCGGCCGAAGAAAAATCGATGCGCAGTTCTTCCGAGATCGCCGCCGTGACCTGATTGCCCGCCAGCGGAAACGTGCGGATATAGAAACGCTCGCCGTCGAGAAAGAGCAGGTTGGTCGAGCGCGCGCCGATGCTGATCACGAGCGCGCTGCCGGGCGCCTCCGGATAACTATAACGGAACGCCGCGCGCAGGGCCAAGCTGCTGGGCGTGGCCCGCTCCGGCGCGAATCCGGCGCTATCCGCCGTCGCACACAGGCTTTCTAGGGCGTCCACTTTGGCCGCGGCAAACATGACCTCGAGATCGAACCCGTCGTCGGCGATCACGACGTGGTCCCAAATCACTTCGCTGAGCGGATAGGGAATGTGTTGCGAGGCCTCGAACGCGAGACTCTGGGTGCGTTTCGCGGGATCAAGCGCCGGCGTCTTGATAAACTTCGTCAACGCGAGATGACCGGGCACCGTAACGACGCAAGACCCGGCCAGCTTCTCCCGCGAGGCAACGGCCCCGAGCGCGCTCGCCGTGTGATCGGGCCAACGCGCCTCATGCGCCGGATCCGCATCCTGCGCCTCGAAAACAAAACGCTGGAGCACGATACGACCGGTCGCACTCACGCCAAAGCTACCGGCGGTGACATGACTTGCGCCCAAATCGAGGGCTAGAAGGCGAGGGGAACGCATAGACGAAGGGCGAAGCGATTTCAGATAGAGGCGCGCGGCAAGCGGAAACTCACGGCTCCGCCCGAACCGGGGCATGACCGAGCGTTTCCCGCCGCACGAAACTGGGCGTGGCCCGCGGATACTCGCCCGCAAACGGCGTCAGATATTGGGGCAGCAACAAGCCCGCATTCGCGAGCGCGGCGGCGGCGGCCGTGCTGAGAAAGGCCCGGCGGGCCGAGCCATCGGCCAACGCGGCGGCCTGATTCGCCTTGGCCGCCGGGATCGCTTGCCCGGCCACGGTCAGATCTACCGTCCAGAGTTTCGGCGTTCCCCTCAGTT
Organism: Opitutia bacterium; assembly: GCA_002737275.1. Classification (GTDB taxonomy): domain Bacteria; phylum Verrucomicrobiota; class Verrucomicrobiia; order Opitutales; family Opitutaceae; genus Tous-C4FEB. The sequence goes on from NSIG01000064.1 coordinate 16,870, forward strand.
GATCGCGCTTCACCAGCTCCGGCGGCAGGTAGAACCGCACGTTGGCCCGACCGGTCGCCAAAGCCACGCACTCGGCTTCGGCCCGGTAGTAGTCCATGCGCCGAAAACCGCCCGCCGTCGCCGGCAATTCCCAGCCCAACGTCAGCGCCACGCCCACCCGGCTGATCGCTCGGCTGCCGCTGTCGGGCGGGACATTCACCGCCAAAACCAGTTCGGCCTCGAGCCACGGTTCGGTCGCGCCGCCGGGGGCGCGGGCCGAGCCAAATCGCGCGACCGAGACCTCGATCACTTCACTGCCGGCCCCGATCGAAACGACCGGAAAACCGAGCAGGAAAACAACCAGAAAGAATAAGCGGGGGGCGCGCACGGTTGAAAAAAAGTTGTGCGACCTCCGGACCGCGTCACGCTCAATTTTTCAACCTGCGGCACTATTTTTTCGTCCCGGGTGTAACCACTCACCATGTCGTCCGTCCCCACCTTCCCCTACAAAATCGCTGTCCTTGTATTTTTGGAAAACGCTGCCGGCGAACATCTGCTCCTCCTGCGGGCGAAACCGCCCAATCTGGGGATTTGGAGCCCAATCGGCGGCAAATTGGACACCGCCGCCGGGGAATCCCCGTTCGAGTGCGCCGTGCGCGAAACGCAGGAAGAGACAGGCTTCACCATCACGGCGGGCGACCTGCATCTCTTCGCCATGATCGCTGAAAAAGCCTACGAGGCGCAGTCGCATTGGTTGATGTTCCTGTTTCGTTGCCGCCGCCCGATCCCCGCGCTCCCGGCTGACATGGAGGAAGGTCAGTTTGGGTTTTTCAGTCGGGCCGCGATCGGCAGCACATTGCCCATTCCGGAAACCGACCGCCGGGCCCTCTGGCCCATTTACGATCAATACCGCGACCGATTCGTCGCGCTCAAGGCCGACTGCGCGCCCGGGCAACCCGTCCACATCGAGATCGAGCAGATCACCCCGGCCGCCGTTTGAGACGGGATTGAACCTCGCAGCGAAACAACGCTTGATTTCCAAAACTTCCGCCGAACACTTTGTGTTTTAACACTGAAAACAACACACCCGTGAGCAAGAAACCGAGCGCTACCATCGACCAGAAACCTGCTGCCCCCGTCTCCTACGGTCAGGCCCCCGTCAACGCCTCGCTCACCGCCGAGCATAAGATCGAGCTCTACCGTCAAATGGTGCGGATTCGCCGCTTCGAGGAACGCAGTCATCGCGCCTACACCGGCAAAAACGCCGCCGGCGGGGCCAATATCGGCGGTTTTCTCCACCTTTATAACGGACAGGAAGCGATCGCGGTCGGTTGCTGCTCGTTGATGGGCAAACACGACCACGTCATCACCGCTTACCGCGACCACGGCCACGCCATCGCCGTCGGCATGAATACCAAAGCCCTCATGGCCGAGCTTTACGGCAAAATCACCGGTTGCTCCAAAGGCAAGGGCGGCTCAATGCACTTCTTCTCACCCGAGCGAAACTATTGGGGCGGCCACGGCATCGTCGGCGGCCAAATCCCCCTCGGTGTCGGTCTGGCCTACGGCGTGAAATACAAAGGCTATAAAGGCTCGGCCATGGCGTTCATGGGCGACGGCGCCGTCAACCAGGGTGCCGTCCATGAGGCTTACAATCTCGCCGCGCTTTGGAACCTGCCGTGCGTTTTCGTCATCGAAAACAACGGCTACTCCATGGGCACGAGCCAAGCACGTTCCTCCGCCGGCGAACTCGCCAAACGCGCCGAGGGTTACGGGATCGCTTGGGCGGCCTGCGACGGCCACGACGTTTACGAAGTCCGGGCCACGATGGACAAGTATCTCACCATCGCCCGCGAGGAGTGCAAACCAGCCGTCGTCGAAATCGAAACCTACCGTTACCGCGGCCATTCCGTCGCCGACCCGGACAACACTTACCGCACCAAAGCCGAGATCGAGGACTACCGCCGCACCAAGGACCCGATTCAGGTTTTCCAAGCCATTCTCTTGGCCGAAGGCGTCTTGACCGAAGCCTCGGCCGAGAAGATCGACGAAGCCGCCGTCGCCGAAGCCGAGGCCGCCGCCGAATTTGCGGACGCCAGCCCTTACCCCACCGCCGAGGACATCCAAAAAGACGTTTACTGGGAGTCCGACAATCCCGACCAGCGCACCTCCCAAGGCCGCTTGTTCTTCAACTGAGCCGCCCACGCCGGCTCCCAACTCCCAGCTCCCAACTTTTCCGCCTCCGATGCCACAGATCACCTACCGCGAAGCCGTCCGCCACGCCCTTGCCGAAGAACTCACCCGCGACCCCAACGTGGTCGTCATGGGCGAAGAGGTCGGCCAATTCCAAGGCGCCTACAAAGTCACCCAAGGCCTGCTCGAAAAATTCGGCCCGTTGCGCGTCGCCGACACGCCCATCAGCGAAGCCGGGTTTATCGGCATGGGCATCGGTGCCTCGATGCTGGGCGTGCGCCCAGTGATGGAACTCATGTTCTGGTCCTTCTATTCCGTCGCCTTTGACCAGATTCTCAACAACGCCGCCAACGTCCGCTACATGTCCGGCGGCCAGATCAACTGCCCGATCGTCATCCGCGGTCCCGCCAACGGCGGCACCAACGTCGGCGCCACCCACTCCCACACGCCCGAGAACATCCTCGCCGCGCACCCCGGCGTGAAGGTCGTCGTCCCCTCCACCGCCTACGACGCCAAAGGCCTGCTCAAATCCGCCATCCGCGACAACGACCCGGTCTTCTTCTTGGAGAACACCCTGCTTTACGGCGAAAAAGGCGAAGTGCCCGAAGAGGAATACCTCATCCCGCTCGGCCAAGCCGACGTGAAGCGCGAGGGCAAAGACCTCACCATCGTCACCTACGGCCGGCCCGTCATCCAATCGCTCGCTGTCGCCGAGTTGCTCGCGAAAGAACACGATATCTCCGTTGAAATCGTCGATCTCCGCACCATTCGACCGCTCGACATCGACACCGTGCTCGCCTCCGTGCGCAAGACCCACCGCGTCCTCATCGTCGAGGAGCAGAAGCCGTTCTGCGGCGTCGGTGCCCAACTCACCTATATGATCCAAGCCGAGGCGTTCGACGAACTTGATGCCCCGATCAGCCGTCTTTGCACCATCGACGCACCCGCGATTTACAGCCCGCCCGTCGAAGCCGAGCAGCTGCCCAACCCGCAGCGCATCCTCAAAGCCGCTCTCGCCCTCCTCGACTGAGCCGCTTTTCCGGCTCTCAACTCTCAGCTCCCAACTCTCAACTTTTCCGAGCAATGGCCAATATCACCTTAATGCCCAAACTCAGCGACACCATGACCGTGGGCACGCTGACCAAATGGTTCAAGAAAGAGGGCGATGTCGTAAAAGCCGGCGACATGCTTGCTGAAGTTGAAACCGACAAAGCCACGATGGAGCTCGAGAGCTATTTTAATGGCACGATCCTGAAAATATTCGGCTCGCCCGGCGCTCAGCTCCCGATTGGCGCCCCCCTCTGCGTGATCGGCAAGCCCGGTGAAACTTACGAAATGCCCGCACCCGCCGCGGCCCCGACGGCACCGGCCGCCCCTGCGCCCGCCGTCATTCCGACTCCCCCACCCGCGCCCACTCCGGTCGTGACCGCTGCCGGCGCCGCGCCCAAGGCTGCCGCGCCTGCTCCGACCGTCAGCGCCGCTCCCGCCGGCCGCATCCGCATTTCGCCCCTGGCCCGCAAGCTCGCCGAAGAAAAACGCATCGATATCACCTGCGTCGAAGGTTCCGGTCCCGGTGGCCGCATCGTCCGCGCCGACATCCTCGCGGCCGAGAAAAACCCGCCACCCGCCGCCGCGAAACCGGCCCGCGCCGACGCCGCCCCGGCTTGGGCTTACCGCTCGGTCCTCGACAAATCCCCGGTCCAAGCCGAAGCCTTCGCCCCCGCATCAAACATGCGCGGGACCATCGCCAAACGCCTGCTCGAAGCCAAAACGACGATTCCTCATTTCTATCTCGATCTCGAAATCGACGCCGGTCCGCTCCTCACCCTCCGCGAACAGCTCAACGCCGGTCTCGCCAAGGACGGCGTAAAACTCTCCGTCAACGACTTCGTCCTCAAAGCCGCCGCCACTGCGCTCCGCGCCATCCCGGCGGTAAACACGTCTTGGACCGGTGCCGGGATCCAATCCCACGGTGCCATCCACGTCTCCTTCGCCGTCGCGATCGAGGACGGCCTGATCACGCCGGTCATCCGCGACACCGACGCCAAGAGCCTCTTCCAAATCAGCACGGAAGCCAAAGCTCTCGGCGGTCGCGCCAAGGAAAAGAAGCTCCAGCCCGCCGAGTTCACGGGCGGCACGTTCTGTGTTTCCAATCTCGGCATGGCCGGCATTGACCGCTTCTGCGCGATCATTAACCCGCCGAACGCCGCGATTTTGGCCATCGGCGCCACGGTCAAGAAGCCCGTCGTAGTCGGCGACGAGATCGTGATCGGCCAACGGATGAATCTCACCCTCTCTTGCGACCATCGCGTGGTGGACGGCTTGCTCGGCGCGAAATTCCTCAACGCCATCAAAGCCCACCTCGAGAGTCCGTCATTGCTGCTGCTCTAAGCGCCTTTGACCGCCGAACTTTGGTTCGGGCAAGGGCTTCAAGCGCCGATTCCCCACGCGGGACTCGGCGCTTTTGTTTATCCGGCGACTAACCTTCCGCCCGCAGTTTGGCGTCGGCTTCGATCAAGTTGCTCAGGCCATCGAGGGTCGCGCGGACGTTGGCTTTGATCGCTGGCAACTCGGCGACGCTCGCCACCTTTTCTTGGGCGAAGAGATAGAATTTCATCTTCGGCTCCGTGCCGCTGCCGCGGGCGGCGAAGCTGTAGCCATTGGCGAGCGTGACGAGATAGAGATCCTGCTTCGGAACCATTTCGCCGTCGACGTCACAAATATCCTCGCGGCCAAAGTCCTGAAACTTCGCCACCGCCACGTCGCCAAACCGCTGCGGCGGGCTCGCGCGGTAGGTATCGAGGATGCGCTTGATCTTCGCGTTACCGCTCGCGCCCTCGTAGTAGAGATTGATGACTCCTTCGAGGTAGAATCCGCACCGCACAAAAATCTCGTCAAGATACTCCGGCACAGTCAGCCCGCGGCTCTTCACCCAGGCGCAGAGTTCGGCGAACATCAGGCAGGCGGCGTTGCCGTCTTTGTCGCGGACGAAATCGTTGGGCAGATAACCGTAACTCTCCTCGGTGCCAAAGGCGTAGAACGTGCTGTGCTGCATGAGCAATCGAGCCCGCTCTCGGAGCGCCAGACGCTCATAATCAAAACCCGCCGGCATCGCCGCCAGCAGTTGGTGCTCGTAGCCGCGCATCTTGGCCGCGATCCACTTGAAGCCCGTGAGCGTGTTCACGACTTTTACTCCATGCGCGCGCCCAATCGCGTCTTGAAGTTGGCTGGTGACAAACGTTTTTACGAGACAGACGCGGTCTGAGCCTGCGGCGGGTATCCAGCCGAGTTCTTTGTATTTAGTGAGCCGGTAATCGGCGAGCAGCGCTCCGATCTGATTGCCGGTCAGCAGTTCCATTTTCCCTGCGCGGTTGCGCACGGCCACGCCCATCCGGTCGGCGTCCGGATCGGTCGCGAGCACGACATCGCAGGCCTCGCGCTCCGCTAAAGCCACGGCCAGCGCCAACGCGGCCGCGTTCTCCGGGTTGGCCGACTTGACCGTGGGAAAATTGGCATCGAACACCAATTGCTCTTTCACGGGATGTACGTCGCAGCCGGCATGAATCAACAGCGGGATCGAATGCACCGAACCGGTGGCATGAATGTTAGTGAAGGCGATTTTGAGCTTGGTCTGCTTGAGAACGTCGTGGTCGATCGCCGCCTGCGCCGCGACCTCGAGGTAAGCATCGTCGGCGTCGCGCCCGAGCGTCGTGACGCCCGCGAGATCGATCGCTAAAAACGCCCCGAGCTCGGCGAGCGGCACAGCGTTGACCTCAGCGACGATTCCCGTGTCGTGCGGCGGCACCACTTGGGCCCCATCGTCAAAGTAGGCCTTAAAGCCGTTATCGTGGGGCGGATTGTGGCTGGCGGTGATGACCACGCCAGCATGGGCCTTGAGCCAACGCACGCTGTAGCTCAGTTGCGGGGTCGGGCGCGGTCCGTCGAAAATAAACGCCTCGCCGCCGAGCTTGGTCCACGTCGAGGCCGCAAGCTCGCAAAAGTGGCGCGAGAAATGGCGCACGTCGCACGCGATCACGAGGCGGGGTTTCGCGCTCACGCTCTGCCGGCCCAGATGCTTTTGCGTATAGCGAAAGAGACCGATCACGGCCCTGGAGAGCGTGAAATCGTTCAACAAGTTGCTCCCGATCGCCGCGTGTTCCGGGGAACCGGCGGCATCGCGTTGACCGGTTTCGGCCGCAGCGGTGACGACGCCGATCGTCCGGCCCCGCATCCCGCCGGTACCAAATTCCAAGTAACGGTAGAAACGGTCGTTGAGCTCACCCCACGCCGACTTCGCGATCAGCTCGTCGATGCTCTCGACGGCCCAAACCGGCAAACCGGCGGCAAGAAAAGCCGCGATGTTCTCCGCGGTGCTGGGCATGATTTGTCCGGCCTTGGCGGCGGCTTGGACTTGGGCGAGAGTGGACATGGTTTTGGAAAGATAAGGGGCCGAATCAGGCGAGCACGAGGCCGTCGACGAGGAGAGGTTTACTCGGAAGCAGGGCCCAGGCCTCGGCAAATGAATCCTCGTCGTAGCCAAACGACGGTGCGACCTCGAGATTGACGCCCGGCAAGCCCGAAGCATCGGTCGGCAACTTCGCGCCGTTAGCCTTGAGCCAGCGGGCAAACTGCCGACGTTGGTCGTCGCGGCAAGATTGCGGGGAATCGACCCCTTCCGCGTTTTTCACCGGCGAAAAATCGTCCGCCCGACTCGTTTCAATCACCAGTGGATTCTTGGCAAACGGTTGGGCGTCGAACACAAAAAGCTCAAACTTCACGCCGTTTACCTTGGCCGGTTTCACCACCGAACCGCCGGCGTCGATGGTCGGGATTTTCTTGTCGGCGCGGTGAAACGGCAGCGCCAACCCGGCGTCGCCCGAGCGCGCCATGCGCCGGATGAATTCACGGTCCAGCAGATGAATCGCGATACTGCCCGCGCGGTAGCGCAGTTGGCCGCCAGCCTCCGTTTCCCGCTGCATCGCCATCGGCAAATCCGAGTATTCGACCACCACCATTTTTTCGTTTTGCACGCAAAAATGGCCGAGTTTTTCCTCCGCGTAAGCCTTCGGCACCATCTTGCTGGACATCTCCGATCCGTGCAGCAGGTGCCACCCGACGAACGTCGGATCGATCGCCCGCACGAGCGGATTATCGACCTGAAAATAGCTCAACGTGTCGATGCCTTCGCGCTCCATGAGATCGAGCGCGCCACTCCGCTCGAGCGCCCGCAACGAACCCCCGTGCCCATCGGGCGAGAGCGCGATCGAGCCCATGGTCTCGAGCAGAATTTTCCCCTCAAAACTCACCGCCGGCATTCGCCCTTGGCGGAAAAAATGCACCTTGGTCGGGTCCAGGCCAAAACAAGCCTGAGCCTTGAAAAACGCCTCGGTCGCCGCGTGATTCTGATGGCTGGTCATAATGAACCAATGCAGCGGTCGCCCGTAGCGGTTCCCCGCGGCGCGCAATTTTTCGGCGAAGACTTGAAAGAGCGTTTTGCCCATCACGGGCGTCACGGGAAACGTGCCTTTCGGCCCGTCGTAACCGAGGCGAGTGCCCTGCCCTCCGGCGACGGTAAACGCCGCGACCCGTCCGGCCCGCAGCGCGGCTTCGCCGGCAACTTTGGCCCGTTGCCACGCGGCGGCATCGCCGCCGTGGGCGACTACCGGTTGATAGGGCGCCGGGGCCAGTCCCGTCAGATCGACTCCCGCGGCGGCTCCAGTCGGCACGACCAAGGTGCGATTCAAACGATCCACTTCGCTCAAATCGATTTCAGCGGCTTCGCTCAACAACCGGACTTGTTCATCTGGGCTCAGCCGATCGAAGAAGGCAAATACGTGGCCTTGGCCGGCTTGTTGGAACGTAGCGACGAGAGGATGCGGGGGCGCCATACAAAGGGAGTTGCGATCAAGGCAGTTTCAGTTCTCCGAGAAACGAAAGACAAACTCCTCCGGGCGCGCGTAGCCCAGCTTTCGCCGGATCACCTTGTCCACGTAGCTGGGATCGGAACTGAGGCGTTCCAGCACTTTTTCCTGATACTTGAGCCGCAACTCGGCATCCGCCACCAGACGACGATTCTCTGCTTGGATCGACTTTAGCCGGGCATATTCCTCGCGTGCCTCGATGAAAAAAACGCCGGCAGCCAAGCCGATTCCTCCGATCAACACGAGGTAGAGGGCGAAGATACATCGGCGGAGATTCACAGGGAAGAAAGCGGATGAAACGCGGCGGGGCCTTGGCGAGTAAAGGAGATTTCAACCTTGAATCCGCCGCAGCCCAAGCCTCCGAATTTACCAACCACGGCTGAACCCGAATTAACCCGGATAAAGACGGTGAACCCGCTTCACCTCATGGGTGAGTCGTTCGCTGCTCACCTTCGCATCTTTGGAGGGCTCGACCTCGGGTCGGGCCGTTCAATTCAGTGCGTCGGGCTCCAAAGACGAAACGGCCTCACACAAGGTGAGGCCCCACCATGAAAAAAGATCTGCCGTGACCGCCCACCGGGCCGACCATCGTTCGCTGCTCCCTGTTGAGGATCCGGGTCCATTCGGGTCTATCCGTGGTTCAAATGCCGTTTTCAGATCTAAATCACCGCCGTCGAAACACCGCCACTCTTTTCTTTTAGGACTTTTCGCCCTTCTTGAAACTAAAACCCCAGCT
>NSIG01000065.1 GCA_002737275.1 Opitutia bacterium
TCTTCCTCCCCAATCTCCGTGCCCCCGAGGTCGGGCATCTGCCCACATTTTTCTGCCACAGTCCGCCCCTATTCCTCGCTCTACCTTTAACCGTTGCGGAGGGAGAAATCAACGGCCCCGGATCGCGACCACGTGCAGCGAGCGCTGGCGGCGCGGAATGTCTATCCCGCGTGGCGTCCTGTGGGCGGGCGGAGTGGATGGGCCGGAGACAGCAGGGGGGCGCTCCCGCCGCCCACGCACGGCGACAGGCGTGTCGCCCGGTCGTCTGTCATGCTGTTTACGGAAGCTTGCTCAAACCCGAGTGCCGTGCGCCGTAGGTTGCGCGCATGACTTCCTTTTCGCTGCCCTCCGACTATGCCCGCGTCAAACGGGTGCAGAGCTTTCGGGAACTCGTCGCCACCCCGTTGGCGGATGGCGTGAATGCGCTGTGTTGGGAGCGCGAGCTGGCGGGTGATTTCGCCGAAGTGGTGCGATTGCTCGGACCCGGTGAGGGAATCCGTGCGCTCAACGAAGCGCGATTGCGGGCGCTGCCGGTGAGCGCGGCGGGACGCGTCGCGGTGGAAGCGATGCTCGCCGATCTGCGGCTGCTGCAGGAGCACGAACTCGATCCGGTGCTCAACTGCATCGACGGCTATCCGCGCGACGAGGAACCGGGCCCGGTCGTGACAGATGTGTTTTCGTTTCACGCCGACAGCGCGCCGATCGAAGCCTCGACGTATTTGTGCACCTACCACGGACCGGCGAGCGAGGGCCTGCGCAACGAGGAGGCGCGGCGACGGGTCGATCTGCCGGCGACGCGGGCGGAACTGCTCAAGCTCTACGGTGGCGCGGACGATGACGATTTTCGCGGCTATCTGAACGAGCACTGCTACGACCTGCACTACGCGCCGGTGGCGGACGCGCGGCCGTTTTCTTTTGGCTTGGGAAATTTCTGGCGCATCGCGGTGGACTGGCCCGGGAGTCCGGTGCCGCCGTGTGTGCACCGCGCGCCCGCGACCGGGCCGGGGGATCCGCCGCGGTTGCTGCTCATCAGTTGAAACAACGGGTGTTGTCTGACTATAGACCGATGGTGTCCCCGGGACTCGGATGTTCGGAGCAGCGACTGAGCGGAATCCGGCCCGTTGGCAGGCACGACGAGGGAGGAGTGGTGGAGCCGGTGAACGGGTCAGGTCAGTTTCTTGGCTTCGGCTACGAGCGGATGATCAAAAGCGGTGGCGTAGGCGTCGAGCGTGGAGGACTTCAGACGAAGTTGCCGGCCGGTTTTACGCCACTGGACGATGACGGCGAGGACTTCGCGGAGAATGGCCTTCGCGGCGGCCGGTTTTAGGCCGAAACGTGGAACTGCGGCCAAGGCGGCACCGAGGGTCGAGTCGGAGTTGCCTTCGGCGATGGGAGTTTGTGGAAATTGAGTGCGGTCGATCTCGGGCACGGGGTTCAAATCGTAGGCGGGTGAGAGCGCCCAACGTCCGGGAGCGCGTTGGAGAAAGCCATGATTGCGGAGATGGTCGTCGGTGTTACTTGCGAGAAGTGAGAAGACGAGGCGACGCCAGAGTTCGCGGAGGTCGGCGGCGGTGTCGTGGCCGAACTGACGGATGCCGTCGGCGAGTAGGGTGTAGGCGCCGGGTTCGCCGGTCGGCAGACCGAGGAGGCTGTGGGCAGAGAGGAATGGAATGCGCTGCGGGCCAGCGCGGTCAAAACGCGTGATCACGGCAACGTGGCTGGCCCCGACGGCAACGAGACGATGTGCGGCGACCGTGATGCCGGCTTGGCGGGCGAGCGTGAGGGCGAGGATTTCGCCGGCCGCGATGTCACGCCGGTCGTCGGGTTTCGGAAATTTTGCGAGAGCGAGGCGGCCGTCGGCGAAGGCGATGGCAGATTTGGGGCGCGCGCCGCCGAGCGGCGAACCTTGTCCGAGCAGGAAGCGGAGGTCGGCGGCGGTCTCCGTGGCACCGTGCACGGCGTTGGCGGCGCGGACGAGGGCACTCAGTCGAATAAGGGGTGGTAGCTTGCCGACGCTGGCCGACAAAAATGGTCCATCGGCGGTGGCGCGAAAACGGAGCGCCCCGATGCGAGAGCCGTCGTCGAGGGCGAGGACGTAGTCGAGGTCTTGGTAGGGTTTACGGTCGAGGACGTGCTGGCGGATGGCACGCTCGATCAATAGCCGGCCCCAACAATCGGGGCCGCAGTCTTGTATGGCGCCGAAAAGAGCCGGCGCGTGGTGCAGACCGGGTCGTAGGGGCAGTGAAGTCGGATCGATGGCGAAGGTCCCCGGGCGCGCCAACCACGCGGGGGCATACTCAAATGAGACGGCCGCGTTACGAGCCGCAGGATAAAGGAACCCCACGAATCGCGTTTCGCCCGCCCAATCGATATGGACTTCTATACTCATGAGGAGGCCCGGCGGATGCGTTGCGGCAGGCGTCGTTCGTCTAGGGTGAGCGCGAGTGCGTCGGAGGCCGGCGCGGCGAGATTGGCGAGGCGATCGTGCAACTGGAGAATAAACAGTGCGGTCGCCAACGTGCCGACGGCGACGGTCGCGTCGCCGCGCTCGAGGCGCCACAGGGTGTCGCGACTCACCATGAGCCGGGCGGCCATGTCGGCGGTGGAAATGGCGCGCTTGCGTCGAGCGAGGGCCAGCTCACGCCCCAGCTTCCGGAGGGCATGCGCGGCGGGTAGCGGAAGGGGAGACGCGGTGGACATAGGTCGTAGCGTTGGTTATAGCGGACGATAAATCAACAGAAGTCTGATATAGAAGACACAGACAAACAAAATGCCCGGTCGACGCCCGGGCCTACAACCGGATTTTGCGAGGTCGATCTACTCTTTCTTCGCGGCGTTTTGGCGGGCGGGCGGGTTGCCGGACTGGGCGCCCTCGGCGGCGATGCCGGTGCGGAGGGCACGCATGGTGGCGGTCATGGATTTCACGCGGTCCGGGTGTTGGGCGGCGACGTTTTGCTTTTCGGATACATCGGACGAGAGGTCGTAGAGTTCGACTTGGTCGAGGGTGGCGCTCGCGAGGAGTTTCCACGGACCGTCGCGCAGCGCGAGTTGATGGGGTGTGTTGAGGGCGAAGTCGTATTGCCAGTAGAGCGGATGCGGGCGGATGACGGGGTTTCCAGAGAAGAGGGGGAGCAGGCTGCCGCCGTCGAGGGCGCGGTCGGTGGGCGGTGCGATGCCGGCCAGTGCGCAGGCGGTGGGCAGGAAATCGAGACTGCAAATCGGCTCGCCGCTGGTGGTGCCGGGCTTCGCGTGACCGGGCCAGCGAATGATGCCGGGCACGCGGTAGCCGGCTTCGGTGACGTGGAGCTTCATGCCGCGCAGCGGGCCGGGCGAGCCGTGGCTGCGCTGGGCGCCGCGGTAGCGGTTGAGGGTTTCGGGGCCGTTGTCGCTGGAGAAAAAGATGAAGGTGTTTTCGCGCAGACCGTGGTCGTCGAGGTAGCGGAGAAGTTTGCCGACGGCGGCGTCCATTTGGGAGGCGTTGGCGAGGTAGTGTCGGCGCTCGAGGTTTTTTTCATTCGGATATTGGGCGAGGAATTCTTCGGTGGCGGCGACGGGCTCGTGGGTTTCGTGAAACCAGAGATTGAGGAAAAACGGAGCGTCCGGCGCGCGTTTGGTTTGGTCGAGCCAACGGGTGGCCTCGGCGACAACAACGTGCGAGGACGGACCGGTGAGGGGTCCGGCGGGGGTGCCGTTGCGGATGAAGTTGCCGGGGTTGAGATGATTCGGGGCGGCGTTGTTTTGGGTGTAGAGCCAGTGGTCGAAACCGGCTTCGCCGGGCGTGCGCTCGGAACCGTCGGTGCGGCTGTTGAGGTGCCACTTGCCGGCATGGAGTGTGTGGTAGCCGGCTTTTTTGAGGAGCTGGGCGACGGTGATTTCGCCGGGGCGCAGGAAGATTCCGCTTTGCGGGGGAATCCAATCGCGGATGCCGAGCCGGTTGGGATTGCGCCCCGTCATGAGGCCGGCGCGCGAGGGAGAGCAGACGGGCGAGGCGGAGTAGCAATCGGTGAACTTGACGCCGTCGCGCGCGAGTTGATCGAGGTGCGGCGTGCGGATGTCGGGATGGGCGAAGCAGCTGAGGTCACCGTAGCCGAGGTCATCGCAGAGGAGCACGATGATGTTGGGGCGAGGGGCGGAGGCGGCGGAGGCGGCTGCGGAGAAGGAGAGAAAGAGGGAAAGAGAGAGGGGGAGAAAAAAGCGGAGCGGGTTCATGGAGACTTCTTCTTGGCGTTTTTCTTTGCGGCGGCGGGTTCGGGCTTCGCGTTGGGGTCGAAGTTCGGATTGGGCGTGGGCATCACGGCCCCGACGTCTTGGCGCCACGCGATGAGTTTGGTGCGGAGGGCGGCGGCTTTTTCGGGGTGCTGCGCGGCGAGATTGGTTTTTTCGCTGATGTCCTGCGGGATGTTGTAGAGCTCCACGGCGCCGTCTTCGAACCACTCGATGAGTTTCCAAGCGCCGTCGCGGATCGCGCCGTGGGGTGCGCCGCCTTGGTTGCCATAGTGTGGATAGTGCCAATAGAGCGGCTGGCTGCGGGGCGTGCGTTGGCCGCGGAGGGCGGGGACGAAGCTGAGGCTGTCGCGGTGTTGGGCGGGGAGCGCGGGGAGACCGGCGAGGTCGAGGAGCGTGGCGTAATAGTCGGTGCTGATGACGGGGGTGTCGCAGGTCGTGCCGGGTTTTGTGATACCGGGCGCAGAGACGATCCAGGCGACGCGCGTGCCGCCCTCGTAGGGCCAGCCTTTGCCAGCGCGGAGCGGGAGGTTCGAGGTGGGGTGGCCTTCGCTGGTGGAGAGACCGCCGTTGTCGGACATGAAGACGACGATGGTGCGCTCGGTGAGGCGGTTTTTCTCGAGGGCGGCGAAGACGCGGCCGAGGGCGGTGTCGAATTGCTCGAGCATTGCGGCGTAGGCGGCGTGATTCTGGACGAGGCGCACATCGCGTTCGCGCTCGCGGCCCCAAGCGTCGGGGGGAGCAGAGCGTTTTTTCTTTTCGTATTTCGCGACGAGATCGGAGCGGGCGCCGATGGGCGTGTGGACGGCGAGGAAGGGCAGATAGGCGAAGAAGGGCTTGTCTTTGTGCGCGTCGATGAACGCGACGGCATCGCCGACGATGCGGTCGGTGGTCTTGGGGTCGTCTTTGGGGTTGGGTGGAGGTGTAGCGGATTTAGGATAAAAAAACTGCCCGGTGCCCGCGAGTTCGGAGGGAAAACCTTGGGCACCGGGAAAAAATTCGCCGGCACCGAGGTGCCACTTGCCGGCGAAGAACGTCGCGTAACCGCCATCGCGCAACGCCTCGGCGAGCGTGGTTTCGGCGAGCGGGAGGTGGGTGGCGTTGGGAGCGGAGAGGAGTTTCCCCGGGCGCATGCCGGGGATGAAATCCGTGATACCGAAGCGCGGCGGATATTTTCCGGTCATGATGCTGCCGCGCGTGGGAGAGCAGACGCAGCAGGCGGAGTAGCCCTGAGTGAACCGCATGCCGCGTTTGGCGAGCGCGTCGATGTTCGGTGTCTCGTAGAACGTGTGCGGGTTATTCGCGCCGATGTCCATGTAGCCGAGGTCGTCGGCGAGGATGAAGACGATGTTCGGGCGAGCTGGCGTGGCGGCGTGGGTGGGCGCCGAGGCGGAGAGGGAGAGAAGGAGGGAAAGAGAGAAGGGGAGAAGGAGACGGATGGGGGGCATGGGGTGGAGGGAACAGACAGGGGCGGACGTGAAAAGCCCGGGGCGGGGCGGCTCGCGCTCCCGGGGTGGGGTGGGGCCGCTGCTTACTTCAGTTCTTTGATCCGGATATTCCGATACCACACGGGCGCTTGGGCTTTGCCGTGGAGGCCTTGCAGGCCGAGGGGGCCGTTGCGGCTGAAATCTTTCAGGGCCTTGGCGAACTTGTTGGGCGTGCCGTCGGGATTTTTCTTCGGCTCCTGCCAGTTGTTGAGGTCGACGTTCCAGACCTCTTCGCCGTTGAAGACGAGGGAGACGCGGCTGTCCTGACAGGTGATCGTAAAACGGTTCCACTCGCCGACCGGTTTGGCCATGGGCTTGGCGGGAGGCTGGGCGTTGTAGATGGCGCCGACCATGCCGTAGTGCGCACTGTCCTGATTTTCGTGGACCTGAATTTCGAGGGCGGCGAGGACGCTCTTGGTGTCGCCTGAGCGCAAAAACACGCCGCTGTTGGATTCCTTCGCGACCTTGAATTCGAGATCGAGGATGAAGTTCGCGTAGGATTTTTTCGTCCAAACCGTCTCTTTGTTTTTAGCGACGAGCATGCCGTTTTCGACGGTCCAGTCGCCGGGCTTGGTGACGGCGTCCGAAAAATCGGCGGCGAACAACGAGGGCCAGCCGGTGGTGTCCGGGTGGGCTTTCGGTGCGGCGGAGAGGGCTGAAACAAAAGCCCCGCCGAGGGCGGCGAGGCAGAGCGCGAGTGAACGCAGGCGGATGAGGAATTGTGGCGAGTGCATGGGGAGTTGGATTTCGAGACTGGGAAAAAGAAAGGGGGAATGCGGGGCGCGGCAATCTGAACGTGTTCCGGGTCATTGAACTGCTCCCACGGAAACAGTGGTCGGGAACACCGGGAGCGAACGACGGCCGTTTTTCCCGTGGCGCGATCAGGACGAACATTTCGGCGGCCATAGAGAACGCTTATTCCGGGGCGGCAGGCCGACGAAGCCGTTTCTGATGGTTTGGAATGAGCGGGTCAGGGGGGCGGTGCGAGGTCGAGGGCGCGGTGCAGCGTTGGGGTGACGAGGCGTCGCCAGCCTTCGACGTTGGGATGCACGCCTTCAGGTAGGAGTTTTTTCACGGCAGCCTCACCCTCGGTAGCGAGGAGGTGGTTCCACGCCACGGAGTGATCGACGAGGAGGAGGCCGCGGCGTGTGGCGGCGTCGCGGTAGATTTGCTGATACGCGTCTTGATTACGCCGGTGGGCGGACTCGCCCTCGGCTTTGCCGAAGGCGGGGTTCATGATTTGGGGAATGATCTCGCGGGCGCGGAGGGCGGTGATGAAACCGGGCGGGGCGGACGCGGGTGGAGGTGGGTTGGGCGTTGCGGTGGCGCGGGCGAGCAGCACCGCGCTAGCGAGACAGAGAAAAAGGGAGAGGAGACGCATCGGGTTGGTTCAGAAACTCACGGTGTAGGTCGTGCTGAATTCGCGACCGCGGCCGAGTTTGTTGTGATGACGCCGCGCTAAAATGTCCCCTTCACACCCGCCGTCCACGTTGTGCCGTAGAGTTCGTAGGTGCGCCAGATCGCGGGGCTCGGGGCGAAGCGGTCCATCGTCACGTAGCGTGAGTTTGTCAGGTTGCGCGCGTTCACGAATAACGTGGTCCGGCCGCGCAGGCGCACGCTCGCGCTGGCGTCGAGAGAGGCGCGGTGACGGCGGTAGGAGGTGTTGGCGGTGTTGAGCGGTGAGTCGTCCTCCCAGAGGCCGTTGAGGTTGGCGCTCCAGCGGCCGAGCGCGTAGCTGAGGCCGGCGCTGACTTTGTGCGCGGCGAGGCCGGGCACGACGGTGCTCGCGGTGTTGCGCGACCACGCGGAGCGCACGCCGAGGCCCTTGAGCGCGCCCGGCAGGAACGTGAGGCCTTGGAAATACTCGAGCTCCACGCCGCGGAGCTTCGTGCGATCGGGGCTGTTGACCGTCGTGTTGAAGGCGTAGGCGGAGTAGTCCTCGGGGCCGGCGTAGCCATACTCGGCGGCGGTGAGGGAATTCGTGATCATGAGATCGCGCACATCGTTTTGAAATGCGTTCAACGCGAAGACGCCGACAGGCTCGAAATACCACGCGAGGCGCACGGAGACGTTGTCGGAGAATTCGGGTCGCAGACCGATGTTGGGTGTGGCGACGGTGCGGGTCTGCTCGTTGGCGTCGAACAGGCCGGCGACATCCTTGAACGCGGGGCGGCGGATGGTCTTGCTGTAGCCGGCGTGGAAATCGAGCTGGCGGGAGAACGCGTATTTAAACGAGCCGCTCGGAAAAAGGTGGTCGAAGCTCGAGCGGCGATGGGCGCGCGGGAGCGAGAAGAACTGGTATTCGAGGCCGGAGATGGTGGTGGCGCGGCCGTTGACACCGACGGCGAAGCCCGCGGCGCGCACCTCGCCGGCGGAGCGCGCGGCGAGCTCGGTGGCGTCGCCGCCGGTGTCCTCCCAGCGCAGGCCGACGCGCGTGCTGGCGCGGCCGAGCTTCGCGGTGCCCATGAGAAATGCGGCGTCGATCGTCTCCTCGTAGCGGCGGGGTGCGGTGATGTGGGAGGTGATGAAGTTCGCCGCCGTGAGCGCGGACTGGAAATCACCCGGCCGCTCCGCGAAGCGCCGCCCGATCGCCAAGAGATCGGGCATGAAGACGCCGCCGCCGGAGAGCGACGTGACGCTCATGCCGGTGAGCTGCTGCGCGTGCGGCAGCACGGAGCGAAAGCCGTTCCAGTTGGTCGCGACACCGCCCGGCGCGAACGTGAATTGGTTCATCGCTTGGAGATTTGCGAAGTTGTAGGACTCGTAGTTGGTCTTGAGCCCGGTCTTCCACACGACGGGCAGGCCGGCCGCGGTGGCGAGCGTGGCGGTGAGCTCACCGCCGTAGCTGTTGCGCCGCGAGGAGCGGAAATCGTTCACGGATGCGGCGGGCGCGTTGGTGTAGCCGAGCGACCAGTCGGGGCCGGCGGTCTGCGTGATTTTCCAATCGTAGGCGTTGACGGAGACGCGCTCGCCGCGCCACGTGACGCCGGCGGTGGAGGGAGCACCGAGGTTCACGATCGAGGTCTGGCGGTTCATCGGGTCATACCATGCGTAGGAGCGCGAGAGCGCGGCCTTGCCCTCAATCGCGAGGCGGCCGGCCTTGTATTCAAACTTTGGGAGCAGCGTAGTCGTCTGCCCGAGTTTCGCGATGTTGGTCGGCCGGCCGGCGGCGAGCACGGTGGCGGCGTTGGTTGTGAAGCTCACGAGCGGATCCGCGCCGACGACGGTGGTGCGCGGGCCGGTCGTGAGGACGATGTTGCGCTGCGGGTTCCACAGCTCGGACCAATTGTAGATTGCCCCGAAGGAGAGCACGAGGCGGTCGGTGGCCTTGAAGTCCGCGGTGATCGTGGTGGCGAAGCGCTCGTTGAAACGCAGTGCTTGGTTGAGCGTGAACTGCGTGATGACCTCGGGCCGGCGATCGGCGGCGGTGGGCGTGCGGTCGAACGAGAGCGTGACGACGTTGGCCTCCTGGTAGAGGTTCGATTCGCTCACGCTGAGTACGATGCCGAGGCGGCGGTTGAAAAACACATCCGACCATTCGAGCAGCCCGCCGGGGCGGAGTTTGTACGTGCGCCGTTCGTCGGGTCCGAGCGTGCGCCGCAGATGCAGCGCGGTGGAGTGGCCGGCGAGATTGGCCTGCCACGAGATCCGGCGACCCGCGCGTTCGAACGCGCGCTTCGTGCGCAGATTGATCGTGCCGGCGGGGGCGTTGGCGTCCATGTCGGCGCTCACGGTCTTCGAGACCTCGATGGCCTCCATGCTGCCGAGGGAAACGTTCTCAAAGGTGAATGCACGCGAGTTCACCGCGCCCTGGAGCGTGGGATCGGCGCTGCTGAACGCGAGGCCGTCGACGGTGACGGCGGTGTATTCCGAACCGAGGCCGCGCAGCCCGACGGTACGCACTTCGCCGAACGCCGTGGAGACATCGACCCCCGGCATGTGCTTGAGGAACTCGCCGAGATTGCCCTCCGCGTTGTCGCCGAAGATGTCGGCCGCGACGGAGTTGGTAATGTTCATCGACTGCCGCTGGTCCATGATCGCCTTGGCGTTGCCCTCGCGCTCGCCGGCGACGACGAAGGCTGTGAGCTTCACCGCCGCGCCGTCGGCGGCAGGTGCGGTCTCCTGCCACAGGCTCACGAGTTCGAAATCGCGTGTCACCGTCGCACCCGGCGCGATCTCGAGCGTCGCGGTCGCGGGACGGTAGCCGGTAAACGTGACGGTGAGCGTGCGCCGACCGGGCGCGACGGGCCAGAGGCGAAACTTGCCGCCGTCCTCCGATACGACGGTCTGGCCGGTTTCCTCGATGCGGATTTGCGCGTTGCGCCGATATTCGCCGGTGGCGGGATTAAAAACGCGGCCGGTGATGGTGCCGGGCGCGGCGTCGGCCGCGCGCGTCGGCGCGACGAACGGGCCGAGGGTGCAGCCGATCAAAAATAACAAACGCACGAATAGGGATTTCATCGTTTCGGTGGGGTGGGGGTGGTCGGGCTTACGGGCGCGGGGACGGGGAGGAACTGCACGGCATCGACGATCACGTATTTGCCCTCGGTGCCGGCGGTGTTGATGCGCACGAAACCCTCGCGGCCGGCCGCGAAGCGGAACACGCCGAGCGTGCGCCAGAGCCGCGCGTGCGGCGGCTCCTGCTGCTGGTTGATCCGGAGCGTGGTCTCGCCGTCGGCGTGGCGGATGGTGACGGGCGTATTGGTGGCACGACGGACGTTGTAGCAATGCGCGAGGCGCACTTCATACCAGCCGGCGCGCGGGAGAGCGGGCGTGAGGGTGGCGGATTTGGCGCCCTTGTCCTTGCTCAGGTCGTGCAGGTAGCCGAGCCCGACGTAAGGCGGCGTGTGCGTGGAGTAGTGCCACGCGCCGACGAGCGTCGCGGCCGTTTCATCGACGACGATGCCCGGGAGCGTGGTGGGATCGGCGACGATGAAGGGGACGAGTTCGGGGCGATCCACTTCGCCGGGCGCGTGGGTGTTGGGCCATGCCGCGGGGTGAGGCGCGAGCTTGGGCGGCGGCGCGGCGGCGCCTGCGCACGTGACAGCGCAGAGGAAGGTGAGGACGGGTCGCGTGGGGAGGCGCGCAGGGTTCATCGTCAATCCCCGAGCCAGAGCCAGCGCACGGTGTCGATCTGCACATGTCCGTCGACGCCCGTGTTGGTGAAAATAACGGACGCGGGTTCGCCGGCTGTGAACCGGTAGTCGCCGACGGGTGTGAACGCGAAGGGCGAGTCTTTTTTGCGTTGGTTGATCTTAACGGTGGTCGTTCCATCGGCGTGCTTGATTTGCACCGGGACGTTGGTAGCGCGGCTGGCGACGGTGGCGTAGGCGGCGGCGATGCGGTAGCGTCCGGTCTTGGGGAGCGTGGTGGTGAACTCGGCGCGCGCCTGGCCGTCGCGTTTGTTTTCGTCGAGCAGGCCCACGCGAAAACGATATTCAAGCTCCGGCCCGCGCGATCGAATCCAGCGGCCGACGGTGGTGGCGTGCGTGTAGTGGACCTCGCGATTGAGCGAGTCGCCGCCCTCCACCGTGAGATCGAGGATCGCGGGCAGGGCGAAGTTTTTCCCGCCCTCCCACGCGAGCAGCATGACCGAGTATTTGCCCGGGTGTGGGAAGGTGAAACGCACCGTGTTCCCCGTGCCTTGCAGTGCGCCGCTGCCATCGAATGACCATGCGAACCGTGTGAGCGGGGCGCGCACGTCGCGGTCCACGACCTCGAAGTCGATGGGTGTGCCCGGGCGGTAGGGGCCGTTTTGAATGGCGCGGATTTCGACCCACGGGCGATACGGGGCCTTGAGCGGCATACCGGCCGAGGTGAGGCCGGCCTGGAGTTTCGCGATGGAGATGTCCTGCACGGAGGTCTTGTCGGTGAGGGCGAGTTGAGCGGCGAGACCGCCCGCGTGGCCGAGCATCATGAAGACGGGTTCCATGCGTACGCTGGCATAGGCGACGTGGGACGCGGAGATGGCGGCGACCACGAGGAGGTTTTTCACGCCGAAGGGAGTGATGCTGCGATAGGGGATTTCGTAGGCGTCGGCGGCGCCGTTGAAATCGCCCTCCAGTTTGAGGCCATCCTCTGTCTGGATCATCTGGATACCGTGGCAGTCGGTGCCGTAGCTGCCCATGCAAATGGCGTCGGGTTTGGAACGGCTGCGCTGCACGTCGTGCTGCGTGAGAAAATAGCGCCCCTGCATCCGGCGCGCGACGCGCACGTAAATCTGGGGAGTGACGTGATTACTCTCGAGATATTCGTCCTTTGGAAGGCCGTAGCGGCGCGCGTCTGCCTTAAAGTCCTCTGGCAGTTCCGGATCGTTCTGGAGCATATACCAGTGGCTGAGCCAGTAGTCCTGGACCCTCGCCGTGATGCGGGCGCGTTGCTCGTAGTCGCCTTCGCTGTAACCGAGATTCGTGCCGATGAAGTCGGCCTTGTTCGGATCCAGCTTGCCGTTGATCTCGGCCCAACGGTCGCGGTCGGGATACAGTTCGACGAGGCGTTTTAATCCGTGGGCGTTCACGGTCGCGATGAGGTGCGCGTGCGCTTCGCGGAAATAGTGCTTGGGCTTCGGAATCGGGACGCGGTTGTTCGGGTCCACGCTGATCGTGCTGCGGACGTTGTAGGATTGGACGCGATGGTCGCCGGTGCCGAGATACTCCGCGGGGCCCTCGGTCAGGCCGGCATACGACTCGTGGTATTCGGCGCGCGCCTCGCGGCCGACGCGGTAGAGCACACCCGCCTGCGCCATGAGGTCGCCCTCGTAGGAACCATCGATGAAGACGTTGCCGGTGAAACGCGTCTCGGCACCCGTCTCGTAGTGGCGCGTCACGAGACTGCGGATCAGGCCCGTGACGGCGTCGACCGACTGCAACTGCTCCTTGGTGCGCACGGTGACGCCCGCTTCGGCGAGCATTTCGCGGAAAATCTGGAGAGCGATCTTGGGCTCAAAATAGTAACCTCCGCGCGTTTTCGGGTCCTGCGTGTAGTCGAGGGCTTTGACCTGCGGTGAGCTGGCGCCGTACGTGGTCGTGTAGAAAGCCATCACCCGTTTGAAAAACTCAGCCGAAAGTCCGCCGATTGTATCACGTTTGCCGATATCCGTTTTGTGGAGGCCCCCGCTCATCAGGCCGCCGATGAGGTAGCTCGGCTCGATGAGGACGACTTTGGTGCCGTGGCGGCCGGCGGCCACGGCGGACATGACGCCTGCGGGGGTGCCGCCGAAGACGATGAGGTCGGATTTCACCTCGGAGACGGTGCCCTCGGCGGCGCGTCCCGCACCGGGTGTAAAGCTCACGGCGAAGACGAGGCACAGGCTCAGCAGAATGCGGGAGCGAAGGAGCAGTGGGTGGGTGACGGGCATGATGGCGGTTTTGAGAAAACGAATTCGGCGGGTGAACCGATCAGGCAAGATCGGGGGAACGGGACGTAAGACGATTCGGCAGGGTAAGCGTTGCGCAGGGCGCAGGGTTTGCGCTCGCAGGAGCGGCCCTTTGCCAGCGCTGGGTTGGCGCGCGTGCATGACATCCCGCACCGCGGGGAAACACGGTCGGCGCAGTGCGCATCTCGGTGCCCGACCCATGCATATCCCGATCGCGATGGCGGCGCTGGCGCTGGGGAAGCAAGGATTCGTCGAGAAGCCGCTTACGCACACGGTGCAGGAGGCGCGCACGCTCGCCCGAGTGGCGGCTCCGCCGCGCGGTGTCCTCGGTGCGTCCTGCCGTGGCGCTAGTCAGGTGTGAATTTTCCGGTCGAGGCGGCGGGCCTCGCGGCGCGGGGCGTCAGCGGTAGTCGGCGCCGGTGAGGCTTTCGAGGACGGAGCGCTGCCAGGCTTTCAAGACGCCTTCGAGTTTGTCGGCTTCGGCGGCGTGCGTGGCGATGAGGTTGGTTTTCTCGGCGGGATCGGCGCGGAGATCGAAGAGTTCTCGGCCGCTGCCCTTGGTGCCGTCGACGACGAGTTTGTAGCGGTTGCCGACGATGGCGCGCGAGCCGACGTAATCTTGCGGGAGGATTTCGTGGTGGTGGAAATTTTGAAAATTGCGGGTGGCGGTGCCGTCGGGGCCGAGTTTCGCGAGCGGGGTGGTGCCTTTTTGTAGCTCGGGATCGAGGTAGGGTTTCGCGCCGGGATGGCGGGCAATCGGATCGTCCCAGAAACAGATCGGCGCGGCGCGTTCGGTCATCGTGCCCTCAAGGAGTGGCCGCAGCGAAAGGCCATCGAGGGGGCGGCGCGGGAGCGGGCGGCCCACGAGGTCGCAGAGCGTCGGGAGCATGTCGCTGGTGACGGCGTTGACGTCGGTCGCGCGTGGGCGGGAGATTTTCGCGGGCCACTCGATCAGGCCGGGGACGCGGATGCCGCCCTCGTAGATGCTGCCTTTCTGCGCGCGAAACGGGACGGTGGCGACGGCTTCCTGGGGGGTGCCGTTATCACCGCAATACCAGAGCAAGGTGTTGGCGCGGAGGCCCGTGCTCCCGAGGTGATCGCGGAGCTGGCCGATGGAGCGGTCCATCGCGGTGATTTCGGCGAAGCGCTCACGCAGCACGTCGCGCTGGAGGCGGGTGGTGTTGCGACCGGTGGTATTGGACGTGAGCTTTACTTGGCGATTCGCGAACGTCGTGGGCAGGTTGTCGTAGAGCGCGAGATCTTTGGGCAAGGCCTGATAGGGCTCGTGGGGTGAACCGAACCACACGACGACGAAGAAGGGTTTGCCGGCGCGGCGAGCGGTATCCATAAAACGGATCGCTTCGGCGATGATGATTTCGGAACTCTCGCCTTTGATCACTTGGGGCGGGCCGCCGTTGCGGGAAAAGGACGGATCGAGTTCGAAAAAATTATCGTGCGAAAGCCACGTATCGAAGCCCATGGCGCCGGGGTTGGTGGGCGAGGAGGCATTGACGGGGCCGAGGTGCCATTTGCCGAAGTGCGCGGTGGCGTAACCGGCGTCGCGCATTAGTTGGGCAACCGTGATCTCCTTCGGGCGGGTCGACCAACCGGGGGCAAAGGTGCCGGAGCGGTGGTGGTGGCGACCGGTCATGACGGTAGCGCGCGTGGGTGAACAACTCGCACCGCCGGAGTAGAAGCGGTCGAGCCGCAGTCCGGTGCGCGCCATGTCGTCGAGGACGGGCGTCTTGAGGTAAGGGTGGCCGTTGTAGCCGGTTTCGTCCCAGCCGTGATCGTCGCCCATGAGGAGGACAATGTTCGGATTCGAGGGGCTCACCGCGAGCGGGCGCTCGGCGGCGGCGGCGGATGCGGCGACGGGGAGGCAGAAGGAGAGCAGGAGGGAAAGAGAGAGGGGGAGAAGGAGGGAGGGAGAGAGGGGGAGACGCAGGGCGAGGCGGGGGTGAAGGAATTTCATGAGGAGGGCGTGGCGGTGGTGGGAGGAGAAAAGACGGGCGGAGCGCGGGGAGTTGGCGCGCGTTACACGCCCCAGCCGGGGCGATAGTCGTAGCCGGGGCCGATGAAGCGTTGGGCGGCGGGGGCATTGGTGACGCGGCCGGCGGTGGCGTCCCATTCGAGGCGCGTTTGGGCGCGGATGGCGGCGACACCGAGCAGGGCGATTTCGGCGAGGGGCGCGGCGCGTTGAAAATCGGAGCCGCAGCGCGCGCCGGCGCGGATGGCGTTGACCCACTCGACGTGCGGGCCGCCGATGAGGCGCGGGATGGTTTTGGGCGGCAGCGAGCTGCGCAGTTCCGCCATGCGGGCATCGGGCAGCAAACGGGCGGAGGAGCTGTGAGAGCCGACGGCCATGATACCTTTATCGCCGTAGAAAATACTCCCACCGGCGTTGTTGAACGTGAAACCCTCGACGGGCAGCGGAGGTAAAATCCCGCCGTCGAACCAGCGGACCGAAACGGGTGGCTGCGCGCCGCGCGCGGCGAAAGCGTAGTGGAGGGTGTTGGTGGTGGGAAACGTGCCGGGCGGGAGCGGAGTCGTCGCGGGTTCGACGGAGAGCGGGGCGCCGAGGTCGAGGGCGTAGACGGCGGCATCGAGCTGGTGGCAGGCCCAGTCACCGAGGCAGCCGGTGCCGTAGTCGGAATAGCCGCGCCACGAACTGTGGCTGCGAATCTTCCGATACGGGCGCTCGGGCGCGACGCCCTGCCAGAGATCGTAGCGGAGGGAGGGCGGTGGCGTTTCATCGGTGGCGTCGGGGTGGGGGCCGAGACCGAGTGAATAAGAACCGCCGACCGTGTAGTTCCACGCGTGGACGGTATGGACGCGGCCGAGGAGGCCGGCTTGCACCCATTCGCGCGCGAGGCGGATGCCCTCGGCGGCGCGGCCTTGGTTGCCCATCTGCGTGACGACACCCGCTTCGGCGGCGGCGGCGCGGAGGGCGCGCACCTCGGTGATGCAGCGACAGAGCGGCTTCTCCATGTAGAGATGTTTGCGCTGACGCAGGACGGCCATCCCGATGGCGTAGTGCATGAAGTCGGGCACGCTGACCACGACGGCGTCGATCTGATCGGCCATTTGCGCGAACATTTCGCGGTAGTCGTGAAACCAGCGTGCGTCGGGGAAACGAGCGAGGGCGCCGGAGGCAACGCGATTGGCGGCGACCTGTTCGCGTCCGCGCACGTGGTCGACGTCGCAGAACGCGACGATCTGTTCGCCCTGCAACGCAGTGAGAGCGGCTTGGCCGCGACCGCCGACACCGATGAGGGCGATTTGCAGCCGCCCGTTGGCGCGCTTCGCAGCATCGGCAGCGCGGCAAGTCGCGCGCGTGAAGAGGAGCGAGCCGGTGGCCAGCGCGGAGGTGTGTAAAAATTCTCGGCGGGACGCGGGGGTTGTAAGAGGGCGAAGATTCATGACAACGGGGGCTGGTGGCGGGGTGAATACTGGAGGTTTAGCAAGAGCTCTTGTGCCCGAAAGTCCAGAGCGCCCCGGGGATGCGAGCAGCGGGCTGACAGGGACAGGAAGCGTGATTTCCGAGCCACGGTTGGTTGTCGGGGGATGACGCAAAAGGGTAAATGCGCGCCGCAGATGCGGAGCTGACTCTGGCCTCACGCGTAGCGCCCCGTCCCCAATCCGTCATCAAGGAAGACACCGTATGAAAGAAAACCAGCGTCTGGAATGGAAGGAGACTTGGCGGGATGAGTTCATTCGCGGGATCTGCGGCTTCGCGAATGCTGAGGGCGGCGTCCTGCGTATCGGACGCAGTAACCGCGGCACGGTGGTCGGCTTGCCGGATGCGGAGATCTCCCTGGATCTTCTCGAATGCGCATGTCTGGCGCTGCAGTTTGGAGCTGCGACGCCCTCGTCGCGGTTTCGCGGAAGAATGCGACGGGGGCGTCGCGTACCCCGTCCCATCGGAAGGCATCGATCAATCAGAATTCGAGAAGGCTGAAGCGGGACGGATTGCACGGCGTAATGCCGCGGGGACTACTTCTGCTTGTTCTTCCGCTTCGTTTTTCCAGCAGCAGGCGCGGGGTCGGCGGGGGCGGCGGGAGCAGGGTAGTCGGCGCTCGCGGACATCGCCCAGGCGAGGTCGGATTTTACGCGAGGGGCGGCGAGGTGGGGATCTTGGAAACGTTGCGCGTAGTCGTGGAGCGCGGTGGCGAGGCGGCGGACGGTGGCGCGTTGGGCGGGGGCGGTGAAAAGATTCGTGAGTTCGTGCGGATCGTTCGCGAGGTCGAAGAGGCTCGGGGCGGCGCCGGGGGCCACGATGAATTTGTAGTCGCGGCTGAACGTGCCGAGCCAGCCGTTGCCTTCGGCCAACTCCCCGTCTTCGCCGGCGGTGGTGCGTTTCGGGCCGCCGCCGATGCGCACGAAGGCGTGGTCGGCCCAGTCGGCGGGGGCGCGGCCGGTGCGAAAAAGCACGGAGGCGTCGCGGCCTTCGTCGGTCGTGGGATTGGTGATACCCATGAGGGCGAGGATCGTCGGCTTGAAATCGACGTTGCCGAGCGCCGAGCGGACGACGGTGCCGGGCGGGACGACGCCGGGGGCGTGCAGGAGAAACGGGATGCGCGAGGAGCCTTCCATGGGCACGCCTTTGTTGTCGCGGCCGTGTTCGCCGCAGAGATCGCCGTGGTCGGAGGTGACGACGATGAACGTGCGCTCGAGCTGGCCGGTTTCGCGGAGCGTGGCGAGGATGCGGCCGACGTTGTCGTCGAGGCATTTTACCATGCCGAAGTAGAGGGCCATTTGGTTTTTGTTGAAGGCGCCGGCGAGGGTCGCAGCGTAGGCGGGGAGATCTTTTCCGGGCGATTGCGCGCTGCGGGGCTGCTTGAAATCCACATTGAAAAACATCGTGTCGTAGGGCGCGCGCACGGTGTTGGGGCCGTGGGGATCGGGGAAACTCACGTGCCAGCAGAACGGCGCGGCGGCGTGGCGACGGATGAAATCGATGGTGCGGTCGGTGAGGAAATCGGTGGTGAACGATTTCGCGTCGGCGCCGTCGAGCGCGTAGGTGGGGACGCCCTGCGCGTTCACGGGGCCGACGCGCGGACCTTTTTCATCTTCAATCAGTTTTTTGTAGTGGCCGCGGTTGAACATGTAGCGGTTTTCCTCCCAACCGAATTTGCGCGCGGGGGCGAAACCGGGGCGCGCGTCGCCGTCGAGGTGCCACTTGCCTGCGTAGCCGGTCGCGTAACCGGCGCGACGGAGGACTTCGGCGTAGGTCACCACGTCGTCACGCAGCGGCAGATCGTTTTGGATCGCGCCGGTGTTTTGCGGATAGCGGCCGGTGAGGAGTGCGGCGCGCGACGGCGTGCAGACGGGCGAGGTGGCGTAGAAGCGGTCGGCGATGGCCCCGTGAGCGGCGATCCAATCGAGGTGGGGCGTATCGACCTTGATCCCTTCGCCCCAGATGAACGCTTGGTCAGCGGGGAGCAGCGCGCGATAGCAACCGAGCGTGCGGAAATTATGCTCGTCGGTTTGGATGATGAGGAGATTGGGGCGGGCCGGGGCGGCGGCGGCCGCGGATGGGGAGACGAAGACCGAGAGGGAGAGCAGGAGGGAAAGAGAGCGGGGGAGAAAAGGGCGGAAGGCGTGCATGAAGGTGGAGTGACGGAAACGTGTGCGCACGCGGGCGGGTTATTTTGCGGTTGGTTTGAGCCAGCCGAGGGAAACGAAAAAGGCGTCGGTGGCGGCGAGGGTGGCGCGGTAGGCGGTATTGTCCCCGCGGCCGTAGTTAAAATAGCCGTGTTTCTCGCCCTCGGCGCCGACGAGTTCGCAGCGGTTGCCGGCGGCTTTCATCACGGTCGTAAACGCTTCGGCGGTTGCGTACGGGACGGTGGTGTCGGCTTTGCCGTGGAAGATGATGGTGGGCGGTGTGCCTTTTTTCACGTGGTGCGCTGGCGAGAGATTTTTAGGATCGGTGCCCATGCGTTCGGCGGGGACGCGGTCGCCAACGTTGGCGAGTTCCAAGCCGGGGAGCGGGGCAAGGACGAGCGCGGGATTGAAGAGCACGAGGGCATTGGGGAGCGAGCTGACCTTCGTGTCCTCACCGGGGCTTTCGAAACCGGGGACGGTGGCGATCGCAGCGGCGAGGTGACCGCCGGCCGAGCCACCACCAGCAGCGATGCGTTGCGGGTCGATGCCGAGGCGAGTGGCGTTGGCGCGGACCCAGCGAGCGGCGGACTTGGCGTCGGCGACGCAGTCCGTAGGTTTTATTTGGTGACGAGAGGCGACGCGGTAGTCGGCGGTAATCGCGACCATCCCGCGCGCGGCGAGGGCGCGGCAGTGTTGTTCAAACTGCGTGGGCGAACCGTTAGTCCAGCCGCCGCCGAAAAAGAACACGATGGCAGGGCGGTTCGTTTTGGCGACGGCCGCGGGCGGTTCGAAAATGTAGAGCGAGAGCTTGGTATCGCCGATGGTTTTGTAGACCTCGGCGCGGGCGTCGGTGAAGGAGGGAGGATAGGCTTGGGCGGCGACGAGCGCGGAGGGGGCGAGGGAGAACAGCAGGGCGAGGAGGGTGCGCGGGGAGATCATGGTTGGGGTGAGTGGGCACTAAGGTCGCACGGAAAACGCGGCGACGTCACCCGTGTTTTTCGAGGGTCGGGCCACGAAACGCGCGACCGGTCTGGGGAAAGCTCACGTAGGGCGTGACAAACGCGTGCGCTTTTCCATCTTGTGCGACCTTCGCGAGCGCCCAGCCGCGCGCTCGCCCGCCTGATTCCCAACCCACACCTACTATGAGTCCTCTTCGTGTTTTCTTGGCGTCTGCCGTTATCGTCGCCGTGGGCGCTCGCTCGCAGGGCGCCCAGCCAGCCAACGCGCGCGTGTCCGAAGAGGTCATTGCGCTTTCGCCCTTCACGGTCTCCGACACTGACGACAAATCTTGGCTGGCGACGACGACGCTGATCGGCAGCCGGACGAACCAGGAGCTGGCCAAGCTCCCGGTCACGGTCGATGTCATCACCGCTGAATTCATGCGCGACCTCGGGGCGTTCAACATGGAAGACGCGGCGCAGTTTGTGTCGGGCGTGAACGTCACGCCGCGGCTCGAGTCGCGCAACGACGATCGCATCACCTACCGCGGCCTCGGGGGCAGCGGGAGCTCACGCAATTTCTTCACGTGGTATGTCCCCTCCGATGCCTACAACGTCGAGCGCTTCGATTTTAACAAGGGCTCGAACTCCCTGATGTTTGGCGATTCCCAGCCGGGCGGTCAGGCCACGATCTACACGAAGCGCGCTCGGTCGCGCAACATGGAGGAGGTGTTCGCCAGCTACGGCTCTTACGAGGCCTACCGCGTGCAGCTCGATGTCAACCGCAAGGTGACGAACAATTTCTTTGTCCGGATGAACCTCGTGAACCGCCGCAACAAGACCTACGTGAAGGGCACGAACGACGTGTTCCGCGCCGCCGATCTCGCGTTCACCTACGAGCCGTTCAAGACCACGGCGATCCGCGTGGAGTTGGAGCGCGGCGTGACGAACCGCGTGCGCGCCGACAGCGCCCTGGCGATCAACGACGTCGCTGCGGCCGGCCGCGGCTTCGCTACGAACAACCAGTGGTATTATACCTCCGACGGGGAAATTCTCTACCGCACCGCCACCAACCCGCCGCTCGCGATCGATCGCAGCGGTCCCTCCGGCAGCCAAGTCTCGCTCCTGCAGGGTCAGACGCGGGCCGTGCGCCTGCCCAATGGCACGCAGAAGACTTTCAACGGCTTCGACCAATACACGAACATGCTCGGCACGGTCGATTACAACAACCGTACCTTCAACGTCGCCAACGTCACGATCGAGCAGCGCATCGGCAAACTCGCGATCGAGCTGGCCTATAACCAGCAGTTCCAGCACGAGGACCGGAACGACAATTCCTTCGGCACCAGCCAGACTCCGCCCGTGTTGAGCGTCGATAGCACGGGCCGCCCCTATATCGAAGAGGCCATCGGCGGCGCTGCCTTCAAGGTCTTCGGCAACGTCGTGAATGCGGGTCGCGTCGCGGCCGTCTATCCCTTCGACTTCGGCCGCTGGGGCAAGCAGCTCGCCGTCGTTACCGCGCTCAAGCAGCGCGACGTGAAGCACTCGCGCCGCACCGGTCTCGCCAACGAACTCGGCGCTGGCCTCATCGCGAACAACGGCATCCGGTTGCGCGCCTATCTCGACGACCCGAATTTCGGCACCACCGGTTATTGGGATCAGTTTCTCCTGCCGAACATCCGCTCGACGCCCACCTTCAAACCGGTGCTCTACGAGAGCACGGCCACCACGGGGCCGTTCGTCGACATCCGCTATTCGCAGACGCAGACGGCGTCACTCTCCGGTGAATACTTCGGCGGCCGCGTACATTCCCTCGTCGGCGCGAGCTGGAACAGCCTGAAGCGCAAGGTCCCCAAGGAGGCCGCCTATGTCACCGACGCCCGCGGCTACTTCACTCATCCGGGGATGCCGTGGCAGCGGCCCGATCTCTACACCTACGACCCGACCTTCGATCTCTCCGCGGTGAGTAAGATGGCCGGCCTCACGGTGGCGTTGTGGCGCGGGGATGCGCTCAACATGAACCTCTACGGGGTGAACTCGCAGTCCTTCAACTGGCAGTCGCGGCAGGTCTTCTACGGCCCCGACATCGGCCCCGTGCTCGGTAAGACGAAGGAAGTCGGCCTGAAGGGTGATCTGTTTCAGAAGAAGCTCACCTACACCCTCGGCGTTTTCGACATCCACCGCCAGAACGCGGCGTATGCGTGGCTGCCTGACGTGCTTAGCCTCACGCAACTTCAGGACCTTATCACGCCGAACAATATTCTGCCGTCCGACCCGCGCTACGTCGAGGTGGTGAACGGCCTCAACAACGAGCGCCGCACCGTGAATTCGAACGAGCAGTCGCGCGGCATCGAGCTCACGCTTCAGGGCCAACGTTGGAAAGGCTTGCAGACGCGCTTCACGTTTTCCACGACCCGCGTGCGGGCGCAGGCGGACTTCGCTCCCTTCCGCGCCTACCTGGCCGCAGCCGAGGCACGCACCACTGCGGCCAATGCCGTCGGTGGCGACCGCACCATGGCGGAGCCGGCCGCGGTGCTCGCCAACGCCCGCACCGTGCTCGGTGCTAATACGCTCACGGATGCCGTGGCGGGCCGGCGCAGTTCGCCCTACACCGGCAGCTTCGTTTTGGACTACCAAGTTCCTTGGGTGCGCGGTCTCCGCGTCGGTGGGAACGGGATCTACGGTCCCGACTACAACGTCGCGATTTATGACGGCGTGAGCTACAAAGGTGCGGCGTCGTTCCCGTTGCACGGCTACCTGCTCTATGATCGCCGTATTAACAAATTCCAGACCACGTTTCGCCTCGGCGTGCAGAACATTTACGACCTCGTGAACGGTGACAGCCGCTACCGCATTACTGGCTCCACGTCGTTCAACGCCGCCTTGGCCAAGCCGAACTACATCTACCGCTACACGGAGCCGACGACGTGGAGCTTGAGCGTGACGACGCGGCTCTGAGGAGGCGGGGACGGACAAGACTGCGGGGAAAAGATTGCGGGGAAAGGCCGACGGATGGCGCGCGAACCCGGTGGCGTAGCCCTGCTCGTGAGAGCAGGGAGGTCGGGAAATGCCGGAGGGTGATGTCTCCCGCTCCCGCCTCTCACGAGGCGGGCTACGGTCTACGGGCGGCGAGGATGCGGTGTTGTTTTTGCTGCGCGACACTCATTCAGCTGCCGCAGCAGCGCAGCCGCGCTGTCGCTGCGGCCTTGGGAAGCGAGCCCCTGCGCCCTCGTGCGGACGAGGTCGGCCACGCCGGCGTCGCGCTCGAGCGCTTCGCGTAGCGCGTCCCGCGCGGCGGCCTCGTCGCCGAGGTCGAGGTGACGGAACGCGAGACGGGCGAACCCGGCGGCATCGTTGGGAATGGTCTCGGCGGCCAGGCGTTGGCGTTTGGCCCAATCCTCGAGCCACGCGAGGCGGCGCTTGCCGTCGGCCAAATACGCGGGTCCGAGGGAGGTGAGGTGGCTCGTATAAGTTTTCGCGCGCTGCGCTTCCGGCCACTCGGCGGCGGCGGGGAGCCAGCCGCGCGCGGGAAACTGCGCGGCGATTGTGCGCGCGATCAGCTGGTGGCCGCCGATGGTGGGATGCACGTGGTCGACATACCAATCGTTGCCGGGGATGCCGTCGGGACTGCGCGCAGCGATGACCTGGGCGGCGTCGACGAGCGGTGTGTCAGTCTCGGCGGCGATGCGGAGGAGGGTGTGTTCTAGGGGTGCGGTGATGCGCAGCGGACAGATATCGGTGTCCTTGGCCCGTTCGAAATACGGCAGCGCTTCGGTCGCGCGGCCCAACCGATCAAGCGTGCGCGTGATGCGGAAATTTAAGAGAGCGTAGTCGGAATCAATGGCGGCGGCTTCCTGGTAAAAGGACAAAGCGCGCGGCAGATCAGTTCTTTCGCTGGCGGTCGCGAGATCGAACGCGGCCTGCCAGTCGGCCTCTGCGCCGGGGGCGAGGCCGGCGCGGTGTTCAGATTTATAGGGTGGGCAATCACGCAGATTGGAGCCGAGACGGACGAGCAGCACGGGTACGTCCGCGGCGCGGCACGCGGCGACGATCTGGCGGACGGACTCGTCGTATTGGGCGACGACATTTTGCCACCACACTTCGTCACGGCGATAGGACGCGTAGCCGCTAGCGTAGTCGAGGCGGGTGTTGACGTGGGGACTTAGTTCCCCGCCATCGGTCGAGACGGCGGCCGAGGAGAGTGCGGCGGCGCGGTCGCGGAAGAGCGATTGGCGTCGAACACGCGGCCCGCGATTGAGCCGGGTGCGGCGGACTGCGCGATGGCAGAGGTGCCGGCAGCGAGCCAGACAAGGAGGAGGGCGAGAAGCGGGCGTAGCTTCAAATGTCTT
>NSIG01000066.1 GCA_002737275.1 Opitutia bacterium
GGTGGAAAGCGGCTTAGTGGTGATCGCCGCCTTTATCACGCCTTTGGGGGTGCAGCGCCGCGCGGTGGAAAGACTCATCGGCCCAGATCGAATCTCATGGATTCATGCCGACGCGGCTTTGGCGGTCTGCCAGCAGCGTGATGTGAAGGGGCTCTATGCTCGAGCTGCCGCCGGAACCGTGACTCAGTTGACCGGCGTCGGCTCTGCGTTTGAACGGCCCGACCGTTGTGATTGTGTGCTTTCCACCGGTTCGGAGCCGGTCCAAGCGTCGGCCGAACGATTGCGGGAGTTTGCTTTGAACGTCCTGCGAGGCGGATCCCGAAGCGGAGGTTAAGCAGATCGCGCGGCGGCGACCTTGAGCGCGTCGCCCAATCGAGCGATCGCGGTCCGGTAGAACGTTAGATCCAGCTGATTGTGGGCGAGCAGGTGGTTATAGTCGGCCGACGAAAGCGGGTAGCTCGGCGTCAGCCGATCTGGGTTCGTGTTCTCACGGGGGCCGCAGGGCGGAGTCGCCCAACCAAAGGCGCGACCGAGCAGGAGCAGCGATTCATCGAAGCGTTCGGCGATACCGACGAAATTAAACGTCTCGATCGCTTTCCCCGCGAGGTAACGCGTGGCGAGGTTTTGCATCCAGTCCAACTCCGCGAAGGCGCGGAGACTCAGTTTCTCCTCGTGCAAGCGTCGGCAGCAGTCGTCGCGCAGATCGGGGCTGCGCAGACAGTGATAGTAATTCGAGACTACGCGATCAACCGGATGCCGGACCCAAGTCATATAGTGGGGCCGGGGAACGAAGGAATCGAAGGCGTCGCCGAGAAAATGGCCGTGAATGCACGCTGTGTTCTCCGGAATCAGCTCGGGACGGAAATCAGCCTCGGTAAAGATCGAGCCGTAGTTCAACCAAAGCCGTGAGCCGAATTGATCGGAAAGCACATTTCGAAAACTCGTGCCGGCGCATTTCGGAACATGGATGCTGATTACCATAATTCCGTAGACGCGTGCTCTGCGTCGCGGTTTCATTCGACTCGGTAAACAGGTTGTAATTGAAAATCCGTTACACTGACTAATGAATAAGTGCTCGGCAGCTTATGGCTTTGTGCCAAATTAGTGACGCGAACTAGGAGTCACTGTTGGTTTCCTGTCGGTGTCCGGGGCAAAGACCTAGATAAAGAGCAACTGCAGGCTTGCCGTACGGGCGGTGCGGGCGGCGGTGAGTTCGCGGATGAAGGCGAGAGCCTCGTTGTAGTCGCGCTCGCGGCGCGGGGTGGCGCGTTTGGCCGGCGGGAGCAGAGCGGGGCGGAGGTTGGTCACGAGCAACGTCGATTCGCGGTAGGGCGCGAGCTGCTTCAGGCCGGTCATGATGCCGGCGCGGGTAAAGAGCGGCGTCGCAGCGTGGGGCGTGGCGGCGGCGTCCCAATGGAAAAAGCCGTGTTGCGGAAGATCACCGAAGAGTTTCGCGAGCAACCGAGCGGCGGCGGTGTTGAAGGCCGCATCGAAGGTCGCGGCAAACTCAGGATGCTCGGCGGTCTGGGCTTCGAGTTCGCCGAGGCTGAAGGTGATCGCGGTCTTGATCTGCTCGGCGAGGTAGAGGTCCCGGCCGGTGACGGTCGCGAAGAGCTCGTTGATGAAGTGCAGGCGACGCAGGTCGTCGCGGGTGCGCTTCATTTCGTCGGTTTGCCGAGGCTGCTGACCTCTTCGACGAACTCGGCGACGTCGCGGAATTCTTTGTAAACGCTGGCGAAGCGGACGTAGGCAACCTGGTCGATGTTGCGGAGGCGTTGCATGACGCCAAGGCCAAGGGCGCGGGACGGGATCTCGCTTTCAAACTCCGCTTCGACGGAGTCCACCACGTCCTCGATGAGCATTGTGATCTGCTCGAGATCGACCGGGCGTTTGTGGCAGGCGGCGCCGACGGCGCGGACGAGTTTCTCGCGGTCGAATTCTTCGCGGCGGCCGTCGCGCTTGATGACGATGATGCCGTCGCGGACGAGAGTTTCGGTCGTGGAAAATCGGTGGCCGCACTCGAGGCATTCGCGGCGGCGGCGGATAGTGTTACCCTCTTTGGCGATGCGGGAATCGGTGACCTTGTCCTCGATGGAGGTGCATTTGGGGCAGCGCATGGTCAGTTGAGCGAAAGGAAATTCTTCAAAATGGTCATACCGCCCTCGGTCGCGATGGACTCGGGGTGGAATTGCACGCCCCAGATGGGCAACGTGCGGTGGCGGAGGCCCATGACCTCGCCCTCGGCGGTTTCTGCGGTGATTTCAAGTGCGGCGGGGAAGGTCGCGCGGTCCACGAGCAGCGAGTGGTAACGGGTGGCGGCGAAGCCCTGGGGCATCCCGCGAAAAACATCGGTATCTTTGTGCAAGATCGGGGATGTTTTGCCGTGCATGAGACGGCCGGCGCGGACAACATTTCCGCCGTAAAAATGGCCGATGGACTGGTGGCCGAGGCAGACGCCGAGGATGGGCTTTTTGCCCGCGAAGGCACCGATTATTTCGAGGGAAACGCCGGCCTCGGCGGGGGAGCAGGGGCCGGGGGAAATGAGGATGCGGTCGGGGTTGAGCGCAAGGGCCTCGGCGGGCGTGATCTGGTCGTTGCGGAAGACGCGTTGGGCCACGCCCAACTGCCCGAAATATTGGACGAGGTTGAACGTGAAAGAGTCGTAGTTATCGATGACGAGCAGCACGGTTTGAAAGGAGATTACCTCGCGGATTGACATCGGGGTCAAGCGTGCGGGTAGGGTGGAGCTCGCGATGACCGAACACTTTCAACTGTTAAAGACGGACACAGTCACCGCCGCCCGCCGCGGGCTTTTACGGACTCGGCACGGGATGATCGAGACCCCGATCTTCATGCCGGTAGGCACGCAGGGTACGGTGAAGTCGCTCACGCCGGAGCATTTGAAGGATATCGGCTCGCAAATCATTTTGGGGAATACCTATCACCTCAATCTGCGGCCGACTTCGGAGGTGATCCGCGACTTGGGCGGGTTGCATAAGTTCATGGGATGGGACGGGCCGATCCTCACTGACAGTGGCGGGTTTCAGGTGTTTTCCCTGGCGAAGTTGCGCGACATCCGGGAGGACGGGGTGGCGTTTCAGTCCCACCTCGACGGCAAGAAGCTGTTTCTCGGGCCGAAAGAAGTCATGTCGATCCAGCAAAATCTAGGCAGTGACATCGCGATGGTGATCGACGAGTGCCCGCCGTGGCCGTGCGAACGCGACGCGTGTGCGGCGGCGGTCGGGCGGAGCTACCGCTGGGCGCAGCAGTGCAAGCAGATCGCCACCGACAACGGATTTCTCGGCGCGGGGCACCATGTTTTTGCGATCGTCCAAGGCTCGACGTTTGATGATCTGCGGCGTGAGGCCGCCGAGTCGTTAGCGGCGCTGGATTTTCCGGGTTATGCGGTGGGCGGCGTGAGTGTGGGCGAGCCAGAGCCGGAGATGTTGAAACAAGTGGGCGCGAGCACGCCCTTTATGCCGGCGGACAAACCGCGCTACACGATGGGTCTGGGCACGCCGCCGCAGCTCTTGAAGATGGTGGCGCTCGGGGTGGACATGTTTGACT
The DNA here is from genome assembly GCA_002737275.1 of Opitutia bacterium. Classification (GTDB taxonomy): domain Bacteria; phylum Verrucomicrobiota; class Verrucomicrobiia; order Opitutales; family Opitutaceae; genus Tous-C4FEB. The sequence continues at coordinate 3,568 of NSIG01000066.1, forward strand.
GCGTGCTGCCGAGCCGCGTCGCACGCAACGGCCTCGTCTTTACGCCGGACGGGCCGATCAACCTGAAGAACGAGAAACATCGCGCCGACCCGAATCCCATCGTCGCCGGCCTCGACAACTATACGTGCCGCAATTTTTCGCGCGCTTATCTGCGGCACTTGCTGATGGCGGGCGAGATGTTGGCGGCGACGCTCTGCACGCTGCATAATCTGCATTTTTACCTCGACCTGATGGCGCAGGCGCGGGCGCACATCGAGGCGGGCGACTACGGGGTATGGCATCGCGCGTGGGTCGAGCGCTACGAAACCGGAGCGCGGGCGCGGGTGGCGAATTGATGGGCAACTGGATTTTTCGGGGAGTGGGTTTAATCAGGAAATTCGTCGCGGACGGCGGCGACGCGCGGCCCGGTTCAACCGCGGGCGGGCGACTTAACGCTGGCCCGCGCGGAAAAATCCGATTGGGTGCGGCCATGCAAAACTTCGGCCGAATTTTGGTGGCGATCGGACTTATGGGATGGGCTGCGCTGGTGACGGCCCACGCCGCGGACGGCGGCCGCGTGCAGGCTCTCAAAATCACCGTGCTCTCGACGATGCTCGCGGACGGTGACGAACTGGGCGAGTGGGGTTTCGCCGCGTTGGTGGAAGCAGACGGGCACCGCATTCTCTTCGACACCGGAGCGAAGACCGACGTGGTCTTGAGGAACGCGCGCTCGCTCGGCGTCGATCTCTCGACGGTGCCGGACGTGATTCTGAGTCATTCGCACTGGGACCACACCGGCGGATTCATGACCTTGCGCAAATCGGTGATGGAGAAAACGCCCGCCGCACTCGCGCGCACGCACGTGGGCGAAGGGATATTTCTTCCCCGCAGCAGCAGCGTGCCGCGCGTGAAGGATCTTTCGATGGTCGCGCTGAAAGGCGAATATGAGGCGACCGGCGGGAAGTTTGTGAGCCACGCGCAGCCCGTGCAGCTTTACCCCGGCGTTTGGTTGACGGGTCCGGTGCCGCGGAAATATCCCGAACGCAATTGGAGCGGCAGCCGCCTTGTTACCACCTCGACGGGCGAGGCGGAAGACAATCTGCCGGAGGACATGGCACTCGTGCTCGACACCGCGCAGGGGCTCGTGGTGCTTACCGGATGCGGCCACGCCGGCGTGATCAACACGATTGAGCACGCCCGGACGGCGGTGCGACCGGTGCGGGTGCATGCGCTGATTGGCGGCGTGCATTTGTTCAATGCAAAGGAAGACACGCTGAAGTGGACGGCCGAGAAACTGCGCGGCTTCGGGTTGGATCACCTGCTCGGAGCCCATTGCACCGGCATTGAAGTCGTCTACCGCCTGCGCGCCGATCTCGGCCTGGACCGGGCCCACGCGGTGGTGGCGGCGGTCGGAGCGAAGTTCGAACTCGGGCGGGGCCTCGATCCGCGCACGATCGCAAAGTGAATCGCGGGGCTGGCGAGGGCGGAAGCGGGCGCAGACCATTCTCGGAGGGTGATTTGGAGGTTGGGCGGGTGCGAACCGCCTTTAAGAGCCGGTTGAGACCCGGTCGATGATAGATGGGAGGGGCGTGCCGAGTAGTGTTCAAAAGAACACGATCAAATTGAAAGGCATGCGAGGCCGCCTTTCGAGGCTCGGAGGGTTCCTGGCGGCTAAACGGAGCCCGAACTGCGCGGCGAATAGGCCGAGTTTTCTTTGGTTAACTCAGCGCCGGGCTGACGAACCGTTGGCCGGTCGCGGCAGTCCAAACCTGCGCACGCCAAATCTGAATCTCGCCAAGTCGCTACGTTTGACGCTTACTCGGCCTCTCACCTTTTTCTCCATGCGTATTCTCGTCACCGGCGGCGCCGGTTTCCTCGGCTCCCATCTCTGTGACCGCCTCATCGCGGACGATCATGACGTCACCGTCATCGATAACCTGTTCACCGGTCGGAAACAGAACATCGCCCACCTCCTGCAACACCCGCGTTTTGAGTTCGTGCGGCATGATGTGATCGATCCGTTTAAGTTCGAGGTGGACCAGATCTACAATCTCGCCTGCCCCGCCTCGCCGCCGCACTACCAGTTCAACCCGATCAAGACGACCAAGACCTCCGTCATGGGCGCGATCAATTGCCTCGGTCTCGCCAAGCGTGTGCGGGCCCGGGTCTTTCAGGCCAGCACGAGCGAGGTCTACGGCGATCCGGCCGTGCATCCTCAGCCCGAGAGCTACTGGGGCAACGTGAATCCCATCGGCAAACGTTCCTGCTACGACGAGGGCAAACGCTGCGCCGAGACGTTGTTTTTCGACTACCACCGCGAGAACGGCGTCGATATCCGCGTCGTCCGCATTTTTAACACCTATGGTCCGCGGATGCATGAAGCCGATGGGCGCGTCGTCTCCAACTTCATCGTCCAGGCCCTGCGCGGGCAGGACATCACGATCTACGGCGACGGTTCGCAGACGCGTTCGTTCTGCTATGTGGACGATCTCATCGAAGGCTGGCTCCGGCTGATGGCGCAGACCGAGACGGTGGGTCCGGTCAATCTCGGCAACCCCGGTGAGTTCACGATGCTCCAGCTCGCCGAACTCACGCTCAAACTCGTCGGCGGAAAGTCGAAGATCGTTTACAAGCCGCTGCCGGCCGACGACCCAAAGCAGCGCCGCCCCGACATCACCTTGGCGCAGAAAGTCCTCGGCGGCTGGACGCCGAAAGTGCCGCTCGAGGAAGGCCTCGCGCGCACGATCGCGTATTTCAAGCCGCGGGTCTGAGCCGAAGAGTGCGCCCGGCACGGTGCGGTGTGCCCACCCGCTTTGGCACGTTAGCTGCAACTGATCCTTTATGATGAATCGCCGCGTGTTTTCCCCGCTGTTGGTCGCTCTCGCCCTCGTTGCTTTCGCGACGCCCACGGCGCGGGCGGCAGGCCTGATCCGGCCAAAAGTGATTGTGATGGCCACGTTTGAGATCGGTGCCGACACCGGGGACAAGCCCGGCGAGTTCCAATTCTGGGTGGAGCGCGAGAAACTCACGCAGACGCTCACCGTGCCCGGGCTCGATCGTCCCGTGCGATTCAACGGCCAAGGCGTTTACGGCGTCGTCTCGGGCACCACGGTGCGCGCGGGCGTGCAAATCATGGCTCTGTGCCTCGATCCGCGATTTGATCTCTCCAAAACCTACTGGTTGATCAACGGCATCGCCGGGGTGAATCCGCAGGTCGCTTCTGAGGGCAGCGCCGCTTGGGCGCGACACGTGATCGACGGTGACATCGCCTACGAAATCGACTCGCGTGAGGCTCCGGCCGACTGGCCCTACGGCATCATGGCGCTCGGCAACAAGAGCCCCAAAGACAAGCCGGTGATCCCCGACTGGGCTCCGAAGCCGATGGCGTGGACCCTCAACCCCACGCTCGTCGCCTGGGCCTTCGCGCTGACCAAGGACGTCGCGCTCCTCGACTCGCCGGAAGCGCAGAAGCATCGCGCGCTTTACCGTGATTTCCCGGCCGGCTCGCGTCCGCCCCAAGTCATGCTTGGTGATAGTTTTGCGTCCTGTCGTTATTGGCACGGGGCGGTCATGCAAACGTGGGCGGACAACTGGACGGCGCTTTACACCAAGGGCGCGGGCCGCGCCGCCATGACCAACATGGAGGACCACGGCATCGCCAACGCCCTGACCCGCCTTGCCGGAATGGGGCGGGTCGATTTCCAGCGCGTGCTGATCCTGAGGACCGGCAGTAATTTCTCGATGCCTCCGACCGGCCAAAGCGCCGCCGCCAGCATGGTGGCCGAGTATCAGGGGATGATTCCGGCCCTTGAAGCCGCCCATCGGGTCGGCTCGCCGGTCGTGCAGGCGTTGGTTAAGGATTGGGCCAAATTTGAAGGGCAAACTCCGCGTCCCTGACTACTTCGGCGCGGGCCGGCGCGGGTAGATTTGCCATTTGCCAAGGTCCGAGCCGCACCTAGCGTCTCGGCCAGCTCATGCTCTCGTTTCTCTTCAAAAAGTTTTCCGGCCGCCACTACCGCAAGTTCCTAGAAAAGTGCCGTCCGATCGTTGCGCGCATCAATGAAATCGAGCTGACCTACCAGGCTCTCACCGACGAGCAGCTCCGCGCCAAGACCGACGAGTTCCGCGCGCGCATCGCCGCCGCCACCGACAAGAAAGCCGCTCTCGCTGAGTTGCTCCCCGAGGCTTTCGCCACCGTTAAAAACGCGGCTCGCCGCATGAAGGGTCGAAAAGTTATCGTCTGCGAACACGAGCTCACCTGGGACATGGTGCACTTCGACGTCCAGCTGATCGGCGCCATGGCGATCCACGAAGGCAAAATCGCCGAGATGGCGACCGGCGAGGGCAAGACCCTCGTCTCAACGTTGCCGCTCTACCTGAACACGCTCTGCGGTCGCAACACCCAGCTCGTGACGGTCAACGACTACCTCGCCCGCCGCGACTCCGAGTGGATGGGGCACCTCTACAGTTTCCTCGGGGTCTCCGTCGGCTGTATCCAGCAACAGATGTCGCCCGATCTCCGCCGCGAGATGTATGGCCGCGACATCACCTATGGCACCGCCAGCGAGTTTGGCTTCGATTACCTCCGCGACAACGGCATGGCCACCCGCAAAGAAGACCAAGTCCAGCGCGACCACTGGTTCTGCATCGTGGACGAAATCGACTCCATCCTCGTCGACGAGGCCCGCACGCCGCTCATCATTTCCGGCCCCGCGCCGATCGAGCGCGAGCAGCCCTTTACGCGCATCAAGCCGCCCATCGAAAAACTGGTCAACGACCAGACCCGCCTCTGCAACCGGCTCGTTTCCGACGCGATGGCGCTGCTCGAAAAGCCCACGCCGACCGCCGAAGACCGCGACCAAGCCGCGCGCAAGATGCTTCAGGTGAAAATGGGTGGACCCAACAACAAGCAGCTCCTCCGCCTCCTCGAGACGCCCGACTACCGCAAGCTCCTCGACAAGGTTGAGACCGACCTCAACTCCGACCTGAACAAGGCCGAGCTTTATCGCGTCAAGGAAGACCTCCTCTACGTCGTCGACGAGCGCCAGCACCAGGCCGACCTCACCGAGATCGGCCGCACGCAGATCCGCCCCGACAACGCCGATGCGTTCGTCTTGCCCGACCTCGCGACCGAGTTTTCCGATCTCGAAAAGGAAGCCCTCGCTCCCGAGCAGCGCGAAGCCAAGAAGCTCGCCGCCCAGACGCGCTACGCCGAGATCTCCGAGGAGATTCATGCCATTTCCCAGCTCCTCCGCGCCTATTCGCTTTACGAAAAGGACGTCGAATACGTCGTCCAAGAGGGCAAGGTCATGATCGTCGACGAGAACACCGGCCGCGTCATGCCCGGCCGCCGTTGGTCCGACGGACTCCATCAAGCCGTCGAGGCCAAGGAGAACGTCATGATCGAGCGCGAGACCCGCACCTACGCGACGATCACGATCCAAAACTACTTCCGCATGTATGAAAAACTCGCGGGCATGACCGGCACCGCCGAGACCGAGGCCACCGAGTTTCAGGACATCTACCGCCTCGCCGTGCAGGTCATCCCGACCAACCAGTCGTGCATCCGCGTCGATCGCAACGATTCCATTTTCAAGACCCGCCGCGACAAGTTCACCGCTGCCGTCAAAGAAATCGAGGAAGCCAACAAGCGTGGCCAACCCGTGCTGGTCGGCACCGTGAGCGTCGAGTCTTCCGAAGTGCTCTCGCGCATGTTGAAGCGCACCGGTGTGATCCACGCCGTCCTCAACGCCAAATTCCACCAGCAGGAAGCCGAGATCGTCTCCCGTGCCGGCCAACGCGGTGCCGTCACCATCGCCACCAACATGGCCGGCCGCGGCACCGACATCAAACTTGGCGAGGGCGTCCGCGATCTCGGCGGCCTTATGGTCATCGGCACCGAGCGTCACCAGAGCCGGCGCGTCGACCGCCAGCTCCGTGGTCGTTGCTCCCGCCAAGGCGACCCCGGCCGCACGAAGTTTTTCCTGTCGCTCGAAGACGAGCTGATGCGGCTCTTTTTGCAGGGCAATCTCGCCTCGCGCCTCATGGAAGGCTCCATGCAGGAAGGCGAGGAGTTGGAGCATCCGTGGCTCAATCGCTCCATCGAAAGCGCGCAGAAGAAGGTGGAGCAGCAAAACTTCTCCGTCCGCAAACGCCTGCTGCAATACGATGACGTGCTCAACCAGCAGCGCGAAGTCATCTACGGCATCCGGAACGCCGCGATCCACGCCGACCGGCCGAAGGAGATCATTTTTGAACAGGTGACCGAAGAGATCGAAACCCGCCTCGCCGTCGCGGGCTTTGGTGAAAAGGTCGGAGCGACTGCCGGCGGCACCGAGAGCCTCGTCGGCTGGCTCAACACTCATTTCCCGATCGCCATCACGACGGCGGAACTCACCGGCAACGACGTCGCGGCGCTCACCGCCAAACTCTTGGACCGCGTCAAACAGGCCTATGGCGTAAAAGAGTCGGTCGAGATTCCCGAGGCGCTCGGCTCGCTCGAGCGCTATGTCGTAATCAACGCCATCGACCACCACTGGCAGGAGCATCTCACGGAGATGGAAAATCTCCGTCAGTCCGTCGGCTTGCGTAGCTACGGCCAGAAAGATCCGCTCGTGGAATACAAAAGCGAGGCCTACAAATATTTTGAGGAGCTCATGAACAACGTGCGGCTCCAGATCTGCACGGGTCTTTTCCGCAGTGCGTCCAACATCGAGAGCTTTGAAAACATGCTCTCCCTGCTTAGCCGCACGGCCCGCGCCGTCGGTCCGACCGACGCTCCGGCGGCCCCGCGTTTGCAGACCAATACGACTGTGACGGGCGGCGGCACCGCCGCGGCGCCCGAGGCCGCACCCGAGCCGGAGGTTCAGTTGCCCAAGATCACGATTCGCCGCGACGCGCCGAAAGTCGGTCGCAACGATCCGTGCCCGTGTGGCAGCGGCAAAAAATTCAAGAACTGCCACGGCGCGTGAGCCCGGAGGAGACAGCGCCCGAGGCGGATCCTTACGATCCCAAGCCGTCGTTCTGGCAGACTCACGTCAATTACGCCGCGGCGGCGGTGGTCTTCGTTTTCACGGTTGGGCTGACGGTGCTGGCGTTCCCGCCGTTTAAGACGCCGGAGCTCGCCTATGCCTGTCTGGTGCCCGGGATTTACTGGGCCTATCGGCGTCCGAGCTTCCGGCTTTACGCGGCGACGATGCTCGGTGCGCAGGCCGTGGCGTGGACCGTTCTCTTCGGTTGGCTGCACAACGTCACGTGGGCGGGACTGCTGCTGCTCGGACCGTTTATCGGCGTGTGGGTGGGCCTGTGGTTTCTCGCGGTGTGGTGGGCGATGCCCCGCATGATCGGCCGGCCTACGATGGTGCGACTCGCGGTGTTGCTCGGTCTGGCGGGCCTGTGGGGCATGAACGAGTGGCTGCGTACGTTTGTGCTCAGCGGCTTTCCCTGGTTGCCGCTGGCAGCCAGCCAGTGGGAACGGGTGAGTGTGTTGCAACTCGCCGCCTACACCGGGCAGGCCGGACCGGCCTTCGTGCTGGTCGGCATGAACATCGGGTTTGCCGCTTATGCGCACCGGCTGTTTCGCGAGGGCGTGACGGGCCTCAATAAGCGCAGCCAAGAGTTTTTCCTCGCGGTGTTTTTGCTTCTTGTGGCCCTTAGCACGCACGTGCAGGAGACGTTTAACCGCGCACCGTTCCAGACGTTGCTGGGGCGGTTCGCCTTTGTGCAGCCCTACATTGCCCAAGACGTGAAATGGGATCCAGCCAAGGCTCCGGGGATTCTCGAAGCGCTGGAGAAGACGACCCTCACCGCCGCGATTACCCGGCCCGATCTGATCCTGTGGCCCGAGGCCGTCACGCCGTGGGCGGTGCGCGGTGATTCCAACGTGCGCGGCTTCGTCGAGTCGCTCGCGCAGCGCGCCAAGACGCCGCTGCTGCTGGGCTCGATCGCAATCGAAGACCGGGGCGCGCCAATCGAGCGCTGGTTTAACGGCGCCTTCCTCGTCACGCCCGACCAAGGGCTGCAAGACGCCTACTACGCGAAACGAAAGCTCGTGCCCTTCGGCGAATTTGTCCCGTTCCGCCCCGTCTTGGGCTGGTTAAAGAAGTTTGTGCCCATTGGTGAAGACTTCGAACGCGGCACGGATGCGGCACCGCTGTTGGTGTCGATCCGCGGTGAGGCGACCGTGTTTGGTCCGCTGATTTGCTACGAAGACATTTTTCCGCAACTGGCGCGGGAAAGCGTGCGCTCCGGGGCCGATGTACTCGTGGTGGCCACCAACAACGGCTGGTTCGGCGAGGGCGGCGCCGCCTACCAACACGCCGCGCATGCGGTGCTGCGCGCGATCGAAAACCGCCGGCCGTTGTTGCGCTGCGGCAACGGCGGCTGGAGCGGTTGGATCGACGAGTTTGGCAACGCTCGCTTCACGATGCGCGATGCGAACGAGCGCATCTACTTTCGCGGCGCCGAAGTGACGTCGGTGATGCGCGATTCCCGCTGGATCGGACGCACGAGCTTTTATACGGATCACGGCGATTGGTTTATTTTGCTGAGTCTCGGGTTGGCGGTGGGGGCGTGGTTACTCCTCCGCTTGCCTCTCCCTCCGACCGAAACTGAATAGTCAAAGGAGTCGGTTTTTTTGGCGGGTTTTTTTGCGCTGACAGTGCGGCACTACGTTTGGGAGTTTTCCGCGATGTCCCCCAAACTTCTCCGCCGCGCCGTCGAGGCGCTTTCCACCTTCAAGATCGAAACGCCCTCCTGGGGTTTCGCCGATACCGGCACCCGTTTTGGTAAATTTTTCCAAGACGCCGCGGCGATCGACACCAACGACAAGCTCGCCGATGCCGGCCAGGTTCATGCGTTGACCGGCTGCTGCCCGACCGTCGCCGTCCACGTGCTCTGGGATTTTCAGCCCGGTCAGGACCCGAAGGCGGTCGCGAAACTCGCGCGCAAACACGGCGTGAAAATCGGGGCTATCAACCCCAATCTGTTTCAAGATCAGGACTACAAATGGGGTTCTTTCGGCCACAACGACCCGGCCGTCCGCGCCCGCGCGCTCAAGCATTGCACCGATTCCGTCGCGCTCATGAGCGGCACCGGCAGCGAGTATCTCTCCCTCTGGTTCGCCGACGGCACCAACTATCCCGGCCAAGGCAGTATCCGCGACCGCAAGAAATTTTTCGAAGACTCGCTCCGTGCGCTCCACGCAAAACTCGGCCCGAAACAGACCATGCTCGTGGAATACAAACCCTTTGAGCCCGCCTTCTACGCGACCGACATCGCCGATTGGGGCATGGCCTTTTTGCTCGCCAAAAAAGCCGGCCCGCGCGCCAAAGTGCTCGTCGATACCGGCCACCATTACGTCGCGCAGAACATCGAGCAGATCGTCGCCTGGCTGCTCGATGAGGACATGCTCGGCGGTTTTCATTTCAACGACCGCCGCTACGCCGACGACGACCTCACGCTCGGCTCGATCGATCCGTATCAGGTGTTCCGCATTTTCCATGAGATCCACGCCTTCGCCGCGGATCGCGGCAAGGCTCCGAAAATCGCCTACATGGTGGATCAGTGCCACAACGAGAAACCCAAGATCGAGGCGATGATCCAGACGGTCGTGATGGCGCAGGAACTTTTCGCCAAGGCCGCGCTCGTCGACCACGAAGCCCTGCGCCGCGCGCAGGCGAAAAACAATGTCGTCGATGCCGAGTTGCTCCTGAAGCAGGCGTTCTTCACCGATGTCTCGCCGGCTCTCGCCGCGTGGCGGAAGGCGCAAAAGCTCCCCGCCGACCCGCTCGCCGAACACCGCCGCAGCGGCTACGAAAAGACCGCCGCCGCCGAGCGCCGCGCCCGCCGCAAGGCCCTCGGCCTCGGCCAAGGCGGCAGCTTTGCCTGAGGTGGGATCAAGCGGTAGGGACGTCTCTCCGAGGCGTCCTCTGGGTCGTAGCAGTCAGGGTAGTCGCCTGAGGCGGACGGCTCGGAGAGCCGTCCCTACCCAAAGCCGACTTTTGAACGAGGCCTCGATTCCGGGGCGGCTCTCGGCATCGTGCCTCCATGCGTTTTCTCTTATCCCTATTTCTCGGTTCGTGGGTGTCGGCCAGCGCGAGCGCGGCGGATCTCGGACCGCGACCGCTCCTCGCCGCCCACGCGCACAACGACTATGAACATCCGCGCCCGCTGTTCGACGCGTTGGCCTGTGGTTTCGCCAGCATTGAGGCCGACATCCACCTCGTGGATGGCCGCCTGCTCGTCGCCCACGATCGGAAGTCCGTAAAACCCGAGCTCACCTTGGAGGCGCTCTATCTGGATCCGTTGCGCGCCCGCGTCAGGGAAAACGGCGGTCGGGTTTATCGGAATGGTCCCACGATCACGCTGTTGATCGATGTTAAAAGCGAAGCGGTCGCGACCTACGCCGCGCTCCACGAGACGCTGGGCCGCTATGCCGAGATGCTCACCGTTTACCGTAACGGCGTCGCGAGCCCCGGTGCAGTCAACGTCATCATCAGTGGCAATCGAGCCCGCGCCGAACTCGTGGCGGAACCGGTGCGCTACGCCGCGCTTGACGGGCGCATCGAAGACCTCGCCGCCAATCCCCCGGCGGAGCTGGTGCCATGGATTAGCGACAACTGGCAAAAAGTCTCGGCTTGGAAGTGGACGGGACCAATCCCCGACGCCGAACGTCAAAAAATCCGCGACTTGGTCGCGCAGGCGCACGCGCAGGGGCGGCGGCTGCGATTTTGGGCTACGCCCGACAAGCCCGAGGTCTGGCAGGTGTTGCGCGCCGAGGGCGTGGACTTGATCGGCACCGACCACCTCGCCGGGCTGCGGGATTTCTTGCTCACGCCACCCGTTGCGCCGGGCCGGTGAGCCGGCGAGGACCGATTTTGGAATGGCCGGCCCGCGTGCTGGCTCAGGCCGATTTCGTTTTTGCGCAAAAAGGGCGGGTCGAAGACGCCGCCCTACTTTTTCTTCGCGATGAACTGGGGCGAGGTTTCCATCTGGCCGCGGGTGACGCCGAGTTGGTTGAGGAGTTTTAACTCGCGCCAGACATCTGCGCCGGTGATCTCGCCGCGGATGAGTTGTTGGTAGCGCGTGATGGTGCGCACGACTTCGGCGGCGCCCTCGTTGACGAACTCGACGCGGAAGCTGCGGGCGCCGAGCTCGAGCAGGCGGGCGACGTAGTCGGCGCCGGTCTGGGCGCGGTTGTTGTAAACGGTGTTGCGACAGCCGGCGTCGGCCTTGAGCGGAAGCTCGGCGCCGACGCGGTCGCGCAGCGTGACGACGTGCGTATCGCAGGGGCGGCCGCAGTCGCGGTAGTCTTTGCCGGTCGAGAGAAACGCGCAGAAGACGCAGTGCTCCATGTGAAACATGGGCATGTGTTGGTGAATCGTGAGGTCGAACCACGCGCCGGGCGCGGCCTGGAGGAGGGACTCGAGCTGGGTGATGTTGAGGTCGTAGCTGGCGGTGACGCGCTCGAGGCCGTGGCGCTGGAGGTAGTGCGCGGCGGTGAGGGGATTGGCGACGTTGAGGGAGAAGTCGCCGCGTCTGCGGTCGGCGGCGAAGTAGGCGAGATGGTCGTAGTTGCGGACCAGGTAGCCGTCGGCGTCGCAGGAGCGGACCTGTTTGAGAATCCACTCTTCGCCGGGCTTGGTGATGCGCGGAGGGGCGACCCAGATTGAAGAATTTTCGATTCTCGACTGGCGATTTTCGATTGGGCCAGCGTTCTGCCAGGTGCGGAAATTTTGAACGGCGTCGCGGTAGTGTTTGGGGTTTTCGAACTCGCAATAGACGGTGGTAATGCCGGGGCAGGTGAGGGCGGCGTCGAGTTGGGCAAGGCTGCGGACGACGATGATGAGCTCTGGCGCCGCGGGCTCCGGAGCGGTTGAGCGTTGAGGGGTGAGCGTTGAGAGTCCGGAGGTGGAACTGAGCTGCCAGCGCGGGGGCGTGGCGGCGAGTTGTTCGAGGGCGGTGATGGTCTCGCGGCGGAGGCGGTTGAGCTCGCTGACGGGGAGAATGACGGCGCCTTCGAGGTGATTGTGCAGATCGCCGAGGGCGAACGGGGTGCCGCCAAGACGACCGAGTTGGTCGCGCAGGCGCTCGGTGGTGAGCGGTTGATTTTCAGCGGCGGCGAGCGGGAGGGCGGAGGTGGCTTGAGCGACGTGGCCGTGGGTGTCGCGGGCGATGAGGGTGAGGGGCGCGCCGGTGTGGCCGTGAAGTTCGAGCGTGATGGGGCGCGTGAAGCGGATCTTTTCGCCTTCGAAGGTGGCGCGGAGTTCGCGGTCGAGGGCGGGGTCGTTGGTTTTCCAGACGAGCTGGCCGGCGCGGACGCGGGACCAGTTGATGTCGCCGTGGCCGAAGCGCAGGAGGGTGTCGCCGGAACGGTCGCGGGCCAGTTCGACCTGGTAGATGCGGCCGCCCTCTTCGCGCTCGGCGGGGTTGCCGGCATCGAAGACGATGCCGTCGCCGGGCTTGAGCGGGGCGGCGGGGCGGAGGGTGATCGTCTCACCGGAGACGCGGAGAATCTCGCCAAGCAAGACGCCGCGCTTGGTACCGAAGCGGCCGTGGGCGAGTTCCTGATTGTTGATGCCGCGGAACCAGCCGGTGTATTGGCCGCGGGAGAACGCCATCTGGAGTTCGTAGTGGGGGGAGGCCGCGGACGCGGCCGGGCTGAGAGTTGAGAGTTGAGCGCTGAGCGCTTGAGCGGAAGGGCCGCAGATCTGGTCGAGGGCTTGGCGGTAGACGCGGGTGATGCTGGCGACGTATTCGGGAGATTTTAGCCGGCCCTCGATTTTGAGTGAGGCGACGCCGGCGCGGACCAGATCGGGCAGGACGTCGAGGCCGGCGAGGTCTTGCGGGCTGAGCAGGTAGCGGCGGTCACCGAGGTCGACTTTTTGGCCGTCGGAGATGAGGTCGTAGGGAAGACGGCAGGCTTGGGCACATTCGCCGCGGTTGGCGGAGCGGCCGCCGAGGGATTCGCTGGTCAGGCACTGGCCGGAATACGCGACGCAGAGGGCACCGTGGACGAAGACCTCGAGGGGGAGCGGGGGCGCCGATCCGGCTTGGGCGATCTGGATTTTTTCGATTTCGGCGATGGAATTTTCGCGAGCGAGGACGACGAGTTGGGCCCCGAGATCGCGGGCGAATTCGACGCCGGCGGCGCTGGTGACGGTGAGCTGCGTCGAGGTGTGGATCGGGAAATCGGGCGAGAGTGCGCGGATGAGGCGGCAGATGCCGACGTCTTGGACGATGGCGGCGTCGACCCCGGCGGCGATGATGGTGCGCAGGTAGGACTCGGCGTCGGCGAGTTCGGCGGTGAAGACGAGGGTGTTGAAAGTGACGTAGCCGCGGACGCCGCGATGATGCAGAAACTTCATCAACGCGGGCAGATCGGCCTGCGTGAAATTTTTTGCGCGCATCCGGGCGTTGAAGCGCTCGAGGCCGAAATAGATGGCGTCGGCGCCGTTTTCGACGGCGGCGCGGGCGCACTCCCAATCACCGGCGGGCGCGAGCAACTCCGGGCGCGCGGGTGCACGGGTCGGGGTGAGGGCGGCGGGTGCGGGTGTGGCGGCGAGCATGGGCGGAGACGAAGACGAAGTGTGGGCGCCCGCAAACGGAATCACGTCGCGGGGTCGGCGAGGGGCGGAGGGGCGGATTTCTTGGCGGCGCGGGCGACGTGGGGCGCGGCAGCCTTGAGGTGGGCGGCGCAGAACAGCGTGAGGCCGAAGAATCCGACCGAGGCGATCCCGAGCGCGGGGAAGCCGACGAGCCGGCCGCCGGCGCCGGTGGTGATGAAGACGCCGGCGAGGAGATTGGCGAGGCCGCCGGAGGCTTGTTGCAAGGCGGAGTTGACGCTCATGAAACCGCCCCGGTAGCGGGGGGAGACGGCGTCGGTGACCATGGCCATCGCCGGAGCGAAGCGGCTGGACATCGTGACCATGAACGAAGCCATGAGCGCCGCGGCGACAGGGAAAGTCGCGGTTTCGAGATTGGTGAGAATCAGGACGACGACGGCGGCGAAAAACGTGATGCCCGCCAGCAGGTGCAAGCGGTCCAGCCGGTCGCTGAGCCGGCCGACGATCGTCGCGCTGATGAAGGCCGCGATGCCACCGATGGCGTAGAGTTTGGGCAGATCGGATTCGGCGAGACCGTAGTTGATCACAAACGACGGGGCGAGAAATGGGATGATACAGCCGCCGGCCATGACGAGGAAACACGTGACGGCAAACGCGCGCAGATGGATGCCGCTCGTGACGATGTCACGCATCTGGCGGATCGGCTGGTGATTTTTGATGGCCGTGCGGATGTTGGGCAACGCGAAGAGGGCCAAGGCCAGAATGAACGCGGAGCAACCGGCCAGCAGGTAAAAGGGCGCGTGCCAGTCGAACCAGCCGGCGAGCGTCAGCCCGAGGGGAACGCCGAGGACGGAGGCGAGCGGAAAAGCGGACATGACGTAGCTCATCGCGCGACCTCGGCGGGTGGGAGGAATGATATCGCCGATCATGGCGGTGACGAGAGAGCCGGAGATGCCGCCGAAGGCGCCGGCGATGAGCCGGGCGGCCAGCAAAGCGGAGTGGGTGGGCGCGAGGGCGCAGGCGAGAGTGGCGAGGCCGAAGCCGGCATAAACGAAGACGAGCGCGCGCTTGCGGTCGATGCGGTCGAGGAAAAAACCGCCGGCAAAACCGCTCAGAGCGGCGGCGAGCCCGTAAGCCGCGACGAGGTGGGTGAATTGCGCGGGTGTAAGATTTAAAGCCCGCATCAGCTGCGGCCCCAGCGGCAGCATGATCATGAAATCGAGGACATGCGTGAACTGCACGGCAGCCAGCGCGATCAAGGTCGCCGACTCGCGCCGCGGGGAGAGCGCGTGGTGTTCGGCGAGAGCGGCGGGTGCGGACATAAGCGGGGGAGGGTCGGGCGTTATGAGTAAAGCGCAACCGCGAGATTGGCCGCGGGGGGTGGAGTGGCGTCAGGCCGGCAGGGCGAGCTCGGCGGCGCGCTCGCGGAGGAGCGTGAGAAACTGTTCAGCGCCCCGGCTTTGGTAGCGTTGGAGATGGCGGATGACGGCGAGCTCGCGCGTGGGAGAACCGCCGGAGAGGGCGATGTAGACGAGATTGGCTTTATCGGCCGGATCGCGCGCAACTTGGGGCAAGATGGAGATGCCGACGCCGAGTGCGACGAGGGCCTTCACGGTGGCGACTTGGGCGCACCGGAACCCCACGCGCGGCTCGAAGTGATGGTCGCCGCAGAATCGCTGGATCTGACTCGCGAGCGAGCTGGAGGTGCCGAGGATGACGAACGTCTCGCCCGCGAGATCGGGAGCCTTCACGCGAGGCTTCCGAGCCAGCGGATGGTCCTTGGCCACGACGAGTAAAAGCGGTTCGGTGAGGAGCGGCACGATGGAGAGCCGGACGTCCTTGACGGGCAGGGCCACGATGGCGAGGTCGACCTCGCCCTCGACCGCGGCCCGGGTGAGATGGGTGCGAAAATCCTCACGCACATCGATTTGCAGATTGGGGTGACGCTCCCGGCACCGGGTGATGAGCGTGGGCAGCAAATAGGGAGCGACGGTCGGGATGGCGCCGACGGTGATGCGGCGTTCCAAGGTGGGGTGATCGCCCAGTTCTTTGGCGGCATTTTCGATTTCGAACAGAATGCGGCGGGCGCGTTCGAGGAAAACTTCGCCGGCCTCGGTGAGGACTGCTTTGCGACCGAGGCGGTGGAAGAGCTTTCGTCCGACTTCGGTTTCCAGATTGATTATCTGCTGGCTAAGCGATGGTTGGCTTATGTTTACGCGCTCCGATGCGCGGGTGAAATTGCCGGTTTCAGCGACGGCGATAACGTAGCGGAGTTGGTGGAGTTCCATAGTCTATGACTATGATTAGAATAGTTAGATGTGATTTCAACTATTGAAAGAGATGCGGTAGGATAGGGGACCTGATCCTCCTTGGGTTAGGGATTCAACCAAAGACAAACCTATGAAAAACTACATCAATGCTTCGACGATCATCCCTAGCGCTACCGCTGCGATCGTGCTGCTGCTTTCTTTCGCTACCCTGGTCAACGCGGACCTCGTTCTCGGCTTCGGCGCAGTGCTCGCACTGGGCCTGATCGCCACGCTCGAATATCGCCCAAGCCAGAAGAGTTTGCGGGGCCTCTAATCGAGGTTTCGTCAAACCCCTCCCGGCAACGGGGCCGGAGCAATCCGGTCCCGTTTTTTTGCGCCCGGCGATCGGCTTTATCGCGGACGCAATGCCCTTCAGCGAGGTCGCCCGGTTTGAGGAGCGGAGCGAAGAGGGCTGCGTTGGCGTGCTCAGGTAGGTCGCATTGGCCTCGGCGGTGCAGGCTTCAGCCCCAAACCTGTCGATGCCGGCGGTGAGGTTTAAGAATTGTGGGCGGCGAGCAGGCGCTGAAGTTGATAGCGGCGGTAAAGGAACCGGCCGAGGTCACCGGCGAAGGCGACGAGAAAGGCGATGATGATGACCCAAGAAAGTTGCAGAGGAAATTTCAGGTAACGGCGGGCGATCATGATCACCACGCAACAGATGATGAAAAAAATGAAATGGCCGAGCACCACGCGGCGGGCTTTGCGGTGGGCCTCAATGAGGGCGTGGAGCTCGGCGACGGTGGGTGGCGGACGGGGCATCAGGTGATTGTGCGTCGGAGGTCGCGGTTTGAACTATCGGGCGAGGGCGGGATGGGCTAGCCAGCGGATTTCCGGTTTCATCGCGATGCGTGATGCGATCAACACGCGTGGGGCGCAGCGTGCCAAGCGCGAAGGCGGCGGAATTTTTTGGTGGAGGGAGAACGTGCGCGGGTGATTCGCGCCGGCGAGGCCCGAGGTGAACGGCCGCATCGCTGCGCTCTTTGCGGTAGAGGAGTTTGCAATGAGCTTTCGGAAACGAGATGAAAGGTGATGCCGGCGGGGCAAAGCAACGCGGCGTGAAAAAGGCCCGCGGCGTCGGCGGGGGCGCCGGGCCGGCTGGAGCCGCGGCAAGCGTGGCGGCGGTCGCGCCCGTTGGCGTGCACGTCGAAGCCGCCGTTGAAAGTCGAGACGGTGGGAAGGGTCGCACCCGCGCACATGAATCGACCTGATGTGCGGGACGGGCTCTTGTCCGAAAAGACCGGGTTGTAAGCCGCAGGGTGGGTGCGATGGGCAACGCGGAGTTCGTCGGTGTAGAGACGGTTGCGGCGAACGGTCCACGTGAACGGTGAGGCGGTGAGCGCCTGCTGGCTTTAAATGTTACAAATAATCGGGCGATCAAACGGAATGCCGGCCACGCTCTGATGGGCGCGGCCATCTCCGGGGTTGCAAAGCGGGGTATTTGCGCGAGGTTCAGCTGTTTAATTCGCCACCTATGCTCAAAAAATTTCTCGCGAAGTTGCGCGAAAAAATCGCCCCCGCCAAAAAACCAGCCTCGGCCGCAGCCGCATCGACGCCGGCAAAGCCCGCAGCGCGGGAGTATGATGGTCGCCGGCAAGGCGGCGACGGAGTGCGTCGCGGCGAGGGGCATGGCCAAGGCCGCGGCGGCTATGGGCGTGGCAATGGCGACGGCCGCGGTGAAGGCCGATCCAGCCGCGGTAGTAGCGGTGAGCCGCGCCGAGATTTTCAGCCTCGGAGTGGAGAGCGTGGTGGCCGCGGCGCCGGTCGCGGAGAAAGCGGTGGGAGTGGCCGGCGGGATGATTTTCGCGGCGACAGCCGGGGCCCCCGCGAGCCGCGGGAGCGCCCGGTCATCGACAAGAATTACGACCACCCGCGCGCGGCGCCAATCAAGCCGGCGGTACCGATCGAGGTGCCGAAGATGGACACGGCATTTACCAAGCTCGGGCTGTCGGATGCGTTGGCGTTTGGGGTGCAGGAGATGGGCTATGTCGAGCCCACCCCGATTCAGGCGCAGGCGATCCCAGTGGTGTTGTCCGGCCGCGATCTGATCGGCTCGGCGCAGACCGGTACGGGTAAGACGGCGGCGTTTGCTTTGCCGATCATCCAGAAACTCGGCACCCACGGAAAACTGCGTTGCCTGATCCTCGAGCCGACGCGGGAGCTGGCGCTGCAGGTGGAGGAAGCGTTTCAGAAATTTTCCAAATTCACCGATCTGCGCGTAACCATCGTCTACGGCGGCGTGGGTTACGGCAAACAGCTAGAGGATCTGCGCGGCGGGATCGATATTCTGGCGGCGACG
>NSIG01000067.1 GCA_002737275.1 Opitutia bacterium
GGTTGACGATGTTGGCTCCGGCGGTGGGCCAGCCGTGGATGGTCGCGACGTTGATCTGGAGCGTATTTTTTTTCTGCTTCTTCCGCTCCATTGGCGCGGCGGCGATGACGACGTGGTTGCTCGGGCTTTTGCCGCCGGCGGTCCGGGGTCGTTATTTTGCGTCGGATCAATTTTTGTCCGGCGTGGGCGGAGTGGGGACGTTGATCGCCTGTGCGGCGCTCTTCGCGCTGCTACCGATTTATCAGGCGTTGTTGGTTCAATACGTGATCGCGCTCATCGGGTCCACGTTGAGCTACTATTCGCTTAAGCGCCTGCCGGACATTGAGCGTCCGACGGCGATTTCGCTGAGTTCCGTGCTCCGCGATACGCCGAGGATCATGTTTGCGCGCTCAGAGTTCCGCCGCTACCTTTGGCTCGCGGTCGGTTATGCGGTTATCACCACGCCGATCCCGCCCTTTGCGGCCTACTACCTGAAGGTGGGGCCGCAGTTGTCGGCGGGTGTTATCATGCAATTCGAAGTATTGCGCTACCTAGGCGTCATTGCCGGGGCCTGGATGTTGCGGCGGCGGATCGATGCGGTGGGCGCAAAACCGTTTTTCCTGCTGGCGCTCGGTCTGATCGCTTTTACTGCGGTGATTTTCTGGCTGTATCTGCAGCAAATCGTGGGCGGTCTGGTGACCGTGGGGGGGGTGTATTTCGCGGTCGGCTTCGGTGCGGTGTGCTGGAATATCGCGAATCTCCACTATCTCCCGAAGATCTCGCCGGCCGACGAGCGCGTGTTGTTTGTTTCGGTGCACGGCGCGGTCACGGCCTGCATTGGGGGCTGCGCGCCGATTCTGTGGGGGCTCGTGCTCAAGAGCGTGGGGCCCGGAGGAGTGCCGGCGGTTGATGTCGGTTTGTTCCAGTGGTTTTTTGCGAGCGTGGTCGCGGTCGCCAGCGTGCTCTCCGTTTTGATTGCGCGGCTCCACGAGGACACAAAGACCCACGTCGATCCCATCATCATCGGCAACGCCGTGCTCAATCCGTTTCGGGCTGCCTCCTACCTCGTCAATCTGATCGACGCCAAGGGTATCGTCCGCGAGGTCGTGCCCTCGCGTTCGGATCGCAAGTAGCCCTGCGCGACGATGGCCACGGTTCGCATTCTCTCCGATCGGGTCGCCAACCAGATCGCCGCCGGCGAGGTGATCGAGCGGCCGGCGGCGGTCGTGAAGGAACTCGTCGAGAACGCTCTCGATGCCGGGGCCACGCGCATTGAGGTCGAGTTTCGGCATGGCGGGCGAGCGCTCATGCGGATCGAGGACAACGGCCACGGCATGACGCGCGATGATGCCCTGCTGGCGCTGGAGCGACATGCCACCAGCAAGATTGCCGAGGCGGCCGATCTCGACCGCTTGCATACGTTCGGATTTCGCGGTGAGGCGTTGCCGTCGATCGCCAGCGTTGCGCGCTTTGAGCTGCAAACGCGCCCCGCCGACCGCGACGCGGGCACGGAGATTTTGGTCAACGGAGGGAAGTTCGTCCATGTGCGCGAGTGCGGCCGGCCGGTCGGCACGCGTATCGAGGTGACGCATCTCTTCAACTCGGTTCCGGCTCGGCGCAAATTCCTCAAGACGGACCAGACCGAGGCGGCGCACATCGTGCAATGTGTGCGGCTGTATGCGCTCGCGAGTCCGCGGGTAGCTTTCACCCTGATCGAAGACGGCCGTGAGATTTTTCGTTCCCCGGAATGCACCACGCTCGTCGAGCGAGTGGAGGAAATCTTCGGTCGGCAAGTGGCCGATGCCGTCGTCCCGATTGAGAGCTCGGAATCTGGTTTGAAACTCTCGGGCTTGATTGGCCGACCGGGCGTAGGACGGGCGACGCGCCATGAGATGATTGTCTTTGTGAACGGCAGGCCCGTGGACAGTCGCACGCTCAACTACGCGTTGATTGAGAGCTATCACGAGTCCCTGCCCAAAGGCCGTTACCCGCTGGCCTTTGTCTTTTTCGGCTGCGATCCGGCGGCGGTGGATGTGAATGTGCACCCGGCGAAACGCGAAGTTCGCTTCCGCAGCGAGCCGCAAGTGCGGAGCTTCGTCATTCGCAGTGTGCTGCAGCGCCTGCGGGAGCTCGGCGGACCAATCGCGCCGTCGACCACGGCAGGGCCGGCAATCTTGCCGTCCGGGCTCGCTCCGCTCGTGGTGCCACAGGCGGTTCGCCCTGCTGCGGCTCCGGCAGTTTGGCCGCCGCCGTTGGTACGTGGGACGGAGCGTCCGGCGATGTTGCCGCCGGCCCCGCCCTTGCCGGCGGCGCCCACCGTGAATCCGGCGCCCAAGATCCAGAACCTGCATTGGCGTTTCGTTGGGCTGGCGCACGGGAGTTATGCGCTGTTTGAGACGGAGGCCGGGCTCGTGCTGCTGGATCGGCGCGCGGCCCATGAGCGCGTGTGGTTCGATCGGTTGGTGGCGCAGTTTTCGGAGGGCGCGGTGCCGAGCCAACGGTTGTTACTGCCAGTGCCGCTTGAGCTCGATCCGATCGCAACGGCTTTGTTTCTCGACTGGTTGAAGTTTCTCAACGGGCACGGCTTCGAGTTGGCGGAATTTGGCCGAAATTTTTTTCGCGTGGAAGGAATCCCGGCCTGGATGGAGCCAGCCGATGCCGAGCCTTTTTTGCGCGACGTATTGGGCGCGCTCCGTGACGGCCGCCTGCCCGAGGGCAATCTCGCCCTGGCTCGGGCCGAACTCGCCCGGCTCGCGGCCGCGAAGGCCGTGCGGCTTCCCGGTTCGCCCGGCGAGGTCGAGTTGCGCAGCCTACTCGGCGAACTTTTTGCCACCCCAACGCCTCTCACCAGTCCTTCGGGCCGGCCCACGTTCATCGAGATCAACCACAGCGAGCTTGCCCGCCGCTTCCAGAAGTAGGCCCGTCGCCGAAAATTAACTTCTGGCTGACGCCCCACGCTGGGACGAATCTTGTTACACCTGCACCTTCTACCTCATGGCCAAATCTGCCGCTAAGCTCAAAGCTCCGACCCCTGCTCCTGCTGAACCCGTGTCCGCTCGGGCCGGCCGGATGCGCGCGGATGCGCCCGACGCCGTTCTCCGGTCATTGATCCTGCGTCACCTCACTTCGACGTTAGCCCGCCACCCGTCGACGGCCACGTCCCGGGACTGGTGGGTCGCCACAGCTCTCGCGGTACGCGATACCATTCATGAGCGCCTGATTGCGACGCAAGCGGTGCACAACGAACAGAACGTCCGCCGCATTTATTATTTCTCGCTTGAATATCTGATGGGTCGGCTTTTCGGCAACAACTTGCTGGCGACCGGACTGCTCGGGGCGGCGGAAGCGGCGCTGAAGGGCCTTGGTCAAGACTTCGAAAAGATCCGCGAATCGGAGGTCGACATGGGACTCGGCAACGGCGGTCTGGGCCGGCTCGCCGCCTGTTTTCTGGATTCGTTGGCGACCCAGGATTACCCCGCGCTCGGTTACGGCATCTACTACGAATTCGGTCTGTTTAAGCAGTCCTTCGTCGATGGCCATCAGGTTGAAGCGCCCGACAACTGGATCATTTTCGGTAGTCCGTGGGAGGTCGTCCGGCCGGAATACACGCAGGAGGTTCGGCTCTTTGGCCGGGTCGAAAACGTCTTTGACGACCGAGGCAACTATCGCCCGCGCTGGGTCGATACGAAGACCATCCTTGGCGTCCCGCATGACATTCCCACCGCGGGCTTTGGCACGCAGACGGTAAATCTCCTCCGGCTCTGGGCTTCGAAGTCCACCGAAGATTTCGACTTGGCCGCGTTCAACAGCGGCGGCTACGTCGATGCCGTCCGCGAGAAAGCCGTGGGCGAGACGATTTCAAAAGTTCTCTACCCGAACGACAAGACGGAGAACGGCAAAGAGCTGCGGCTCGTGCAGCAGTATTTTTTCGTCGCTTGCTCGTTGCGGGACATCATCCGCCGACACCTGCGCACCAGCGGCAACTCCTGGGATAATTTCTCCGCCAAGGTCGCCGTGCAGCTCAACGATACGCATCCCGCGATCGCGATCGTCGAGCTCATGCGCATCCTCGTTGACGAGGAGGGCTTCCTCTGGGAGCGCGCCTGGGCGATCATTAACGCGACCTTCGCCTATACCAACCACACGCTGCTGCCGGAAGCGCTCGAGCGCTGGAGCGTGCCGCTGTTTGAGCGCGTGTTGCCGCGCCACCTCCAGATCATTTACGAAATCAATTCCCAGCACATGAACGCGGTCGAGGCGCGCTGGCCGGGTGATGACGAAAAGAAACGCACCTGCTCCATCATCGATGAGCACGGCCCGAAGATGGTGCGCATGGCCCACCTCTCGGTCGTCGGTTCGCATGCGGTCAACGGCGTCGCGGCACTCCACACCGCGTTGCTCAAAAAAGATCTCTTCCCCGAATTCGACGCGCTTTTCCCCGGGAAATTTCAAAACAAGACCAACGGTGTCACGCCGCGACGCTGGCTGCTCAAGTGCAACCCGCGTCTCGCCACATTGATCACGCGGACGCTCCCCGGCAAAGCCGCGACTGATTGGCCGCGCAATCTCGACCTGCTCCGCGGGCTGGAAAAATCCGCTGATTCAGCTGCATTTCAGAGCGAGTTCATGGCGATCAAGCGCGCCAATAAAGCCGACCTCGCCGCCGTCATCAAAGCCGAGTGCGGCGTCACCGTCTCGCCGGACGCGATCTTCGACGTACAGATCAAGCGACTGCATGAATACAAGCGCCAGCACCTGAATTTGCTGCACATTCTCTCCCTCTATCGGCGCCTCTTGCAGAATCCGGCCCTCGACCTTCTGCCTCGGGTTTTCATCTTTGGGGCCAAGGCTGCTCCCGGCTACGACGTCGCAAAAAATATCATCCGCGCCATCAATACCATCGGGGCCCGCATCAACGCCGACGAGCGGATCGGCGGCAAGTTGAAGGTGGTTTTTCTGCCGAACTATCGAGTCTCGCTTGCCGAGAAAATTATTCCCGCGGCCGATGTCTCCGAGCAGATTTCCACCGCGGGCAAAGAAGCGTCTGGCACCGGCAACATGAAGCTCCTGGCCAACGGCGCGCTCACCATCGGCACGCTCGACGGGGCCAACGTCGAAATTGAGGAGGAGGTCGGCGCCGAAAACATCTTCATCTTTGGCCTCACCGCCCAACAGGTCGAAGCTCTGTGGTCCAAGGGTTATAACCCGTGGGACTACTATCATGCCGACGAGGAACTGCGCGCCGTCGTCGACTGGCTCGGCAGCGACTACTGGACGCCGGGCGAGTCCGGCGCGTTTGCCGCCGTGCACGATTCGCTGCTGAAACACGGTGATCCGTTTTTGGTGCTCGTTGATTTCCGCGCCTATTGTGAGGCTCAGGCCAAGGTGGATGCGGCTTACCGGGACAAGGCGCGCTGGGCGAAAGCTGCGATTTTAAACACCGCGCGCGTGGGCAAATTCTCCAGCGACCGCACCATCCGCGAATACGCGGAGCAGATCTGGAAGCTGCCCGCCGTCGCGGTGACGTGAACCCCGCGGGCTCCCGTTGACTGGCGGCCCGCGGCGGTTTGGCATCCAACGGATGCCGTCCGCCCCGTCACGAATTTTGCTGCTCGCGCTGGCGTTGGGTTTAGCGGCGTCGGCGCGGGCGCAACCGCCGGCGCTCTCCGGTGAGTTGCAGGGCGATTTCCTCCCACCGTTCGCGGACGCGCCAAAGGTGCGTTGGGAACTGGCCTTGAAGAGCTCTCCCGCCGGCCGGCGCGAAGGAAGCCTTGGGGTGTCTGCGCCCGGCTTGCGGGCCGAAGTTGCCGTGGAAACCGACGCGGGTTTCGCGAGCGGGGCATGGCGAATCAGTGCCGCCGAAGTCGAGCCAGGCCCGTGGCTCGCGTTGCTCGCGCCTCAGCTTGCCCCGGCGCTCGTCGGCGCCGAGGTGACGGGGACCTTGCGCTTGAGCGGCGAGGGCACCGTGCTCCAGGGCCAACCGGCGGGCCGGATCGCGGTGGAGTGGCGGGACGGTACGGTGAAACACACCGCTCAAGGTTGGGCGCTGGAAGGCGTCGCTTTCGCCGGCGATTTTACCTTCGATGCGGCGGCGAAGACTTGGTCGAGTGTGGCTCCGGTGAAGCTCATGGTGCGCACGATCGCGACCGATCGTTTCGGTGCCCGGAATCTGGTTCTGCACGTTCAGCTTGATGAGAAACTCGTGGCGCGTGTCGCTGAGGCCACCGTTGAGATCGCAGGAGGCGAGATCACGGCGGTTCCGTTCGTGGTTCCGCTCGTGCCCCCGGTGATCGTCGTGAAACTGCGCCTCGCGCGCATCGGATTGCAAGACGTGGTGGCGGTCGTGCCGACCGGACTTGCGGAGGGTAGGGGCCGGGTGGACGGCGCGGTGGAACTCGGTTGGAGCAAGGCCCTCGGTTTGAAGATCGGCGCCGGGCACCTGATTATGACACCCGATGAACCGATGGTACTCCGGCTGGCGGCAGCGCCGGGGCTTTTGAGTGCAAGTATGCCGGAGCGCTTTGCGTTGCTGCCGGCGTGGTTGGGTCCGGTCTCGCGGTGGTTTTCACCCGTGAATCCGGGGTTTGCCGATCTGGTCGCGATTGAACTCGGACGAACCGCGCTGAAGGTGGATTCGTTGGCGGTGCGCCTCACGCCTGAAGGCGACGCTCGCGGGCGCTCGGCACGGGCGACCGTTAGCGCGCGACCGGAGATCGCGGGCACCTCGATCGGCCCCGTTTCCTTTGAGATCGATGTCACCGGGCCGCTGGCCTATGTGCTCCGACTCGGGGTCGAGAACGGCACCACGCTTAAAGTGCGTTAAGGAAACTTTCGTTGCCAGTCGCAGTCCCAGAATCAAAGCTATTATCGTGTTTCGATCCGCTCTCCTTGTCCTCGGATTAGCTCCTCTTTCCGGTTGCCTCAACGTCACCGTTCAACCGATCGAAGTGCGCGTCCTGGCTACGCTCGATGTGAATGTGAAGGTGGATCGGGCGCTCGACGATTTTTTCGGCGACCTCGATAAAAAGTCCGCGACGATCAATCCACCGTCCTCCAACTAACCCATAGCCCCCATGAAAACTATCCTGCTCCGTCTTTGTCTTCTTGTTGGCCTACTTTCGGGCGGCGTCGCGTCCGCGCGAGCGGCCGAGGATCTCGGTACCGTGAAGGCCCGTCTTGCGCAACGGCTCGGCTCGCTCGATCAGCTCAAGTCTTCCGGCGCGATCGGTGAAACCAACCGTGGGCTGGTCGATCTCCGCGCCGCCAGTTCGACGGCCGGCGATTTGGTGGCCGCCGAGAACCGGGATCGCGGGCTGGTTTACGCTGCGATCGCGCAGCAGACGGGCTCGACGGCTGATACCGTCGGTCGGGCGCGGGCCAAGCAGATCGCCGCCGCCAGTGCTCCCGGCATGTGGGTCCAGCGCGAGAGTGGCGAATGGTATAAGAAGTAGAGTCGGATCGCAGCGGCCGTGAATCAGCGGCCGATCAGGCATTGATTCGACGAGGGGGATGGCTCACCTGTTTTGCCTACAAAGGTTCTCTTTCTTATGTTTCCATCCCATGTTTTTCCTCGGTTCGCCGCGATGTCGCTTTGTGCCGCGGCTTTTTTTGCGTCGCCCGTTTACGCCGCCGCGCCGGCTTTCGCTCCGGCGATCGTCTATGATTTTGGCGGCAAGTTCGACCGCTCGTTCAACCAGTCGGCGAGCGAAGGCGCGGAGAAGTTCAAAAAAGAAACGGGCATCGCCTTCCGTGAATTCGAAATCTCCAACCCGGCCCAGCGCGAACAAGCGCTGACCCAACTCGCGCGCCGCGGGGCGACGATCATTGTGGCCGTCGGTTTCACCCAAGCTTCGGCCGTAGAGAAGGTCGCGAAGCAGTTCCCGGCGGTGAAGTTCACGATCATCGACGCGACCGTCGATCTTCCCAACGTGCAATCGGTGAATTTCCGCGAGCAGGAATCTTCGTTTCTCTGCGGCATGGCGGCGGCGTTGGTTTCGAAGATCGGTAAAATCGGTTTCGTCGGCGGCATGGATATTCCGCTGATCCGGAAATTTGCCCTCGGCTACGTGGAAGGCGCCAAGTTTGTGAATCCCAAGATTGAAATTCTCCAGAACATGACGGGCACCACGCCCGCCGCTTGGGGCGATCCGACGAAAGGCGCGGAGCTCGCCAAGAGCCAGTTTGGGCGCGGGGCCGATGTGATTTTTCACGCGGCCGGCGCGACGGGTATCGGCGTGATGCAGGCGGCCAAAGACGCCGGCAGGCTCAGCATCGGCTGCGACAGCAACCAAAACTACTTGCACTCCGGCGGGGTCCTCACCTCGGCGGTGAAGGCGGTCAACGTCGCCGTGCACAAAACGTTTCTCGACGCGAAGAACGGCTCATGGAAGCCCGGCGTCATCGCCCTCGGTCTGGCGGAAGACGGCGTGGGCTACGCGCTCGACGAGCACAACCGGAAGCTCATCACGCCCGAGATTGAGGCGCGGTTGAACCAGGCTCGGGCGGACATCGTGAGTGGGAAAATCAAGGTCTCGGAATACAAGGCGCAGTGAGCGACGACGCTCGGAGCGCGACCGCCCCGGGTCGCAACTCAGGGGGCGCGGCTGGAGCCGCCCGTGCTCCCGCGCTAGAACTCCGCGCAATCGACAAACGGTTCGGCGCGGTGCAGGCGAATCGCGCCATCTCGTTTTCGGTCGCGGCAGGTAGTATTCACGGACTGATCGGCGAGAACGGGGCGGGCAAATCGACGTTGATGAACATCATCTACGGCTTTCACCGCGCGGACTCGGGTGAGATTCTCGTGCACGGCAGGAAGGTGGACATTACCTCGCCCCAAGCCGCAATTGCGGCGGGCATCGGGATGGTGCACCAGCACTTCATGCTCGTGGAGAATTTCACGGTGCTGGAGAACGTGGTCCTGGGCGTCGAGGGTGGCGCTTTGCTGGCCGGCGGGTTGACGGCGGCGCGACGGGAGCTGGAGAAATTGGCCCGCGACTACGGTCTTGCGGTGCCGCTCGACTCCATGATTTCCGAGCTATCGGTCGGATTGCAGCAGCGGGTCGAGATCTTGAAAGCGCTCTATCGCGGGGCGGAGATTTTGATTCTCGACGAGCCGACGGCGGTGCTTGCGCCTCAAGAGGCGGATCAACTTTTTAAAATGCTCGGTCGGCTGCGCGAGCAGGGGAAGGCGGTCATTTTGGGCACCCACAAGCTCCGTGAAATCATGGCGATCACGGACCGCGTGACGGTCATGCGGCAGGGCGCGGTCGTTGCCGAGGTGATGACGAAGGAAACTTCACCGCGCGGTCTCGCCGAGAAAATGGTGGGGCGGGCGGTGCTCATGCAGGTGGACAAATGCCCTGCGACGCCGGGGGCGGCATTGCTCTCGGTGACGGACCTCGAAGTGCGCGACCGGTTGGGCGTGCCGCGAGTTAAGGGCGTCAGTTTCGAGCTCCGAGCGGGTGAAATTGTCGGCGTAGCCGGCGTGGCGGGGAATGGTCAGTCGGAGTTGCTGGAGGCGCTTGCGGGCATTCGAGCGCCGAGCCGCGGGGAGATACGTCTCGGCGGGCGCGAACTGGTGCGCGAGCAACTCGATGCTCGGGCGCGGCGGGCGCTGGGCTTGGCGCATGTGCCCGAAGACCGGCTGAGGCTGGGGGTCGTTGCGAGTTTTTCGGCCGAGGCGAATGCGATGCTCGGCTATCATGATCGGCCGCGTTACGGCCGGGGATTGTTTTTGGACGGGGTGGCAAGCTTCGCGGGTTGCGAGGCCAAGATGAAGGAATTCGACGTGCGCCCGGCGCAACCGGCGTTGCGCATTTCGGCGTTTTCCGGTGGCAACCAACAAAAACTCGTCCTGGCGCGGGAGATCGACGCGGACCCGACTGTGCTGCTGGTCGGCCAGCCGACGCGCGGGGTGGACATCGGGGCGATCGAGTTCATCCACCGACGTTTGATTGCGTTGCGCGACGCCGGGAAGGCATTGCTCGTGGTCTCGGTGGAGCTCGACGAGATCCTCGGGCTGGCGGACCGCATTTTGGTGATGAATGGCGGCGAGATCATGGGTGAGTTGGCGCGCGCCGAGGCGACGGAGGAGAAGATCGGGCTGATGATGGCCGGTGTCCGCGGGGAGGGAGGTGCATGAGCGCGCCCGGCACACTGCCGCGCTGGGCGGAACTTGGCTTGCTGCCGGTGATCAATCTGGTCGCCGCGCTGCTGATCTCGGGCGTCGTGATCATGCTGCTCGGTGAAAGCCCGGTGGCGGCGTTTAAGCTCATGGCGGCGGGATCGGTGGGGACGCAGGAGGGCATCGGTTACACGCTCTACTACGCGACGAATTTTATCTTCACCGGTCTGGCGGTCGCGGTCGCTTATCACGCCGGGCTGTTCAACATCGGCGCCGAAGGTCAGGCCTACATCGGCGGGCTTGGCACGGCGCTCGTGTGCTTGTGGTTGGGGGCGTGGCCGTTTTGGGCGGTGCTGCCGCTGGCCGTGCTGGCGGGTGCGGGGTTCGGCGCGGTGTGGGCGTTTATCCCGGCCTACCTTCAGGCGAAACGGGGCAGCCACATCGTGATTACGACGATCATGTTTAATTTTATCGCCGCGTCGCTGATGACCTATCTCTTGGTCAACGTGCTGATCAAGCCGGGCCAGCAGTCGCCGGAGTCGCGGGAATTTTCGGTCAACGCCTGGATGCCCTCGGCGACGGACGTGCTGGCGCGGGTGGGCGTGGGCTTCGCGGCGACGCCGCTCAACCTTGCGTTCGGTTTCGCTTTGGGTGCGGCGGTGCTGGTTTGGCTGTTGGTGTGGCGCACGCGCTGGGGCTACGCGCTGCGGGTCGCCGGCGAGAATCCGGCAGCGGCGGTCTTTGCCGGGATCGCGCCGCCACGGGTGATCATCGGCGCGATGTTGCTGTCGGGCGCACTGGCGGGAGGTTTGGGGCTGAATGAGCTGATGGGTTCCCAGCACCGTATTTTGATGGATTTTCCGAGCGGAGCGGGGTTTGTCGGGATCGCGGTGGCGCTGATGGGGCGGAATCATCCGGCGGGGATCATCGTCGCGGCGGTGCTCTTCGGCGCGCTGTATCAGGGCGGATCGCAGCTCTCGTTCGATATGCCCAAGATCAACCGCGATATGGTCGTCGTGATCCAAGGCCTCGTGATCTTGCTGTGCGGTGCGATGGAGAATGTGTTCAAGGCGCCGTTGGCGAAATTGTGGCACGGGTGTCTCGCCCGTGATCCGAAACCCACGGGCGGGACGCCCGCGCCACGCTGAATGATGGAAACCTACACGCTCATCGTTTTGCTGCTCGCGGCCACGATCCGGGTGGCGACGCCGTTGTTATTGGCGGCGATCGCGGGGCTTTTTTCGGAGCGCGCGGGGGTGATCGACCTTGGGCTTGAGGGAAAAATGCTGGGTGCGGCATTCGCCGCGGCGGCGGTCTCCGCGACGACGGGCTCGGTGTGGCTTGGGCTGGGTGCGGGCATCGCGACGGCGGTGTTGCTCGCGCTCCTGATCGGCTTCGCTTGCATCACGCACAAGGGCAACCAAGTCGTCGCGGGCATGGCGGTCACGATCATGGTGGTGGGGCTCGGTCCCACGCTCGGGCTCGCCTGGTTTGGGCTCGGGGGCCAGACGCCGCAGCTCGACGGCGCGGGCCAACGTTTTATGGGCATCGCTTGGCCGGGCGCCGCTGCGGCGAAGGAAATGCCGTTTCCCGGATTGCTCTATTCGGAGCTGTTGAGCGGGCAGAACTCGATCGTGTATTTTACGGCGGCCCTGGTGCCGCTGAGCGCGTGGATTTTTTACCGGACCCGATTCGGCCTGCGGCTGCGGGCGGTGGGCGAGAATCCGCACGCGGTCGATACGGCGGGTATTTCGGTCAACGGGCTGCGCTATCAGGCCGTCGTTATTTCCGGAGTTTTGTGCGGGGTGGCGGGAACGTATCTTTCGACGGCGGCGAGCTCTGGTTTCGTGCGCGACATGACGGCGGGCAAAGGCTATCTGGCGCTGGCGGCGTTGATTTTTGGCCAATGGAAACCGGTGCCCACGCTGGGTGCGTGCCTGTTGTTCGCCTTTACCGATGCGTTGGCGACGCGACTGCAAGGGGTGGCGTTGCCGGTCGTGGGCGTGATCCCGGTGCAGTTCATTTTGGCGCTGCCCTACGTGCTCACGGTGTGGTTGCTTGCGGGCTTTGTCGGCAAAGCGGTTGCACCGCGGGCGATCGGCGTGCCTTACTCCAAAGAAAAATGAATTCCGCCGACAGCGTTCAGTTTTGCCTAGCCCGACACCTTGCGCGAAAACCAGATGTGACCCGGGCAGTGTTTGTGGCCGCAAACGCCACCGTGGTGGGCGATGTGGTGCTCGGACCTTCGAGCAGCGTTTTTTACGGCGCGGTGTTGCGCGGTGATATTCAGGAAATCCGGATCGGCGAAGGGACCAACATTCAGGACAACGCCGTGGTGCATCTCGCCGACGCTCACGGGGTGCAGATCGGGGCGTGGTGCACGATCGGCCACGCGGCAATCATCCACGCCTGCACAATCGAGGACGAGTGCCTGATCGGCATGGGCGCGACGGTGCTCGATGGCGCGCGGATCGGGGCGCGGAGCATGGTCGGGGCAAACTCTCTCGTGCCCCAGCGTTTCACGTGTCCGCCGGGGTCGATGGTTTACGGCTCGCCGGCGAAGGTGGTGCGGCCATTGACGGAGGCCGAGCAACAAAGCCTGAAGCCGTGGGCGGAAAAATATATCGCGGTCGCTAAGGCGCACGCTGAGCTGGAGCGGAAGTAGAGGACGTAAGGCAAGTAGGGCGAGGTCTTCCAGCCGTCCTCCGCTCAGATATAGACGCACGGCGGTAACGCGGAGGGCGCGTCGAAGGCCTAGCTCTACTTTTTTTCCAGCTCGAAGAAGGTGTAACGGAAATGGGCGTCGCGGCTTTCGCACCGGGTGAGCTCGTGCCACGGCAGGTGCCGCCACTCAGGGAAGAACGTGTCACCCTCTACGTCGGCGTGGATGAGCGTGAGCGAAAGGCGAAGAGGTCGGTGGTAGGCGAGGGCCTCGGCGTAGATCCGTTCGCCGCCGCAGATCATGATCTCGCCCGGCAGCGAGTCAGCGATGGTA
This sequence comes from Opitutia bacterium, assembly GCA_002737275.1. Taxonomy (GTDB): domain Bacteria; phylum Verrucomicrobiota; class Verrucomicrobiia; order Opitutales; family Opitutaceae; genus Tous-C4FEB. Next base: position 13,098 of record NSIG01000067.1, read on the forward strand.
AGGGCCTCAGGAAGTGAAAGGGCGACTCGGACGCCGGTTTGGGCGAGGGCGGGGTTGCGCGTGATGACGACGGGCTGGCGGCCATCGGCCCGCGCGTGAGGCCAAGTTTGGTAGCAGACGCGCCCGAGGACGACGCTCTGACCGGCGGTGGCGCGGTGGAAGTGGGCGGTATCCTCGGCGATACGCCACGGGAGCTGGCCGGCACGGCCGATGACGCGGTTTTCAGCGCAGGCAACGATGAGGTGGAGAGGCTTGGGCACGGACACAGGCCGAGGAAAGGGAAACGGCAGGAAGTTACACGCCAAAGAAGCGATGGCGTCGTCGATTCTTGGCGTGTCTTCCGCGCGTTTTTTTCGTTCGCTGACGTCATGAAAATCGGTGTCCCCAAGGAAATTAAGATCGGTGAAACCCGGGTGTCGATGACCCCCAGCCTGTGTCGGCGCTGCGTCGCGCTTGGCGGCGAAGTGTTGGTGCAAAAGTCGGCCGGTACTACAGCGGGATTCACTGACGCCGAATATCGGGCGGCCGGCGCAATGGTGGTCGCATCGGCGGCGGCAGTCTGGGCGGCGGCGGATCTCATTTTGAAGGTGAAGGAGCCCTTGCCGGCGGAGTATGGTCGGCTGCGGACGGGCCAGATGTTGTTCACGTATCTGCATCTCGCCGCGGGACCGGAGTTGGCGAAGGTGCTGTTGAAGAAAAAAATTCTGGGCATTTCGTATGAGACGGTCGAAGGGAACGACGGCTCGTTTCCGTTGCTCAAGCCGATGTCGCAGATCGCTGGACGGCTCGCGATTCAGGTGGGCGCGTATTTTCTCCAATCGCAGCATGGTGGCTCGGGCGTGTTGCTCGGCGGCATTCCCGGAACGATGCCGGGGCATGTGGTCGTCGTGGGCGCGGGCAACTCGGGCGCGCACGCGGTGCAGATGGCGGCGGGCATGGGGGCGCGCGTCACGGTGCTCGACCTCGACCCGCGCAAACTCGAGGCGCTCGATTCCGAGTATCGCGGGCGGGTGGTCACGTTGATGTCGAATCCGGCGAATCTGGAGGCGAGTGTAGCCGACGCGGATTTGTTGATCGGGGCGGTGCTGATCCCGGCGGCGAAGGCGCCGGTGGTGGTGTCAAAAAAGATGGTCGCGCAGATGCGGCCGGGCAGCGTGATCGTGGACATCGCGATCGATCAGGGTGGTTGCGTGGAGACAATCCGCCCCACCTCGCACGAGGAGCCGGTTTACAAGCAGCACGGGGTGATCCACTACGCCGTGCCGAACATGCCGGCGCTGGTGGGCCGCACGTCGACGCTCGGGCTGACGCAGGCGACGGAGCCTTTTGTGGCGACGCTGGTGCAGAAAGGAGTGGAGCGCGCTCTGGCCGAGCATCCGGGGCTCGCCAAAGGCGTGAACACCCGCGAGGGCAAAATCGTCTACGGCGCGGTGGCGAAGGCGCTGGGTTACGAGTGAGACGACCATGACGCTGCTGCTCAGTGTGACCGGTGGATTGGCTCTGATCAGCGGCCTGATTTGGGTCGCCAAAAAGATGGGCGGCGGCGGGTCGTCTCGGAGAGATACTTCGGGCGACGGCGGAGCCTTGATCGCCGACGGTTCATCGTCCGGCCATCATCACGATCGGGACTGCGGGCGAGGCGATCCGGGCGGAGACGGTGGCGGCGGTGAATCGGGCGGCAGCGACGGGGGTGGCGGAGGTGATGGCGGAGGTGGGGGAGGCGGCGATTGACGCGTGGAAGGTTAGAGACAGCACCGTCCGGCCGAGTGCTCAACTTTATGAAATCCCTACTTAATTTTTTCGCGTTGATGATCGCCGCCGGCCTGTTGCACGCCGCGCCTTTGCCGGTCGGCTCGGCGCAATTCACGGCGCCGAACGACGGCGAGCCGCTCACCGTTTTTACTTACAAGCCGCCGACTTATCGGAGCGTGCCGCTCTTTATGATTTGCCACGGCGTCGGTCGCAACGCGGAGGAATACAGGAATTTTGCGATCACGCTCGCGGAGCGTTTTGGTGTCATCGTGGCGGCGCCACTGTTCGACCGGGAGCGTTATCCGTCGGCGCGGTATCAACGCGGGGGACTTTTAAATTCCGAGGGCGTCGTGCAGCCGCGCGAAGCATGGACGTATGCGGCGATTCCCCGGATCGTGGCGGAAGTGCGGGCGAAAGAAGGCGCGGCCTTGCCGTATTTCTTGATCGGTCATTCGGCGGGCGGGCAATTTCTCGTGCGAATGGCGGCGTTTCTTCCGGGCGAGGCCGAGCGGATCGTGGCTGCGAATCCGGGTTCGCACCTGTTTCCGGCGCGGGATCAAAACTTTGGTTACGGTTTCGGCGGGCTGCCGGCGGAGTTGAGCGATGATGCGGTGATCCGCCGCTACCTGGCCGCCCCGCTGACGATTTATTTGGGGACGGCGGATAACACGCCGGCAAACAGCTTTGACGACAGCCCGGCGGGAATGCGCCAAGGGCCGAACCGGCTGGCGCGGGGCCGGGCGTGTTTCGCGGAGGCGCAACGCCTCGCGCATGAGCGCGGCTGGGCGTTCAATTGGCGCAAGGTTGAGACCCCCGGCATCGGTCACGCGGCCGCATTCATGTTCGCGGCGAAGGAAGCGGAGGACGCGATCTTCGGCGCGGCCAAAAAATAAGGCCGGTCCGCGGGGACCGGCCGAATGATGCAGGTGCGGCCGGGGGAGGCCGGGTTGCCGAAGCGATCAGGCTGCGACGATCGTGATGCTCTCGACGCCGACGCGCTCGATGGGCGTGCTCTTCTCGCCGCCGCCGCCGGATTTGGTGGGGACGGTCGCGAGTTTTTCTAGGACGTCATCTCCGGTAATCACCGTGCCGAAGGCGGTGTATTGGCGGTCGAGGAACTGGGCGTCGCCGTGGCAGATGAAAAATTGCGAGCCGGCCGAGTCGGGGCTGGAAGAGCGGGCCATCGAGAGGACGCCGCGCACGTGGGGCTTGGCGTTGAACTCCGCTTTGATCTGCCAGCCGGGACCGCCGGTGCCGGGCATACCTTTATCGCCGACTTTGGTGTTGGGGCAACCGCCCTGGACCATGAAGCCCGTGATGATGCGATGAAATGCGGTGCCGTCATAAAACCCGGCGCGGGCGAGTTTCTTGAAGTTTTCAACCGTCTTGGGGGCGACGTCGGGCCAGAACGCGACGGTCAATTCGCCGTAGGCGGTCTTGATGATGGCGTTTTCTTGGGCGGGAGTGGTGGTGCTCATTTGGATGAAGGCGGAGCGAACCGGGAGCGTTTCTGAGCGGCAAGAACCAATTTGCCCGTGGCTCGCCACCTGCTTGAGTTGCGGCATGATTCGTTTCTTCCGTGCGATTTTGGTGATCGGCTGTGCCACGAACTCGCTGGCGGCGGCTGAGCCGATCCGGCCGAAAGTTGTCGTAGTGGCGATGTTTGAGGCGGGAGCGGACATCGGCGACCAGCCGGGCGAGTTTCAATACTGGGTCGAGCGTGAAAAGCTGACGCAGGTGCTGCCCTTTCCGCAGGGTTTTCGGGACCTGCGCACGAATGCGGACGGCAGTGTGTTGGGCGTGGTGACCGGCGTCGGCACGGCGAAGAGCGCGGCGACGATCATGGCGCTCGGACTCGATCCGCGGTTTGATCTTTCGAAAAGCTATTGGCTCGTCGCGGGGATCGCGGGCATCGATCCGGCGGACGGATCACTTGGCTCGGCGGTGTGGGCGGAGTGGGTGGTTGACGGTGATCTCGGGCATGAGATTGATGCGCGCGAAATCCCGGCGGGCTGGACGACGGGATACATACCGTTGCGGAAAAAAGAGCCGTATCAACTGCCGGCCGATCGCAGCGAAGGGGAAGCGTATCGCTTGCAACCGGGTTTAGTGGAGTGGGCTTATCGGCTGACGAAGGACGTGAGCCTCTGCGACACTGAGCCGATGCAGAAGCGGCGCGCGCTCTACACGGGATTCCCCATGGCCCAACGTCCGCCGGTCGTGATGAAGGGCGACACTCTTTCCGCGATGACCTATTGGCACGGGAAGCACCTGAACCGTTGGGCCAATGATTGGGTAAAGTATTTCAGCGACGGGGCGGGCAACTACGTGACGACGGCGATGGAGGATACGGGGACGTTGCAATCGCTCACGTTTTTAGATCGGGCGAAACGCGTCGATGTAAAGCGGGTGCTGGTGCTGCGCATGGCGAGCAATTTTGATATGCAACCGGCGGGCGGCGACGCGGCGGAGAGCTTGAGCGGGGAGAAACTTGGACCGGGCTACTCGGCCTATTTGCCGTCGCTTGAAGCGGCGCATCGCGTGGGCAGCGTGGTCGTGCATGAACTCGTGCGCGACTGGTCGAAGTATGAGTCCACTTTGCCGGCGGCGAAGTGAGCGGAGGGCGGAGCGGGTGAGGCAGTCGGCGTGCGGCTTCTGGCCGGCCCGCGTCGGCGGCGCGGAAAACGCGATGGGAGGCACTCCAACCGGGTTGGTGTTGACCAAATCTTCCCGTCGAGGCTCGGGCCGAGAGTCGACGAGGGGGGCAGGGGCATCGATCCAGTTGAACCACGAATGGACAGTGATGAACCCGGATTTTCAGAGCGAACCAATCCCTTCAGTACGGAACGATGGCGGGCGGATGTAACCGGAAGTGAAGTCCACTGTCTCGTGGATCGCGTGGCAGCCTGCCACATTCGGACTCGATTCAGTTAAACGCGGCGTCAATGAATTCGCAGAAATAGTGGATCAAAAAGAGGTGGGCTTCCTGGGTGGAAGGGCCGTGGTTGCCGGGGACGATGAGATCGACGGTGGCGAGTCCCCGGGCTTTGCCGCCGCCACGGCCGAGGAAGGCGATGCTGGGCAAGCCAAGGCGCTGCGCCTCGGCGAGGGCGGCAAGAATGTTGGCGGAGTTGCCGCTCGTGGTCAGCACGATCAGCAAGTCGCCCGGTCGGGCGAAGCCGGCGACTTGGCGCGAGAACGCGTGTTCATAGCCGTAATCGTTGCCGACGCAGGTGAGTAGAGAGCCGTCGGCGGAAAGGGCGATCGCGGGGAGGGCGCGGCGATCCTTGGCGTAGCGGCCGACGAGTTCGGTGGAGAAGTGGGCGGCCTCGGCGGCGCTGCCGCCGTTGCCGCAGATGAGTAACTTTCCGCCGCCGCGGAGGGTCTGGAGAATGAGGCCGGCCGCCGCGTCGATCTCGGCTTGGATCGCCGGCAGCGAGTTGAGCGTGGCGTTGGTTTGCGCGAGGGCGGAGGCCAAATTCATGCGAACGAAGGTGCGAGCAGCGCGCGGCGGGTAGCGAGGAGAAAAACGGCGCAAACGATGCTCGCTACCCGCTGCCCGCCATCCACTAATTTTGTCTCCATGCGCCTGCGCACGCTCACTCTCCGGCATTTTCGTAATGTGGCGTTTGCGCGCATCGAGTGCGAAGGCAGGCGGCAGTTTTTCGTGGGCGCGAACGGGCAGGGGAAAACTAATCTACTCGAGGCGGCGGGGTTCCTGACGGCGGCCCGATCGTTTCGGACGACGGACGGCGCGACGCTACTCATGCACGGGCAAACGACCGCTGCGGTGGCCTGTACGGTGGAGCATCCGCAGCTCGGCGAGACGCAGATCACGATCAAGGTCCACCGGCACAACAAAGAAATCTGGTGCGATCAGGCGCGGGTGATGCGACTGGTGGATTACCTCGGGAAGTTTCCGACCGTGGTATTTTCGTCGCAGGATTTGCAGTTGGTGCGCGGGGCGCCCGCGGCCCGGCGACGTTGGTTGGACTTCACCTTGGCCGCGATGAACGGAGTGTATCTGCAGGCGCTGCAGACTTACACCCGGGCGCTGGCGGAGCGGAATGCGTTGCTTAAAAAAGGGGGAGCGGTGGGGGCGCAATTGGAAGCGTTTGAAAAAGTGCTGGCGCCGGCGGCGGCGGAATTGATCGCGCAGCGCACGGTAGGTTTGAACCAACTAGGGGCGAGTGTGGCCGACGCTTATGGACGGCTGTGTGACGCCGGGGAAAAGGCGGCGCTAATCTATGAGCCGGACGTCGCCGAGGCCTCGGCCGAGGCGTTGCTGGCGCGATGGGAGTCGGGTCGCGCGCGCGATCTCCAGCTGCGTTCGACGACCACGGGGCCGCACCGGGATGATTTTGCGCTGAAAGTGGCGGACCAAGTCGCGAAAGATTTTGGCTCGGAGGGACAGCAACGCTCGCTGGTGCTGGCTTTGCGCTTGGCGCAGGCGGCGTGGTTTCACGCGAAGAGCGGGGTAAGGCCGGTGTTGCTGGCGGACGACGTTCTGGGGGAACTCGATCCGGGGCGGCGGCGTAAATTTTGGGCGACGATCGACGCCGATTCGCAGGTGCTGGCGACCGGCACGAGCCTGCCGGATGCGGAGCTAGGGACGTGGCAGATCTTTCGGGTCAAGAATGGGGATTTTCAACCGGAGGCACAGGTTTGAGCCTCACGCCCGAACAATGGGTGCTCGCGGTGGTGGCGGCGCTGCTGGTGGGCGTGGCGAAGACGGGGATCGCGGGGATCGGGATGTTGTTTGTGGTAATTTTTGCGCAGATTTTGCCTGCAAAACAGGCGACCGGGCTGGTGCTGCCCCTGCTGTGTTTCGGGGATCTGGTCGCGGTCGCGGCTTACCGGCAGCATGCCGCGTGGCGGCACGTGTGGCGGCTTTTTCCCTGGACGGCGTTGGGCGTAGTGGTCGGCTATTTTGTCCTGAGCCGGATCGGCGATCAGGATATGCGGCAACTGATTGGCGGGATTGTGGTGACGTTGGTAGCGGTGCATCTCTTCCGGCGGTGGCGGGCGCGCGGCAAACCGACGGCGCCGGGTGAAGCGGAGGCAGCGCACCCGATCTGGTTCGCGCCGGTGATTGGAATTTTGGCGGGGTTTACGACGCTGGTGGCGAATGCGGCAGGGCCGTTGATGGCGGTGTATCTGTTGGCGATGCGGCTGCCGAAGTTGGAATACGTCGGGACCGCCGCGGTGTTTTTTCTGCTGCTCAATCTCTTTAAAGTGCCGTTCATGGTGAGTCTCGGGCTAATCACCCAGCCGAGTTTTGCGCTCAACCTCTGGCTGGCGCCGGCGGTCTTGGCGGGGGCGCTGGCGGGGCGAAAGATTCTGCCGCTGATCAACCAAAAGATGTTTGAGAATCTGGCGTTGTTTTTCTCGGCGGCGGCGGGTTTGCGGCTTTTGTTCTAACTATGGCGCGCATGACAGTGAGGGAAATGTGGGCGGCGAAACTGGCCGGGAAGGCCGTGCCCGCGACGGCACATTCGGGGGTCAACGAAGCGCAGGTGGGCGCCGGGTTTGGGCGCAAGGTGCCTTTCGTCGGGGTGGTGTTGGGGATCGATCCTTCGCTGCGCGGCACCGGGCTGGCGCTGGTTGAGTTTACGGTGGGCCGGGGGCCGCTGTTGCTCAGGTGTCAGACGGTGAAGGTGCATCCGAAGCGGCCGATGGCCGAGGCGCTGGCCGAGATTCATCGGGCGGTGACCGCGATGATCACGGGAGCGGGCGTGCGGCATGTCGCAATGGAGCAGACGATCTTCGTGCAAAATTTCCAGACGGCGCAGATTTTGGGTGCGGCGCGCGGGGCCGCGATGGCGGCGGCGGCGTTGCATGAACTACCGATTTTTGAATATGCGCCGTTGCGCGTGAAACAGGCGGTCGTGGGCGCGGGCCGCGCGAGCAAGGAGCAGATGGCGCGTACGGTCATGGCGATGCTTGGTCACGGGCGGACGTTGGCCTTTGACGAAGCGGATGCGGCGGGCGTGGCCTTATGCCACGCGTTTACCTGGCGGGAGTAAGCGAG
>NSIG01000068.1 GCA_002737275.1 Opitutia bacterium
CGATACGCGTCGGAGAGATTGTGTAGTCGGCGGCGCGGGCGCGGAGCGTGCGGAGGGCGAGCGCGGTGTCGGCGGCGGTCGCGGTCGGAGGGAGCGTGAAGGCGGCGAGGCCGCGGTCGTTGAACCAGCGGGCGAGCGGTGTCGCGTCCGCCGGAGACACGATCACGACGGCCCCGCCGGTATTTTGGGCGGAGGGAACGTAAGCCGTGAAGAGCGTAGGTTCGGCGGCGCGAACGGAGGCGGCGGTGCCGAGGCCGAGCATGATCGCGAGGGAAACAAATTGGAGCATGGAAGTGAGGGGGAAAATTGCGGCCGGTGTTGTGAATTCGTTTCGTAGCCGTTAGCAGGGCGGCTGGCTGGTGCTCGCCACGACGACGGCCAGATGTGCGGGTAATTAAATGTTGGCCAAGCGTCCCGTGGAGTCGCCGAAGCGCTCAGCGACTTGAGTGCCGCCCACGCGGTCCATCATACTAAGGAAGAGGTTGGAAACCGGCATCGGCGCGTGCTGCACGTAGCGCCCAGGGTTGAGCGTGCCGCCGCCGCCGCCGGCGAGAATGACCGGCAGATTGTCGTGGCTGTGGCGGTTGCCGTCGGCATTGCCGCTGCCGTAGACGATCTGCGAATTGTCGAGCAACGATCGGCCGTCGATGTCCTTCGTCTGCTCCATTTTCTCGAGGAAGTAACCGAGCTGCGACGCATACCAGGTGTCGATCTGGGTGACCTTTTCGATGAAGTCGGGCTTGTTATTGTGGTGCGTGAGAAAGTGGTGACCGTCGGCGATACCTAATTCTGGATACGTGCGATCGCTGCCCTCGCCGCCGAGCATGAAAGTGGCAACGCGGGTGCTGTCCGTCTGGAACGCGAGGTGGAGCATGTCGAACATGAGGCGGACATATTCCGTCGTGCTGCTCGGAATGCCGGTGGGCGCGTCGGCGGCGGGCTGGGGACGATGGGCGCGGGATTTTTCGGCTTCGTGGATGCGGAGCTCGATGTCGCGGACACTGGTGAAATATTCGTCGAGCTTCACGCGGTCGCGGCCGGAAACCTCGCGCTGCAACGCCCGGCTGTCGTCGAGGATGAAGTCGAGAATCGAGCGCTGTTGTTGCTGGCGGAGGAGGAGATTTTGCTGGCGCTCATTGCGCGGGCCGGCGCCGAAGAGACGCTCGAAGAGTAGCCGCGGATCGATCTCTGGGGTGAGTGGCGTCGTGGGCGAACTCCAAGCGAGATTATGCTGATAGACGCAGGAGTAGCCCGTGTCGCAGGTGCCGGCGTTTTGAATCGAATCGCACGAGAGTTCGAGGGAGCGGAACGGGGTGAGCAGACCGATCTGGTGGGCGATGATCTGGTCGGCAGAGACGCCGGCGCGAAAATCCGCGCCGCCGGATTTTTTGATGCGCACGCCGGTGAGAAAGGTGCCGTTGGCGCGGGCGTGATCGCCACCGCCATCCGCGCCACCGACCGCCGAGAGATCGGTGAGGCCGCCGACGATCTGAATCTTGTCCTTCACCTTCGCGAGCGGCTGCAGCGTGCGATTGAGTTCGAAACTTTTCTCTGTGCCCGTGGGCCACCAGGCGGCGGGAATAGCGCCGTTCGGAAAATAAAGAAACGCGGTGCGCAACGGTGCACCGGTGGCGGTGGTGGCGGCGAGTCGCGGTGCACCCGACGCCGTGGCGGCGGCGAGGCCGCGTGTGAGGGACGATTCGAGGGCGGGCAGGGACAGGCAGAGGCCCACCTTACGGAGGAAGCGGCGGCGACTGAGGGCGGCGGGGGGGTGAGGATTCATGGGGGGAGATTAGAAATGGTCTGGCGGTAGGAGCCCGCTTGCGGGCGATGGGCCGCGCGACGCCGGACCGAGTCCTGAATCGCCTGCGAGCGGGCTCCTAACCCAGGCAGCGGCGAGTTCATGGCGTGATCCGGCGCTGCTGAAAAGGCGCGGACTCAATGACGCCCATCAGCAGGTCGGAGAAGTGACCGCCGTTTTGTTCGAGCCGCGCAACGATTTTATCCAGCGCGGGGACATCGTAGTATTCGACCCCGCGGCCGAGGGCATAAATCATGATTTTTTCGGTGAGCGTAGCGTAGAATTCGCGCGCGTGAGTGGTGGCGAGAATACGTTTCAACTCACGCACGTTTTTGAACGGTTCGCCGCTGAAGAGTTCGCCCGCGGAATCGATCGGTTGGTCAAGTTCCTGGGTGCGGTAGAGGCCGAGGGCATTGAAGTTTTCGAGGGCGAGGCCGAGCGGATCCATGCGATTGTGGCAGGAGGCGCAGAGCGGGTCTTCGCGATGTTTCGCGAGCAGCTCACGCTGCGTGGGTGCCCGACCGCCGAGACTCTTTTCGGATGCTTCCAGCGCGGGCACGGCGGGCGGCGGGGGCGGCGCGGGCGCTCCCAGAATATTTTCGAGAATCCATTTGCCGCGCTTCACGGGCGAGGTGCGCGTGGGATTGGAGGTGACGGCCAGCGTGCTGCCCATCGTGATGACACCACCGCCCCGGGGATCGTCGGCCGCGAGGGTGATCCGGCGCATCTCGGGGCCTTTGGCGGTGTCCGCCGGCAGGCCATAGTAGGTGGCGAGCGTTTGGTTGAGAAAGGCATAGTCGCTGTCAATCAGCTCGAGGACGGGACGATTTTCGCGCACGACGTGGCCGAAGTAGGTCTCGACCTCGCCCTTGAGCGCGGCGCGTTCGTCGGGCGTCAGATCGGTGGGTGCCTGGGGCTGGCCGAAGCCACGGCGCGCGGGAACGGGCGGCTTGATGCCCTCGCGGGCGAGGACGATCTGGCGGTTGACGGCGACGTGGGCGACTTCGCGCGAGAGCAGCCACTGGCCGGAAAAATTTTCGATGAACGCGGAGCCTTTGGGATCGGCCAACATGCGGCGGACCTCGGCGGGGAGATTTTTTCGGAGAGAGCCGGTCGAGGCCAGTTTCACCAACGCATCGTCCGGCATCGTCGACCAAAGAAAATACGAGAGGCGCGAAGCGAGAGAGTATTCGTCCACTGGGGCGGAGCGGGCGCCGGCGGCGGCCGGCTCGCCCTGTTCGAAGCGGAAGAGGAAGCGGGGCGAGGCGAGGATGGCGACAATCGCGCGCGAGATGCCGGTCTCGAAAGTCGTGCCTGGGGTGGAATAAACATTCTCCGCCAGCGCGACCAAGCGGTCGAGCAACGTATCCGTGATCGGGCGACGGTAGGCTTTGACGGCAAAGCGTCCGAGCACTTCGCGCGCGTAGTCGCGGCGCTCAGCAGGGGCCTCGGGAGGGCGGGGGCGCGAGAAAAAGCGGTCGTAGCCCGGGGCGGGCGCCCAAGCTTTGCGCTCCAGCGGACCGACGAGCTGCATCCAGACGAGTTTCAGGTCCATCTTGCCGCGCTGCTTCAGAGCCGGGTCAAGCGGCTTGAGGCGGAACTCGAGTTTATGGTCGCCGGGTTCGAGACGCACGGTGCGTTCGTTGGTGAAAAACATGCAATCGGCCCACGCGTAGTCCTGCGTGTAGACTGGGTTGCCGTCGCAGAAGACGGTGCCGGAACACGTGGCGGGATCGGGGTTGCCGGTGCCATCGACCGAGGTGGCCATAATAACGCGGTAGTCGCCGGCGATGGTGGTCGTGAATGTCCGGGCAACGGTCTTCTCCTGATAAAAACTCATCGGGTCGCCGTTCTTGGTACCGTCTTCGGTGAGGAAGGCTTTGCCGAGGGCGAAAAATTCCGAGATGGCGGTGGGCTCGGCGGGCACGCCGACGCGGGCGATGCTCTGGGCGGCGGCGATGAGTTTCTCCATCCGCATGGGCGACAGGCTCAGGACATCGCCGATGTGGTCGAAACCGTAGCCGATGTCGTCGGCGGCGAGCGCGTGCTCCGCGTCGAACTCCGTACCGACGAGGTCGCGGATGGTGTTACGATAATCCGTGCGATTGAGGCGGCGGACCGTGATGTGGCCGGGATCAGGCTGCGCGGGATCGAGACCGAAGGCACCGGTGACAATCCAATTTTCCAAGGCCGCCTGCTGCACGGCGGTGGGCGTGGACTCGCCCGGCGGCGGCATGAGGTGCGAACGGGTGTTGCGCAGGACCTTCAGCCAGAACTCGGGTTGGCCGAGGAGATCGTCGCGGGAGGTGAGTTCGTCGAAGGCAAAGTCAGCTTTCTTCACGCCGCCGCCGTGGCAATCGTAGCAGTGCTCCTTGAGGATGGGCGCGACGGTGCGGTGGAATTGCGCGACGGCGGAGGCATCGCCGGCCCGCGCGGCGGGCGCCACGGCCGTTACGGACGCGGTGGAGGCGGGAGCGCACGCGGCGCGATGCACTCCGAGCAAGCCCAACAAGGCAGTTGAAACGCGGAGGACGCGGAGCAGCACGGAGGGTTCGGGGGCAGACGGCGGGCTTTGGGTCGGAGCCTGCTGGCAGGCGATTTCGTGCCACGGGCATCTTGCCGGTGATTCTGAAAACCCACGGGCGGGACGCTTGCGCCACTCCAAGCCAACGCCGGCGAGCGGCGGCCCTACAAAATCGGAATGGGCTGCGCTCACACGTTCGTGAGGCGACCGGTGGAATCTCCGAAGCGGTCGAGATTTTTCACGCCGACTTGGTCCGCGAGGCTAAGGAAGAGATTGGTGAGGGGCTTACCGCCGTGTTGCACGTAGCGACCCGGAGTGAGCAGACCGCCACCGCCGCCAGCGAGCACGAGCGGGAGGTTGTCATGGCTGTGGCGATTGCCGTCGGCATTGCCGCTGCCGTAGAGGATGCGCGTGTTGTGTAGAAGCGATTTGCCGTCGACATCCGGAGTGGATTCGAGGCGCTGGAGAAACGCGGCGAACCGCTCGCCATACCAACGATCGATGCGCGCGACCTTCTCGATCCGCTCGGGGTTGTTCTGGTGATGCGTGAGATCGTGGTGGCCTTCCGGGATACCCATGTGGCTAAACGAGCGGTTGTCGCCGTCGTGGCCGAGCATCATGGTCGCAACGCGGGTGGAGTCCGTTTTGAACGCGAGCAGCATCATGTCATACATCAGGTCGACATATTCCGCGTGACTCTGGGGAATGCCGACGGGCGTGGGCATGTCGGGATCGGGGCTGGCGCCGAACCGTTCGGCGCGCTGGATCCGGGCTTCGACGTCGCGCACACCGGTGAGATACTGGTCGAGTTTCTCTCGGTCGTCGCCGGACAAACGGCGCTGCGTGCGCTTGGCATCCTCCATCACGAAGTCGAGCACGGAGCGGCGCGCGAGCATGCGAGCCTGAACGTAGTGGGAACGCTCGCCGGGGCCGCCCTGGCCAAAGAGGCGCTCGAAGACTTGGCGCGGATTGTTCTCCGGCGTCATCGGCGTCGTCGCTGATTTCCAAGAGACATTGAACTGGTAGGCGCAGGAGTAGTTGGAGTCGCAACCGGAGGATTTGCGGTTCAGATCGCAGGTGAGTTCGAGCGACGAAAAACGGGTGAGGTGGCCGATCTGGTTGGCCATCGCTTGGTCGATGGAAATGCCGGCGCGGACGTCGGTGGCGCTCTTGTTCAGACGTACTCCGGTGAGAAATACTCCGGTGCCGCGGGCGTGGTCGCCACCGCCGTCGGGGCCGGCGTTGGCGTTGGCTTGATCGAGACCGCCGAGGATCTGCACGTGGCGACGCAGCGGCTCGAGCGGAGCGAGCGTCGGGTTCAGTTTAAACTCGGAGGGCGTGTTGCCGGCGGTGGGCCAGAAACTGGCCGGGATGGCCCCATTGGGAAAGAAGACGAAGGCGGTGCGGAGCGGCGCGCCCGTCGCAGTGGTGGCCAGTCCGGGCCCGGCGGCTGCTCCGGCGGCACCGAGGCGACCGGCGCCGAGGGAAGTGAAAGCGGGGAGCGCGATGCAGGCACCGAGGCCCTTGAGGAAATGTCGGCGGTCCATCGCGGCGAGTGACGGGGAGGCGGGAGCGGAGGATTTCATGAGTTAACGAGAATTTTGGGCGAGGCCCGTGGTGCTGGCTGCGGGCTGCACACCGGCGTCCACCAACGAGGACGCGGTCTGGCGGCGTTGTTGAAACGGTGCGGAATTGATAATGCCAAATAAAAGCGCGGAAGGTTTTCCGCCGGACGCCTCCAACGCGGCGACGATGCCATCGAGCACCGTCGTATCCGTGTAACCGATCGAGCGACCGAGCGCATAAGTGAGCAGCTTCTCGGCGAGGCAGTGGTAGAATTCGCGCTGATGTTTGGTCGCGATAATGTGTTTCAGTTCGCGGATGTCGGCGAAGGTTTCACCGGAGGCGAGTTTGCCGGCAGGCAGCACGGGCTGGCCGGCATCGGTGGTGCGCCACTGCCCCATCGCATTAAAATTTTCCAACGCGAGACCCAGCGGATCCATCCGGGTATGGCAGGAGGCACAGAGGGCGTCGGTGGCGTGGAGCGCGAGCGTCTCGCGCAAGGAGAGCGTGCGCAGTTTCTCGGCAGGAGCGGCCTCCTCGAGCGACGGAATATTCGGCGGGGGCGGCGCGGGCGGCGAGCCGAGGATGGCGTCGAGGATGAACACGCCGCGCTTCACGGGCGAGGTGCGCGTGGGGTTGGAGGTCACGGCGAGAATAGTGCCTTGCGTAAGGACGCCGCCACGAGGGCTGCCGGCGGCGAGCTGGACCTTGCGCATCTCTGGTCCGGTCACGCCCTCGATGCCGTAGTGTTTGGCGAGGTCTTCGTTGAGGAACGTATAGTCGCTCTCCAGCAGTTCGAGGAAGCTGCGGTCTTCTTTGATGAGGTGGGCAAAGGTCAGCTGGGTTTCATCGGCCATCGCGCGGCGCAGGCGCTCGTTCAGGTCGGGCTTGGGTGTGCGTGTAAACTCCATCGTCACCTGGCGAGCCGCGGAGGACTGTTCGTTTTCCGCGGTTGTCCGGGATTCGCGGGGCTTGTCTTGCAACCGAGCAATTGTGGCGCGCGCATCAACGAGAGCGGGATTCGGATGGTCGCGCAGGAAAATCTCCTCGGAGGTGATCGGCACGGTCGCAATGTCGCGGACCTGCAGCCACTGGCCGGTGAAGTTGCGCACGAATTCCTGCGCCCGCGCGTCGGCCAGCAAACGGGTGACTTGAGCCCGCAGATTGGCGCGCAGTTTTCCGGTCGCGGCGAGTTGCGTCAGCTCGGCGTCAGGCATCGACGACCAGAGAAAATAAGAGAGGCGCGAGGCCAAGGCGTGCTCGGTTACGAGTGGATGGGGCTGCCCCGTCTGGAGCGGTAGGGTATCGTCTTCGCGAAAAAGGAAACTCGACGAGGCGAGCGTCGCAACCAGCGCCTGCGCGACGCCGGTCTCGAAATTGTCACCGGGCAGCGAGTAGATTTTTTCCGCCAACGCCACGAGGGCATCGACTTTTTCGCCGTCGGCCGGCTGGCGAAACGCCCGCGTGGCAAAGGCCGCCAAGATCTCGCGGGCATACGCTCGGCGTTGGTCCGCGCCGACGGGCACCGCGCGGGGAAAATATGTGGCGTAGCCCGGAGTGGGCACCCAACATTCCGGGGCCAGCGGGCCGCGCACCGTCACGGAATTCAGGCGGATGCGCAGCTTGCGATATTGGGGCGTGCCTGGGCCGAGCGGCTTAATCTCGAGCGAAAACTCGTGCTCGCCGACGGGCAGTTCACGTTCGAAACTGAATTCAAATTTCTTGCTGTAGCCTTCCCGAACGAACTCCTGGTCGAGGAGTTTCTCCCCGTTCAGCGACAGGACGACCTGGCACTTATTGAGATCGAACTGGTCCTCGGCGTAGGTTTCGTGGGCGAAAAGATCGACGACCAACTGATATTTTCCGGCCTGCGCGACGCGATGCTTGGCGGCGACGAGCGCCGGGGTGTAGTAGGACAGCACGACGGAATCGTTTTCCACGAGCGGGGCCGGGCGCGTCATCGGCGGCGGGCCGCCGCGTCCACGGCCTTGGCCAAATGCACGGCCAGCTCCGCGAGCCGTGGGCCCGCGACCCGGCGCACCGGCGGGCGTCACACCTGCGACCGCTGCGCCCACCGGCGGGGTGACACCGGGAATGGCGAGGGCGGGAGCCGCTGGCAGCGGGGAAGCCGCTGGGGCGGCGGGCAGCGCCGGGGCGGCAACGGACGGTTTGGGAACCTCGGGCACCGCGGTGTCGGCCCGTACAGTGGCGAACTGCCGACCGAGGAGAGCTTGCTCCACCACCGTGCGCGGATTCGTGACCACGGCTTTGCCGATAATCACCTGAGCGGCGTCGAGGTATTTTTCGAGCAGCATCGGCGAGATGGTCAGCACGTCGGCAATGTTGTCGAAACCGCTGCCGGTATCGTCGGCCGGAAATTCTTTTAAGGTGTCAAACTCGACGCCGACAAGGTCGCGGATCGTGTTGCGATATTCGACGCGATTGAGCCGACGCACCGTGACGCGGCCGGGATCGGGCTTAGCCGGATCGAGTCCGAAGGCCTCGCGTTTGATCCACGCCATGAGTGTCTCCGCTTCGGCTGCGGTCGGCTGCGCTTCGTTAGCCGGCGGCATGACGGCGGAGCGGACATTTTTCAGCGCTTGAAACCACACTTTGTGATCGGCGAGAGCGGCGCCGGTGGAGAACTTGTCGAGCGTGAGACCGCCTTTGGCGACGCCGTCGCCGTGACAATCGTAGCAATACTTCGCGAGGATCGGCTGCACCTCGCGGCGAAACACCTCAAGACTCGGTTCGGCCGCGCCAGCCGACCCCGCAAACAGCGCGACACCGAGCGTGACTGCACGACGGAAAAACGGCGACGTTAAGAGGGGGAGCGCACTGCCGCCGGGGAGGGATAGGGTCATGGGTTGAACGGATTCTCAGCCGGCTGAACGACGTTTATGTCGGACCAAAGATGCGCGCCGTGGGTCAGCGCACGGCCGGTTGGTAACGCACGTAGGCAAGGCGCGCGCTGTCGGGCGACCACGACGGGACATTCATCGTGCCTTGGCCGCCGAAAAGTTTCACGAGCACGCGCGGCTCGACGGGCGGCGTGCCCGGCGCGGCGCCGATGGAGGCGACTGGGAGGAGGCGGATCATCACGTCTTTGTCGGCCGGGTGGCCCTTCACGTCGGCGGCGAACGTGAGGTAGGCGAGCCAACGGCCGTTGGGTGACGGATGGGCGAACCAGTTGTTGAGGCCGTCATTCGTGATCTGCTCGGGTGCGGTGCCGTCGGGTTTCATGCGCCAGATTTGCATGAGGCCGGTGCGGTCCGAGTTGAAATAAATCCACTGGCCATCGGGCGAATACTCCGGGCCATCGTCCAGGCCTTCGGGCGTAGCGGCAGTCGTGAGACGCGTCTCCGGGCCACCGGCGGCCGGCACCGTGAAGATGCCGAAACGGCCGTCGCGTTTTCCACAGAACGTATGCGTGAGTCCGTCGGGCGACCAGCCGTGCCAGTAAGATGGCGCGAGCGGGGTGAGTTCGCGCGGCGTGCCGCCCGTGATCGGAAGAACATAAATGCGCGAACCGCCGGGCTTCGTCCCATCGCTGATCACGAGTTGAGTGCCATCCGGGGAAATGCCGTGGTCGTTGTTGGCCCGCGTGAGCGTGCCGAGGTCGATGCGTTCAGTCGTCGCGGGACCCGTGAGCGGAAGGCGGGTGATCCGGCCGCTGCCGTTAAAATAGAGATGCTTGCCGTCCTTGGACCAGTTGGGCGCTTCGATGCGCTCGGTGGTGGCGAAGACGCTCCGCCGGTCGCCCGAGGAGATCACGACCGTTTCGAGGGAGCTGCGCACGGCGACGACGGCGGGCGAGGTCGGGCCGAATGCGACGTGTGAAAACTTCACTTCGACAAAGCCGTCGGCGTTGTGGGCGCAGGCGGCGAGGCCGACGTAAAATTCTCCGGTGAAGGGCAGCTTCACCGAGCCGCCGGCCGGGGCAAAGACGCCATCGGCGCCGGCGAGCGACAGGTAAACCATGTCGCCGATCTTGTCGAGGCGCAGGCGACGCGGGGCGATGGCGCGGGCCTGAACTTCGCGCGTGATGTCGCCAGTGGCTTCGCGGAATTGCAGCGAGGTCAATCCGTCACCATGCGTGGCGGCATCGACGTAAACGGAATCGGCGGCCAGCGTCTGGCGGATGACGATGCAGCCCTTGCGGTGCGGATCGCCACCGGTGAGGAAGTCGATCTCGGCGGAAAGTGCGACGTCGCCGGTCATTTTTTTCCAGGCGAAGAGATGATCGTCGCGCCGCGCCCACATATTAAGACCGGCGGAACCGAGCGTGTAGGTGCCGGCGGTGGCATCGTGGGCGAACGTACCGGGGCGTTTGAGTTCGCCGAGGTCGGAGCGGCCGGTGAAGAGGCCGAGATTTTCGGCGGCGCGGGCGACGCTGAAAACGGACGCAAACAGGCAAAAGACTAAAACGAGTGCAGGCGGCAGCGAGCGCGGGCGCAAGCGGGGGAAGGTCGGGGACAGAGGGGGGTTCATGGGGGGATGAGTTTAGGACGTGCGATGGGGCGGGTCGTTGCGGTGTAATTCGAGCGAGTAACAGACAGCTTTGGGAAAGGATGGCGGCAGCCGGTGCGCTTGGCGTGGAGGGGGAATGCCGACCGCAATGGCGGAGGCCACA
This sequence comes from Opitutia bacterium, assembly GCA_002737275.1. Taxonomy (GTDB): domain Bacteria; phylum Verrucomicrobiota; class Verrucomicrobiia; order Opitutales; family Opitutaceae; genus Tous-C4FEB. The sequence continues at coordinate 10,522 of NSIG01000068.1, forward strand.
ACAACACCTACGGCAGCGCCGCCCTCCGCGCGGCTGCCAGCGCTTTCGCCTCTGCCAGCTCGCTCGCAGACATCCGCACTTTCAGTTGGGCCACGAGCGCCGGCTGATTGGCGCGCACGAATGCCAGCGCGGCTTCGTCATCGGCCGCGCGGCCAGCCGCAATCGCGAGCGCGGCCAGCCCCAGCGCATCGTTGCGCGGCGTCAACCGGTCCTCGGCAGCGAGACGGCCCAGCGTGTGCAGCGACGCAAAGTGTCCGAGCTCCGCAGCGCGCCGATAAAACTCGCAAGCCTTCGCCAAATCCGGCGCGACGCCGATGCCGTGTTCGTAGCAGACCGCGACGTTGTGCAGGCCTTTCAATTCGCCGCCCCCAGCGAGAGCGGAGTAGAGCGCGAAGACCCGTTCCGGCTGCACGGGCACCCCAAGGCCCCGCGCAATCATATCGGCGAGGCGGAAGCCGGCCTCAAGATTGCCCAGACGATATTGCCGCTCGTAGTCCGCGTAGGCCGCCCCGTGATTGCCCGCCCGCAGCGCGGCGTCGGCGGGGCCAAGATCGAATTGGGCGATTTCGCCCTTTTCATCGATGAACATCGCCGGCTGGTAGTCGCCCGCAAATTCCTTGGTCCAGTAGCGGCCGGTGCGGCCCAGCGTGGCGGGATCGGTGAACGTAAAACGGTAGCGGCGCATGCGAATGACGGTGGGCGGACGATCCGTAAACGGATCGCGCTCGAACCGCGCCAGCACCTGCGGATTCCGCGCCAGCAGGTGCGCCGCCGTGGGCACAATGATGGAGGGCTTGGACCCCGGCAAACTCGCGGCGTGAAGCGTGTGATCGAAACGCGGGAAATACGGCGCGATGAACTCCGGCCGACTTTCCGGAAGCTGCGGTAAATGGCGGAGCGGATAAGTGCGCCACGTGAGACCACCGTCGTTCGAGCCCTCCAGGTCGATTTGGAAATGGGCCTGCTCGAAGCGCGCGTAGAGCTGGTAGCCGTTGGCGCTGCGAAACGCCTCGAAGAGGCGGACCGGAGCAGGCGGGTTTTCAAACGGCCCGCCGCACGTATCGCCAAAGTAATACAGCGTGAGCGCGAAATGCAGCCCGAGCGCCACGCGCAGCCCATGCAGACGCCACGGCGCAATCGCCCCGGGCGCGCACGGCGCCGCGCGTGCGGCGAAAAAATCGCGCAGCGCCGCCCAGCGCAGCCGGCGGGCGGCCGAGGCGAGCATCTCGTCGTCGAGCAGCAAAAATCCCAGGGCGAAAGCCGCGGTGTTGAGCCAGCCGAAATTCGTCGTGAGCTGAATCCCCACCTGCAGCATCGTCCAGAGGCCGAAAGCCAGCCACCGCCCGCGCCGTCCGCCGAACAGCGCCAACAGCGGCGCGAGCAGTTCCGCCGCATAGGTGAACCCAATCTCGAAAACATGATACGCATGCGGCAGCTGGTGCACCCAATAGCCGGCCACGGTGGGCGAAGGGCTTGTCTCATACATCACGTCCATCGCGGTCCAGTTGCGCCAAAGAGGACCGTCCGAGAGCACCTTCACGAGACCCGAGAGCAGCATCACGCGCAGCAGCAGCCAGCGCATCATGAAAACCGCAAGGGGCCGCGGTGGGTGCGGGGCGCCCAGGCCGGGCCGAACTCCGGGCGGGGCAAACGGGATCAAAAGCAGCGCCGCCTCCAGCAGCAGTGCGTCTTGCTGCGACGGAGTAAATTCGGCCCAGGTCGCGACGAACGACAGAAAACACGCCCAACACACGAACAACGTTAGCCGCGGCCAGAGATTAAAAACGAGCGCCACCGCCGAGGCAAAGCCGAGCCACGCCACGGCCGTGATCGCTCCCGCGCCCGCCTCGAGCCAGAAGAGGCTGGGCGCGCTGACGAATCCACTGAAAAATCCGGGGACCACGCTGCGCAGATGCTTGAGATACAGCGCGACCGGCGAGATCCCATTCGGGCCGGCCAGCGCCTGCCCCTCCACGACGATGCAGAGGAATGCGAGGACGAAGATGAGCCCCACTCCCCGCAGCACGAACCAGCGCGGCCAGAGCAGGCTCGCATCACCGGCCGCGCCAGAAAATTCCTTCGTGTTGGGCCAGAGCCGCGCCGGCCACGCGCGGGAGGGTGTCTCCCCGACCGCACCTTCGGTCTGTTTTGTCTCGCTGGAAAAATCCGCCGCTACGGCCGACGCGGGCTTTGCATCGAGTGCGCTCCCCTTCGGCGGAGCGGAGCGATCGGAGGCAAGCTGGCGGCGTTTCTTGGACACGGAGTCAGGCGTTAGGGGGTCGCTTCACAAAGGGAAATTTGCCCGCGTTGTCGAGTCAGCGGGGACAATGCTCGCCCGCAAAAAGAGCCCGGCGCAGTGCTCCGGGCTCTTGGGAGTGACCCGCGTTGATGCGCGAGATATTAGAAGCTTACCGTGGTCGTGAGGACGAACTTCCGCGGCTCATACTGACTGAAGCCGTTCAACAGTTGCATGCGCGGATTCGAATTCAAAACCGTGAGTGCGTTGCCATCGTTCTGATTCGTTAACTGACCGGCGTTGATCACACCGTAGCCCGACCACTGCGGGTCGTCGTTGTTCAGGAGGTTCGTGATGTTGAGCTGGAAGCGGACCTGATACTTTCCGAAACGCCATTCATAGTTGATGCCCACATTGTTCGTCACTTGAGACGGCACATAAAGGTAGTCGTAGGCGGCCGCCTGTGTCTGGGCAACGGTGACGGCGGTCCCGTTCGGAACTTGGAATTTCAGCCGCGCGTCGCGGTTACCCTGCTTGCTGCTGCCGCGCCAACTGAGCCCGCCGCTCAAACCAAGGCCCTTGAATGTCCCTTCCCGGAAACGATAACTACTCGCGACCGTGCCGCGCTGCAGCGGACCGTTGCCGATCGTGCCGGAAGTCAGGCCATTCAAGCCATTGTCGATGTTCTGCAGTGCATTGACGATGGCCGCCTGGCTCAGAATGACCCGGTTGGTGCCGGGAACGGTGGCGCCGTCGGCGAGCCTCGCGCCAGCATCGAATTCCGCCCGGTGCTCGGCGAGATAGAGCCGCAGGAAGGGGCGTTCGTTGACGGTCTGCACCCTCGGACGTCCGTAGTTCATTGTCAGGGTCCAATTGTTCGTCGGGTTGGCGGTGAGGGTGACTTCGGTGCCCGTCAGGTCCCGGTCGGAGGTGTCGCGGTAGCTGTTGGAGTTGAAATCATAGGTATCGGAACCAGAGAGATAACCGAGGTTCCTATAGATCGTCTGGATATCTCCGGTGTTCGGCATGGTGATAAGGTTGCCGAGATTCGTGGTAAAATACCGGCGGAATTCGCCGTAAACTTTGCCGCCCGGAATCGAAAACCGCACGGCGTAGTCGGTGGTCTTGGAGAAGGGCGCCCCGGGAAGTTCGCCCGTGTAGAACGGACCGCCACTCGTGGGCTCTCGGTTGTTCTCCGAGTAATTCATCACAAATTTAACGGGGCTGAGCCAGCGCCACTGAGCAGGAAACGGGGAGATCACGGTGCCCACGGCAAAGGCGTCGACCTCTCCGCTGAACCTCGCCTTGTAACCGACTTCCGCTTGGCGGGTCGCGGGATTCGTATTGCCGATGTATCTCACATAATTGTTTGCGGGATCGTTGGCGCGGCCACCGACGCTGATGCCGTTCATGTCAACATTGCTGATTTTATCCCGCCGAAAATTGCCGCTGACCACCAAGCGATCCTGGAGGAACGAAGTGGTGGAGTAGATGGCTGCGTTTCTGCCATTTCTTTCGCTGTCGGCGTGCCATCCCGTGGACCCATACCACCCCCACGTCGTGCCCGGCATCAAGGCGTTCAATCCCGCTTGATTGATGATCGGCTGAACGCGGGCTTGCGGGTCGCCGTAGTAGGTGCGGAACGTCAGCGCATTCACGCCGTTGAGCGGGTCGAGGTTCGCGGGGTTGTTGTTCCGGCGCCACGTGCGGGACCAGGCCGAATAGGTGCCGGTCTTGTAGGTATACATGCCAGTGAAACTCTGTTTGAAATCGAAGAAGCGGGGCAGGCGGAAGCGGTAGGTAACCGAGGCTTCATAGTTGTCGTTTCCGTTTTCCTGATACTGGCTCCCGCCTGCACCCCACTCGCTGTAGGCCCGCAGGTAGTTGGGATTGGTCGTGCCATCCGGCAGGAGGCGGTTGACGTCGACGCGGTAGTCGCCGGGTTGGGCGAAGTCGCCCCAGTAGGTGACCGGATCGACGTCACTGCTCATCCACGTGAGCCGAGCCGTCAGATCGGAAGAAAAATTATGACTGAGCGAGACCGTTCGCGTAATATTATCGCGATCGGCGAAGTTATCCACCGGCCCAAGCCAAAAGTCCTTCCCGAAACTTTTAAGCATGTTAGCGCCGCCAAACCACTGCTGGGGCACATGGGGATTCCCCTGCCAAGGAATCTGGTAACCAAGGCCGCCGGTCTGATACTGAATGCCGCGATAATTGATCAAGCTCTTCGTCCCAAAGTTATAGGTGAGCCGATCGTTGGTCGCGCTGATCTGGCTGAGACCGGTGCCCGTCGTGTTGAGCGCGGTATTGTTGGTATTGACCGTAGTCTGGTTCCACAAGGACTGCTGGTCGCCGTAGGTTGTCCGATACTGGGTATTCCACTCCGCACTTTTCTCGAACTGGGCGGTCACGAGCGTCCGGTCGGTCAGCTTGTATTCCGCTCTGAGGGTAAAAGCCGTCTGCTTCTTCGTGGTGCCTTCCTGGATACTTTTCGTGTCTTGGTAGAGCACGTTTCCGCGGAACGCCAAACGGTTCAGGCCATAGTTGAAGTCCAAGGTCCCGCGATAACCACCGAAGTTATCCACGCGCGTGCTCACGCTCGTGGAGCGGTTGTTGAACCGCGTCCGCTTGCTCGAGCTGCCGGCCATGCCGCCAGAACCGCCGAGACCGGCCATCCCGGAGTTGGGTCCGCTCACGACCTCAAAGCGTTCTGAGTTGTAACCATCTGCCACGAAGTATTGCGGGATACCGTCACGCATCGGGTAGTTGCCGCCGCCGCCGGAGCCACGGACGTTGAACTCGAAGCGACTGCCGCCGAAAGGAGCATCGTTGCCCTCGGGGACATCTACGTTCATCGTCCACTTCGCGGCGTCGGCAAAATCGGTGATCCCGAAATCATCCATGAATTGCCTCGTCATGACCTGGATGGAACTCGGGCTCAGTTCCAACGGTGTATCAATCCGGCCGCCGGAAAGGGTGTTGCCTGCTGCGTAGCCACGGTCCTTTTCCGTGCTCACTTCGAACGGCGTCAACACGACGGCCCCTCCTGCCACTGCGCTGGCCGAGGTGGCGGAGGTGGCTGCCGCCGGGGCGGTCTGCGCCTGGAGGCTGGACAGAAAAGCGCCGAGGGCGCCGAGGAGAATAACGCGGCGGCGGCGGGCCGCGGCGGTTAGGCTTGGTGTGGTCATAGTATTGCTTGGTGTTTTCGTAGAAGTGAGCGGTGGCTGAGCCTAGCGATGGGGAGTTAGAACGTGAACGTCGTCGTCAAAGAGATCTTCCGCGGTTCGAGTTGGTTGAAACCGCTCTTCACCTGCATGCGCGGATTGCCGCCCGGCACCGTGAGGGCGTTGCCGGCGTTGGTGACGGCGTTGGGCAGATTTTGCAGCTGGCCCGCGTTGATCACGCTGTAGCTGCTCCACTGCGGTTTGTCGTCATCGAGCAAGTTCGTGATGTTGATCTGGAAGCGCGCCTGCACCTTGCCGAAGCGGTAGGTGTAGTTGGCGCCGGCGACCGCTGACCACGTGGGGTCAACCCAAAGGTAATCGTAGGCGGCCTCGACGCCTTGCAACGTCGTGGGGGCCGCTGCGCCCGGGGTCTGGAACTTAATCCGGGCATCGCGGCTGCCGACTTTCTTGTGGCCGCGATAATTGACGCCGCCGTTGACGCCCAAACCTTTGAGCATGCCCGCGGAGAAACGGTAGGAGCCCGCGACGTTTACGCGGTGGCGCTCGAGATTGTTCCCCAAGGTGCCAGACGTCGTGCCGTTGAAACTGTTTTCGATGTTCTGGACGGCCTGGGCGATGGCGGCCGGATTGAGCGTCGTCAGGCCGTTGATCGCGGTGCCCGCGGGCGCGAGAGCCGCGCGGTCGTAGTAGGCCTTGTTCTCGGCGAAAAAGGCCCGGCGATCTTTACTCTCGTAAACCGTGTAGACGATCGGGTGGGAGTAGTTGACCGTGAAAGTGACATTCTTGATCGGATTCGCCGTCACTTCGGCTTCCCAGCCTTCGAGCTTGCGGGAGGCCGTGTCCTGATAGTTAAAGCCCGTGGAACCGACGTAGATCGGATTGGTGGAGCCCAAGTTGGTGTAGAGGTTCTGGAAATCGCCGCGGTTGCCCCACGTGCTGAGCTGGTCCGTCTGGGTCGTCCGGTAATTGGTGACGGTCACGTAGGCGATGCCATCACCGACCGCATAACGCAGGCCCCAGTCTTTCGTCGTCGAACGGGTGAGCGGGGGATCGTTGCCGGTGATGAGCGGAATGGTGGCGTTGGCGATCTGGGCGAAGTTGGAGGAATAGTTGGCGACGAAGCCCAGCGGTGAAATGAAACGGTTTTTGATTGCCGCAAACGGATAAGTGACGACGCCACCGCTCGGGCTGTTCTGCCAAATCTTCCGCTGCCGGTGCAGACCCACGACGTTGACGCCAAACCCGTTGTCGAAGCCGCCGATATTTTGAAACGTGACAGGGTCGTTGCCGATGCGGTTGAGGAAATCGCCCTGCACGCGATCGCGCCGGAAACTTCCTGTGAACGCGAGGCGTTCCTGGAAAAAAGTGGTTTGGGAAACGAGCTGGGCGTAGGAGATCGTGCGCTGGTTGATATTGCCGCCGGTCTCGACGAAGCGCCAGTTGACCCCGGAAACGGTGGGCGGAGTGACCGGCCCGATGTTCGGGCGCGGTTGATCCCAGTAAACGCGATAGCGAAGCTGATTGTTCGTATTGTTGAGATCGGCCAGCCCGGGATTATTGGCCCAGCGCCAGGCGGAATTTTTCGCCTCAAAGGTCGTCTGACGCCAGCCGGCATTCATGCTGAAACGCTGTTTCAGATCGAACGCCCGCGGAGCCACGAAGCGGTAGGTGCCGGCGACTTTGTATTCACGGACTTTGTCCTGCTGATATTGGTAGCTTTGGCCGAAATCGGAATACGCTTTGCCGAAGTTGGGGTTCACCACACCGACCGCGCCGACGGCCGCACCGGCGGGCACTGGCAGGAGACGATTGACGTCGATCCGATAGTCGCCCGGGAGCTGGTCGGTGTAGTCGTAGTAGGGATCGCCGTCGTTCTTCACGACGCCGAGCTGGACATACAAATTGTTACTGAAGCGGTGATCGAGCCAGTAGGATTGAGCGTTAAAATCGCGGTCGATGCGGGCATCAGCCGGCCCGAGGAAAAACTTTTTGTCGATGCCGGGCTTGAACCCCGGGAGATCGGCGCGACCCTCCCAAGGAATCTGATAGCCCAAGCCGATCGAGGAATATTGGTTGCCCTTGTAGTTGATCAGGCTGTTCGTCGCGGTATTCCACACGAGGTAGTCGTTGGTTTGGCTGATCACGCCGATGCCGTAGTCGTTGGGACTGACGATGGCGGAATTGTCGCTGTTGACCGTGGTGCGATTCCAGCGGGAAGCCTGCTCAGAATAGGTTCGGCGATAGGCCACGTTTTGCTCGCCGTCGCGCTGCACCTCGGCGCGGAATTGGGTGTTGTCCGTGAGCTTGAAGGTGATCGCCGCCGTGAAGCCGTTCTGCTGATTGCTGGTCCCAGTCTGATAGGCTTTCGTGTCTTGGCGCAGGAGGTTGAGGCGCACCGCCATGCGGCCGACACCGTAGTTCGAGTCGAAGGTCGTGCGGTAGCCGCCGAAGCTGTCCAAGCGGGCGCTGGTGGTGGTGGCGCGATGGTTCAGTCGGGCCTGTTTGCTCGAGCTGCCCTGAAGTCCACCGGGACCGCCGTCGCCGAAGAGCGCGGCATTGGGCCCCCGGGAAAAATCGAAGCGCTCAGAGTTATAAGTGTCCGAGACGAAATAATTGATCGAACCGTTGCGCACGGGGAAATTGCCGTTGCCGTCAACACCGCGGAAACTCGTCTGAAATCGGTTGCCGCCGAAGGCCCCCGATTCGCCGCCGACGGGCGCATCCGCGCCAACCGTCCAAGCCAAGGATTGGTTCATGTCGGTGAGATCGAAATCCTCGAGAAATTCTTTCGTCATCACGGAGATCGAAGCGGGCGTAATTTTCAGCGGGGTATCGGCCCGACCGCCGGCGAGGGTGCTGCCGCCAAAATAACCGCGGTCCTTGTCGGTGGTCACTTCGAAGGGCGTGAGGAGAACGGCGTCCGTTTTCCCGGCCGTGACCGCCGCCGCCGCGGACTGAGCGTGAAGATTCGTCGCGGCGACAAGCCCGAGGGTGAAGATTAGCTGGCTGGGGCGCATATACATTTTAGCGGGTGGCAAACGGTGGGCGTGGGTTGCGGAACAAAACGGAGGCGGGCGGAAAAGCGATCGGACAGAGGGTCTGGCAGTTTTTTGGCGACCGCGACGGCACGAGAAAATGCCGGCGGGGAGACGCTATGGGGCAGGAAGTCCTTGATGATGCCACGATCAGCCGCCGTCGGCAATCCCCCGATCGGACTACCGGCCGCGGTCAGACCTTGAGCAACCCGCGCTCAAAGCCGCGCGCGACGGCTTCCGCACGATCCGCCGCTTGCAACTTGCCGAGCAACGATTGGACGTGCGATTTCGCGGTCCATTCGGAAATCCCCAGCACCCGCCCCACTTCGGCGTTCGTGAAACCTTGCCGAACCAAGCCCAACACCTCGAGTTCCCGTCGGGAAATAAGGCCACCCTCCTGCTCGACGGCCATTTGGGCGGCGACGGATTTGCCGATCACTTTTTCGCCCGCATGGACCTTGCGGATGGCGGCGATCAGCTCCGTCGATTCGACGGTTTTGGACACATAACCACACGCGCCGGCGGCGAGCGCATGGCGAACATCCTCGGGCGCCTCCGACGACGTTAGCATCAACACCCGCGCGCCGGGAAATTCGCCGCGCAACCGCTGGAGCGTCGCGATCCCATCCATTCCTAGCATGCTGATATCGAGCAGCATGACGTCCGGCTGGTGTTTCCGCCACCCTTCGATCGCGGTCGCGCCGTCAGTCGCTTCGGCGACGACCTGCAGACCCGGTTCCGAGTTCAAGACACTGACCAGTCCCGCGCGGAGCACCGCGTGATCGTCCACCAAGGCGACGCGAATAGGGGAAAGGGTGGACATGCGGAGCGGGAGGACCGGCGTAGGGTAACACCGGAGACGGCTGTCGCCAATGGTCCGATCGGATGGTTGCGGACGATCAGGCGATGCTTTCATCGTAAGTGCGCATGGGCACCTCCAGGTGAATACTCGTCCCCCGACCGGGGGCGCTCTCGAGCTTGAACGTTCCGTCCAGTCGCTCGATGCGCTCGCGCATTCCCGAGAGGCCGAAGTGCCCCTGATGGGCGCCCGCCTGTGCGCCCGGCACGAAGCCGACGCCGTCATCGCGGATGGCCACCATGATCCAACCCAGTTTCCCCGCCAACCGGACCTCCAGCGTGAGCTTGCTGGGGTGGGCGTGTTTCAGCGCGTTGTGCACGGCTTCTTGCGCGGCCAAGAGGAGATTGCCGGCGACAAAGTCGGGCACGCCGGTGAGGTCTCCCTCGGTGCGCAGCTCGATGGCAATCGGCTGGCCGTCACACGCCCGCTCCGCAAATTCCTGCAACGCTGCGGGCAAGGCCTTGCCCTGCAGCGGATGACTGCGCAACGCCCAGACCGAGCTGCGCAGCTCTTTCACCGAATGATCCAACATGCGGCGGGCCACCGTCAAAAGGGCGACGGGTTTGCTGTCCTGTTTCAACGCGGTCATTTCGCGGGCGCACGCGCCGATTTGGAAACCGATCCCACCCATCGTTTGGAGCAGAGTGTCATGCAGATTGGCGGCGAGGCGGCTACGCTCCCTCAGCGTGGCTTGAAATTCCACCGCCGCAT
>NSIG01000069.1 GCA_002737275.1 Opitutia bacterium
TTTGCCGCCGAGGTGCCCAAGATCGATCCCGCCGCCGCCGCCAAACTCGTCGCCGAGGGCAAAGCCGTCCTCGTTGATTGCCGCGAGCCTTCCGAGTGGGCCGAGACCGGCGTCGTCGCCGCCGCGACCACCCTCGCCAAGAGTGATTTTGACGGCGCGCAAAAAGACTGGAAGCCGTTCTTGGAGAAAAATGCCGGCAAAGAAATCATTCTCTACTGTCGTTCCGGTGGTCGCGCCGGGACCGTGGCCGCCGCGCTCGCCGCCAAGGGCGTGAAGACGTCCAACGCGGGCGGTTTCAAAGCCTGGGAAGCCGCCGGCCAGCCCACGCGCAAAGCCGGAGCAAAGAAGTAGGGCCTTCGGGTTTCGCCCGAACTGTAGATCCGACCGGTGGTCGGTTGCCTCTCCCCCTTAGGTCCCGCCCGCCCGATGGCGGCGACCACCGCCAAGCCCAGCAGCACACGCAGCGACCAGCTGATCATTTCCCGCCCCGCCACCTGCCTCATCGCCACCCAGAGGCACACTCCGACGGCCAGAAGGAGCGCTCCGACCGTGGTGATCGCCGGACGAACGGCCGGATGGTTTTCGCTGACGAACCTGCCCACATCCAGAAAGAACGCCCCCACAGTCAGGGTCACCGCGCACTGCCACACCGCCCGTTCCGAAGCGAGGGCGAGCGCGAGCAGGACAGCTCCCGCAACCGTGTAGCCAAAGCGAACGGGCAACACCGCCCCCCCCTGAATCACAGCCGCGGCCACCACGGAGATCCGGCGGGCCTGTCCTCCGGAATGACATCGCGCACGGCGTCCCAGTAACACCAGGCCGCAACGCCGAACGCGGCACCGAGCAACGCACCGAAGCAAAACTCCATCTGCTTCCAGCCCGGATAGCAGTCCGCCGCCCATCCGAGCGCCATGCCCCCCGCATAGGACACTCCACCGAGCGCGAAACCCACTCCGCCGCCCGCGGCGCCCAGCAACGCAAAGGTGACCGGCACCCGCGCCGCGCGGCGCAAACCGACCGCACACCAGCCGAGGAAAAACACTCCACCCGAGAGCAATCCCGCCCAAATTTCCGCGCGCGGACGATCCTTCAAATTCGAAAAATACAGCAACTTGGGCTCATCGATCAGCCACCAGCCCAGCCAGGTGCCACCTACGAGGAGGCCGAGCGCAACGGCCCATTGCCGCCACGTCAGCCGATGTGCCACGCAGCCCACGCCAAACACCGCCCCGCCCAGCAAACCCCACAACGCGCCCTTTACCCCGAGTCCCGCGATCCCTCGCCAGAACATCGGTCCGGCATCGGTCACAAACCGCACCGTCTGGCCATAAGTCTCCTGACCGCCAAACCCGATGCCAATCGCCCCAAAGGCCGCGACACGACCGGCGATCGCCGCCGGCAACCCAAGGGCGCGACCCAACACCAGCGCGACCAACGCCCCGGGAATCATCACGCCGAGCGAACCGCCGCCGATGAAACCGCGCAGGCCCCAGCCGATCGACATCGTGAGAGCCGGCAGCAGGACAAAGTCGAGCTAGGGCCGCCCGGGTTCCAATCTCAGCGCTGCGGTCGGCGCATCACGGATTTCGGTCGTCATGCCGGCCGCAATTTCACTGACGCTTCCGCCCCTCAGATCCGAGTGCACGCGCGCTGGCCGCGACGTCAGTTTCCCAGGCGGAAACCGCCCGCCACAATTCGGCTGTCCGCTCCGGCTCTCTCGCGGACAAATCATTCTGCTCAGACGGATCGGTCCGGAGATTGTAGAGCTCCTTCGGCTCGCTGCGATTCGCCACCAGCTTCCAGTCGCCGCTACGCACAGCCCGCGTGTCTCCCCTACGCCAGAACAGCATCCGCTCCGGCAACGGTGTTTCCCGAAACAGGTGCGGCACCAGACTCACTCCGTCGCTCGCGTAAGCTCCGGCCGGCTGCGGTACGCCCGCGAGTTCCAGCACCGTCGGCAGCAGGTCCATCGTCATCACCGTGGCATCGCTCAGACGCTGCGGCGCGATCCGGCCCGGCCACGAGAAAATCGCCGGCACGCGGTGCCCGCCCTCGTAGAATTCAGCCTTCTGCCCGCGCCACGGGGCGTTGCTGGAAACGCCCACGTAGCCGCCACGGTCGACCGTGTATCCGCCGTTGTCCGACGCAACGATCACCAGAGTGTCCTTTTCCAATCCCAGTTCGCGGAGCCGGCCGACGATCCGGCCCACACTGCCGTCGAACGCCTCGACCATTTCCCGGAAGGCCGCGCGCTTGTCCTCCCGGCTCCCGAACTTGGCGTCGCCATCATAGTTGCCGCCGACCTGGCGATCGGCGCGATCGTGCGGTCCCTGCCACGGAAAATGCACCGCCAGATGGGCGACGTAGAGAAAGAAGGGCTTCGCCCGGTTCCGATCGATGAACGCGAGTGCATGCCGCGTCACGAGGTCCGTGGTGTATCCAGTTTCCCGCAACGGTTCGTCGTTGTGCCACCAATCCGCCCGGCCCGAACGGTCGACCTGCGAGTGATGGTCGCCGTCGCCGCTGAGCAGGCCCACAAAATCGTCGAAGCCGTGCGACCGCGGCGTAAACGGCGGCCAGAGCCCGAGATGCCATTTGCCATATGCACCGGTCGCGTAACCGGCTTTCTGCAGATAGCCCGGCATCGTCTTCGCCCGCGGCGACAGACCTTCGTCGGGATCCATGCCAAAGACGGTTTCGATGGCGGCACGCTGCTGATAACGCCCGGTCAGCAGCGCCGCCCGCGTCGGGGTGCACATCGAGCTGTTGGCGTGAAAATCGGTGAACCGCACGCCGCCGGCCGCGAGGGCATCGAGGTGCGGCGTCCGATTCCGCGGGTTGCCGTAGCAACCGATGTCCGCATAGCCAAGGTCATCCGCGAGGATCACGACGACGTTGGGCCGGCGGGCGCCGCCGACCGCCGCGGCCGTCGCGATCGACAGGCCGATGCCGGCGAAAACGGCGGCCAGAACCACAAACCGTGGGTTCGGTTTCATCGCGCCGACTTGCGCCGCGCAAGCGCCTCGCTGACCGCCCCGGACACGGCGGTCGCCAGTTTTTCATACCCCGCATCCGTCGGGTGAACATCCCCCCGGGCGCGAAACAAATCGGCCGGAAGCCTCGCGCTGACCGCATGGAGATCATCGATCGCAATACCGCGCCGCGTCATCACGGCCGCGGCCGCCGCATTGTAACGGCGATCATCGCCTTGAAACCGGCCCTCCTCATTGTCAGGCACGAACGTGGTGCTCGCCCACACGAGCGTGGCGCCGGTGGCGGTGAGTTTCGCGACCAGTTGTTCGAGATTGCGCGTGTAAGGCTCGATCGGCACCGCGATTTTTCCGCCCACCTTGTCGCGGTTGCCCTGATTTTTCACGGCCGGATTCCGGTAGCACAGGTCCCACAGGCCCCAGTTGAAATGAATCACGTCCCAACGCCGGCCCGCGATCCAGGAATCGATCCTGGTGAGACCGTAGGCGCTGTCGCGACAGTTGTCCGCCCGTTTGCCCGTGGCATCCATCGGCCGGTACACGTTGGCCTTTCCCGCCAGCTGCGCCCTCACCGCCCGAGTATAGCCAATCGAAATTGAATCGCCCAAAATGAGCACATTGGGCCGCGCCGGATCGGGTTTGAGATCCCAGTCCTCGGCCGCGCGGATGTGCGACGACGCGAGCAGCAGGAACCCAAGTACCAACAGGGCAAAACGGCCTAGGAAACGCAACGAGGCGAGGAGGGGCATGTTTCAGGGAAAAGAGAGAACTTGCTCCAACCAACGGCGGGCGGCGCGACGCTCCGGAATGTCGCGCAGCAGCCAGTCGCCGGAATGATTGCGGAAGTTCAGGGGCTGAAACGTAAACGCACCCGCCACACCCGTCGTCTGTAAATATTCCTGCGTCGCCGTCACGCCGCCGCCTTCATGGGAAATCCATTGCGGCCGGCCGTTGAGCCGCCCCAGGCGCAATACCGCCGCTGCCCGGTCGGCCCCCGCATACGGCCAGTTGGCCTTCACGCCGTCGTAGTGCGAATGGCAGAAGAAGGCGCGCCAGAGCGGGGCAATCGCGTCGCCATGCAGGCCGATGAAATTGCAGGCGATCGACCCGCGGGAAAATCCCGCGAGCACTACGCGGCGCAAGTCGCCACCGTACTCCGCCGTCACCGCGTTCACCGTGGCCCGGCAGTAACGCTTGGTTTCCTCCACTTCGCCCCACCATTTCAGGGCATTGCGCTTCCCCGCCGCATCGCTTTCGACAAACGGCACGCAAACCCAAATCACACCCTTGCCGGCCGTGAGCCCGTAGCCCAGCCGGCAGCCGTCCACGGTGCCGCCGCTCACGTCGCCGAACGCATTCTTGTAACCGCCATTGCCGGCATACTCCACGATCACCGGATAGCGGCCACCGGGCCGCCAGTCCGTCGGAAGATAAAGGGCGTGATACACGGCGGTCGTCTCCCAGCCCTTGGTCGTCTGGCGCACGCGATGCCCGGCGCGCGGTGAACCCGCTGCAACCTCGGGCACGACCAAATCGGGCGGCACGGTTGAAAGGTCCGGCAGCCCGTCCGCCGCCAACACGGTCGTACCAGCGGCCAACAACAAAAGGCAGACCGGGATCAGACCGAGTCGCCGGCGGGGAAATTGAGCGGTACGGTGGACGGAGTCTTTCACGTTGTCGGAGTGCCCGCAGCAAGGTGCATTCATCGACCCGCGGCAATCGCCGATCCGCACCACCGGCGCACTCGATGTGCTCGCCCGCTCGGTCTCTGCCGACGCCCTGCGCAAAAATCCTTCGCTCAGCCCCCACGCCTGAGGCCAGTTTTTGGCCTACGCCAAAATCCGACGCCCGCCACCGTGACTCGCCCCTAAAAACGGCCGTTGAACCACGGATAGAGACGAATGGCCCCGGATCCCAAACCGATGGGAGCAGCGAACGACTCATACCAACAGCGGTTGAGCTTCATCCTCAAACCCACGGGCGAGATGCCCGTGCCACCTCGGAACCCGCAGCCTAAAAATTAACCGCCATTGCTATCACCCATGAGGTGAAGCCGGTTCCCCGGCTTGATCCGGGTTAATTCGGGCACATCCGTGGTTAATAAATTTGGCGGGTTGAGCTGCGGCAGATTCAACGATGAAACGCCCCCGACGACGACGCCGGCGCGTGGCGTCGCGTCCTCCGCGCGACCATCGGTAACACCGGACACCCTCACGGCCGGCCCGGACCAGCAGCGATAATCAGTCGGTCAACCAACCCGCGTGATCGGTTGGCCGATCGGAGCTGAACCGATGCCGTCAGGCCCCGCCAGCGGGGAGCATCGCGTGCTTTCGCACCGCAGCGACGAACCGGGCGACCACCGGGTTTAGCCCCGGTTGCAGCTCCGGATGAAAGCACGCGGCCATGATCGGACCTTTCTGCACCAGCACCGGGTCAGCGCCGCGAGCGGCAAGTACGTCGCAGCCGATTCCCACCCGAGTGATGCGCGGGGCGCGGATAAACGTGCCGGAAGTGCCGGCCGGGAGCACCGCAGAATTCAAGACAAAGGTGCCCGAGTGAAACTGCCGGCCATAGCCGTTCCGCACCACCGTGATGGGCAGGAGCGCGTAACTACGCTGGACGGGATTCTCGACCTGTTCGGCCAAAAGAATCATGCCGGCACAGGTCGCAAACACCGGCAACCCGCTGCGCAACACCGCGCCCAGCGGTTCCCACAGCCCATCGACATCGAGCAGTTTCAACATCGTCGTGCTCTCGCCCCCGGGCAGGACCAATCCTCCCAAAGAATCCAAATCCGCCACGGTACGCACTTGGCGAGTGCGCAGCCCGTGCCGTTGCAACGCCGCTTCGTGATCGACGAAATCTCCCTGCAGGGCCAGCACGCCGACCGGGAGCGTGGCTCCGCCCTCGGCTTCAGACGCCACGACCGGCCATGCGCTCGTGCGCGGGCATGAGGTTGATATCGATGCCGACCATCGCTTCCCCGAGACCTCTTGAGATTTCAACGAGTATCTTGGGCTCGTTGAAATGCGCGACGGCGCGCACCATCGCTTTGGCGCGCTGCGAGGGATCGCCGCTCTTAAAAATACCTGATCCGACAAAAACCGTCTCGGCGCCAAGTTGCATCATCAGCGCGGCGTCGGCGGGCGTCGCCACGCCACCGGCGGAGAAGTTAGGCACCGGTAGCTTCTGCCGCTCCGCGACCCATGCGACCAAATCGAAGGGCACCCGCATCTCCACCGCCTTCTTTTCAAGTTGCAAAACGTCCATCCCGAGCAATCCACGAATCTGCGACAGCAGGGTGCGCATGTGCCGCACCGCCTCGACTACATTTCCGGTGCCCGCCTCGCCCTTGGTGCGAATCATCGAGGCTCCTTCATGGATGCGCCGCAGCGCCTCGCCGAGATCGCGGCAACCGCAGACGAAGGGCGTTTTAAACATCCGTTTATCGATCTGAAACTCGTCGTCGGCGGGCGTGAGCACCTCGCTCTCGTCGATGCAATCCACCTCCATCGACTCGAGCATCTGCGCCTCGACAAAATGGCCGATCCGCACTTTTGCCATCACCGGAATACTGACCGTCCGCTGGATGCTGGCGATCATGTCAGGATCGCTGGCTCGCGCGACGCCGCCATGTTTGCGGATGTCGGCTGGCACGCGCTCGAGCGCCATCACCGCACACGCTCCCGCATCCTCGGCGATACGAGCCTGCTCGGGATCGATCACATCCATGATGACGCCCCCTTTCAGTTGCTCGAAGAAACCAATCTTGCTCACGAGTTCTTCGGCGGTGAACCCGGGAATAGAGACGGAACGATCTTTCGTTTGAAGTGAAGCCATGCCGCAAGGTTTCTAGCGCACTCCGTAAGTCAATTTGGATCCATCATTTTGACCGGGTAATTCTACGTGCCCCGCAAGCCTTCGAGAGGACGGGGAAGGCCTCCCCATTCAGCCCATCTGCCTTTGCCCGCGCGGGAAGCCCTTGCCCCTAGGCGTCGGGCGGCTCGGCGGCCCGTCCCTGCTTTACGATCGCGCGTTTCGCCCCACTCGGAAACGCGCCCGCAAATCCCCGTTTATTACGCATTAAGTTACAAGACGCCGGCTCACCCTCGCCAGGTCTTAAGCCGCGCGGCCCCCACCACGCACACGCAGTCGCTGCCGTCGCCCGTGGGCAACCACGACAAATCGAGCGCCGCAAACTCCCGGTCCATCGCCGCGCGCAGTCCGCCCACCTCAATCAGCACGATCCCATGCGGTTGCAGTCGCGGGCGCGCTTGTCGGAGCAACGTGCGGATAATGTCGAGGCCGTCACCACCACCGTCGAGCGCCAGGCGTGGCTCCTGCTTGAACTCCGCCGGCAACGCATCGCAATGCGCGCTCGGCTCATAGGGCGGGTTGCTCAAGATCACGTCGTACTGGACGGCCGGCACCGCGTCGAAAACATCGCTGCGATGGAGCGTCACGCGTTTGCCGAGGCGGTGCGCCTTGACGTTGATCGCCGCCACCTCGAGCGCTGCCGGCGAGAGATCGATGGCGTCCACCGCCGCCTTCGGAAAATGCTTCGCCAACAAAATCGCCAGGCAACCCGAGCCCGTGCAGACATCGACCACGCGCGTCACGCGCTTCGGATCGGGCAGCCAACCATCCAGCTGCTCGGGGATGATTTCCAAAAAATACGAGCGCGGGATAATCACGCGTTCATCCACGTAGAAGCGATGTTCGCCCAGCCACGCCTCGCGCGTGAGATAGGCCGCCGGCACGTGCTCGACCAACCGTCGCCGAAACACCGCCGTCACCGCGCGGTGCTCCGCCGCCGTGAGTTTTTTCTTCAGCACGCTTTCATTGCTGTCGAGCGGCAGATCGAGCGTGCGCAGGAGCAGATACAGCGCCTCGTCATGGGCGCTCGCCGCCACTTGGCCAAGCGTCGCCCCGGCCTTCGCGTAAAGCTTCTCCGCGCCGCGCAGCCAGTCGCCCAAGGTCGCCCAACGGGCCGCTCCGGCCAGCAGATCGCGGGGCTTCATCCGGCAACCAGCTGAAACAACATCGCAAACGGCCAGCTCACGATCGCCATGATCACGCCGAGCAGCTGCCGGATCGGCGGGATGTTGATCGCGATCAGCAACACGATCATGCTCCAACGCGAGATGTTGTAGAACATTTCCTCGCTCATGCCGACCGCGTGCCGCAGCAGCACGCCGCCGTCGAGCGGCGGCAAGGGGATCAAATTAAACACCGCGAGCGCCACATTGAGCGTGAGCACCAGTTGGACGAGCTCCAGCGCCCGGGGCTCAAAGCGAAACACGATTCCGCCGATCACCGAGGCCAACAGCGCCAGCACGAGATTCGACATCGGACCCGCCAACGTCGTGATGACATCACCGCGCTTCCGGTCGGCGAAATTGGACGGATTGATCAGGACCGGCTTGCCCCAACCGAAAAGAAACCCGCCCGGAATCACAAAAATGCACACCAAAGGGAAAATCACGGAGCCAAACAGATCCATGTGCGCGATCGGGTTCAACGTCACTCGGCCATCCCGCCGCGGCGTGTCATCGCCGAGCCGGTCCGCCGTGAAAGCGTGGGCCCATTCGTGGACGCACAGGCTCACGATGAGCACGATATAAAACATGAGTCCCTCGCGCAGCGCCGCGAGGCTGAAGCCGGTATCCATATCCGGTTACTTTTTCTCGGTCTCGGCCGGCGGCGCAATCAGCTTTTGTTTCTGCCCCTGCAGCTCCGGCTCCGTCACCGTCGCGAGCAACAAATTCGCCCGATCCGGTTTCGCCTGCTTGAGCAACACGTTGGCTGCGTGTAACCGCAGCGTCTGCCGCTCCAGACCGGTCTCCGCTTTTTCCTCCAGCGCCGCCCAAACCGCGAGCGCTTCATCCCACTGCGGCTCGGCCAAATCATAAAACGACTCGCCGTAACGGTAACCGAACTCGAAGCGATCCGGCGCCAGCTCCGCCGCAGTCTTGAACGCTCCGTGCATCGCTTGGTCGAGCGCCGGCCGCGTCCACTCGCCGCTCTTGAGAAACTCATCCCGCGCCTCGTGCAGCAACGTGCCAACTTGGTAATGATAGAGCGGCTCCTTGGGCATCAGCTTGATCGCCGCCATGAAGTACGGGAACGCATCGAGCGGCCGTCCGTCCTCGGCGAGCAGATTGCCGATCTGGTTTTTGACGAGCGGGATATTCGGATCGAGCTGGTTCGACTTCAGCAACATCGCCGCCGCCTGCTTCCGCATATCGACCTTGCGCAGCAAATAGCCGTAGGAAGCGTAGGCTTCGGCGTGGTTGGGGTTGTCTTGGAGAAACCGTTCGTAGCTGTGGCTGAGTCGCTGGAGCTGCACGCGAAACGACTCCTCGTCGAGCTTGTCGCCCTGCTTCACCGCGTCTTCGAAGAGCGCGCGCTGGCTTTCCGTGATCTGGCGGAGCGTGCGCTGGGCGAGCGTTTCGCTTTCCGCCGCAGAGAGCGAAAGCGCCAGGACCAGACCGAGAACGAGGTAGAAACGTTTCATGCGAGAATTTTGCGACCAGATCAGCTGGTCAAAGTGCCGGCGTAAACGTTCATCCGCGACCCGATGCTTGCCTCCTTTCGCGCCGGCCCCGACACTTTGCCCGTGCGCCGCTCTCCTTTATCTTCCGCCCTCTTCGCCCTCCCGTTGCTCTGCCTCCCGTTGCTGCTCACGAGCTGCGTCTCCCCGCAGATCATCAGCAAAATCACGATCACTGGTGGAAAAGTAGTCCCCTTCACGTTCGGCTCCAAGGGCGCCGAACCCGGCCGCGCCAACGGCTACGAGGTCAAAACCGCCGTCTATCTGCCCTCCGAAGATGGCCAGGAAATCCGCTATCAATTCTCGTTCTCCGCCCCGGCCGGCGCGGCCCTCACGCGCGTGCAGGTCTCGGATGTCACCGAAGAAACCGCTGCCGTTCCCCTCGTGAACGACGCCGCGCCGAAACTTGAGGCCGGCATCTGGCAGGGCACCTCCGAGCCTCAGCGCGCCGGAGATGAACACCTCGCGTGGGTCTACACGATCACGACTTCGATGCGCGTCTACCACTTCGTGCTCACCGACACGGCGGGCAAGACCACCGAGATCTATCACGTCACCGCTTACCCGGATTTCGTGAAATCCCTCACGCGCAAAAAGTGGGGCGCCAACTACTGACCAGCCTCTTCCCCGCCCCGTCGGACCAGGCCGGCTACCGTCGATGAACCTTTCCGCCTACACCGAACTTTCCGCCCAACTGCCGTGGTTTTTCCCCGCGGCCGTCGCGGTCTTCGGGGCCATGGTCGGAAGTTTTCTCAACGTGGTCATTTACCGCGTGCCGGCGGAGAAATCCATCATCACCCCCGGCTCGCATTGCGGCTGCGGCCGGCCGATCGCTTGGCGCGACAACATCCCAGTGCTTTCCTGGCTGCTCCTGCGCGGCCGGGCCCGCTGCTGCGGCCGGCCGTTCTCATTTCGCTATCCTTTTGTCGAACTGCTCACCGCCGGGCTCTTTCTCGCGTGCTGGCTGACGTTTCCTCCCGCGGTCGCGGCCGTGGGCTGGGTGTTTGTCGCGTGTTTGGTCTGCGCCACGTTCATCGATCTCGATCACATGATCATCCCCGATGTGTTCACCCTTGGGCTCGGCGTTTTCGGGGTGCTGCTCTCGTTGCTGGTGCCGGCGCTTCACGGCCAACAACACGAATTCTTCGCCCTCGCCAGTCTGCGCTCCGCCACCGTCTCGCTCCAGGGTCTGCTGATCGGCTCGGGGCTCGTGCTCTGGATCGCGCTGCTGGCGGAGTTCGTTTTCAAGAAAGAGGCGATGGGTTTCGGCGACGTGAAATTCGTCGGCGCCATCGGGGCGTTCACCGGCTGGCAGGGAGCGGTGACGTCGGTGTTCGGCGGCGCGGTCGTCGGCACGCTATGGTTCATCATCGCCCTCGTTTGGCAAAAAGTCGCCGGCCGTTCCCCGGCCCCGGCCGCGCTAAAATCCGAAACGCCGGAGGGCGAACCCGCCGCACTCGGCTTCGGCGTGCAGGTGCCGTTCGGCCCGATGCTGGCCATCGCCGCAGCGCTCTATTTTCTGGTTTTCCGGGGCTTCGTTGACGCGTGGTTCGCCCAATTCGGCGAGCTGTTTTGAGCCTGAATTTGCCCGAACCTGTAGTCCCGTCCGTCGGTCGGGCTTTATCGCTCCAATAACCGACCAACGGTCGGTTCTACAGCCGGATCGCGTCTCCGCCAGCGGGAGACCCACTTCGAAGCATGGCGCGAAGCGGTCTCAACGCACAAAAAAGCCGATGCGAAAATCGCACCGGCCGGGAAGTTGAAACCGGCGCGGCCCTCAGGGCAGCGCGCGGATCATGAGATCCTTGAAATACGTGATGCTCTTCGGGTCGTGACCTTGGATCGCGATGGTGCCTGAGCTGAGCTTGCGGCCGTTCATGTTCTTCAGCGTCTTCGACGGATCCCAGTCGGCGGGTTCGGTCCAGTCGACCGTCGTCTTGCCGTCGATCTGGATGATGATCCGCTTGCCCTCGACCTTGATGTAATAGTCGAACCACACGTCATCGGTGTTCGGAGCCACGTTCAACACGTCCTGCACCGCATAAAGGCCGCCCGTTTTTTTGACGTCTTTATGCGTGGCATTCACTTGGCACTCGTAGCCCTTGCTCGGCCAGCCCTTGGGCTCAAACGCCGTATGAAAATAGATCCCGGCATTGGAACCCGGCGTGGTTTTCACCTTGGCCTTGAACTCGAAATTCTTGAACGACGCCGCGCCGTCCGCCCCATAAAAGAGGTGGGCGCGTCCGCCGCCGTCGACCTTGAGCGCGCCGGCCTCGACCTTGAACACATTGGGGGTTTCGTCGTTGGCCTTCCAACCGGTGAGATCCTTGCCGTTGAACATCGTCGTCCAAGCGGAGGTTTTGTCGGCGGCCTGGAGGGCCGCGAAACTGAGCGCGAGCGCGGGGAGCAAGAAAGCAAATCGTGTTTTCATCGGGGCCGATGCTTTGTGCCCGAACCGCCCCGTGTCGAGAGCCGAGGCGTTGGGTCAGGAAACCGGCGCGAGCGTCTCCGCCACCGGAGTCCGATACGCCTTCACCGCCGGCACCGCGCCGCCCAGCGCGCACAGGGCCGTCATCGCCAGCGGACAAATCCACAGCACCGCATGGCTCTCGGTCACATCGAGCACGACGCCCGTCTGCGCGCGGATCACCCCGGCTACCAGCGTCAGCAGACCAAAATAAATCGCAAATCCAACCGCCGCCCCGAGCGCGCCGATGCACGCGGCTTCTGCCACCACCGCACCGAAAATCGTCCTGCGCCGGGCGCCGAGCGCGCGCAAAATCGCGAGATCGCGCTGCCGCGCGCTCATCGAATTATAAATGCTCGCGAGCACCGAGCCCGCCGCGACCAATGCCACCAGATACGCCACCAGCGCGAGCACGCGGTCGAACCACGAAATCTTCCCGAAAAAATCCGCCATGATCGCGCCCACCGGGTAGGCGAAGGTCATCCGGTTACCTTGTTTGTTGATCATCAGGTCAAGCATCACGCCCGCGGAGGCCGCCCGCAGTTGGATCAGCACCGCGCTCACATCGGTCGCGGCCTTCGGATCATGGCCGCTCATCGTCTGCACCCCCTTGATCGGCACCCAGATCACTTTGTCGGCCGGCGTATTTGTCGGGGTCAGAATTCCCGTCACCGTGAACACTTCCTCGTGCAGCGCTTTTTCGTCGAAGGTAAGTCCATGAAACGGTTGGAACGTGGAGCCCACCTTCAGCCCGAGCCGCTCCGCCGCGAAGCTGCCGACCACAGCCTCCCGCGCGGCCTCGCCGAAAACTTTTCCGCCCGGCGCCACTGCATAGTTCTTACCCGGCGCGTACTCCACGTTCGTCAACAGCTGCGGCACCGTGCCCACGATCCGGTAACCGCGCAGATTGTCGCCCACCGCAATCGGGATCGCCGTCTTCACCGCCGGGTGTTTTCGGATCAGCTCGTAGTCGCTCGCCGCCAGATTGCCCGGCGAGGCCTCCAGATGAAAAATGCCGTTGAGCACCAGTTGCAGCTTCGAACCCCGCGCGCCCAGCACCGCATCGAACGTCGTCGAGGTCGAAACGAACGCCGCCTGCGCCTGCGTCTTCACCACCCACACCGTCATCAACAACCCGCACGCGAGCGCGATGCTGCCGGCTGTGATCAGCGTCGAAAGCGCGTGCTGCCGCAGGGAACGGTAAACGATGAGCGGCA
Organism: Opitutia bacterium; assembly: GCA_002737275.1. GTDB lineage: Bacteria > Verrucomicrobiota > Verrucomicrobiia > Opitutales > Opitutaceae > Tous-C4FEB. The sequence goes on from NSIG01000069.1 coordinate 13,228, forward strand.
GCGTCACGACCCGCCCTCCTTGCCGTCGGCCGGCACCGCGCCGAGACCACGCCGCGCCGCCGCGTTGATCACCGCGAAATCCTGCAGGCCCTCAAACTGCGCGAGCACGCCGTCATCGTGGCTCACGAGGAGCAACGCCGCGCCGTTTTCCCGACACACTTCGCGAATCAAGGCCAACGCTTCCCGTGCGCTCGCCCGGTCCAGATTCCCGGTCGGCTCGTCGGCCAACACGAGCTTCGGCCGGTTGGCCAATGCGCGCGCCGCCGCGACACGCTGCTGTTGGCCGGTAGAAAGCTGCCGCGGAAAATGTCCGAGCCGATGCTCCAGTCCCACCCGGCGAAGCAACTCCACCGCGTGTGCCCGATCGACGCCGCGTGGACCAAAGCTCATGCCGAGCAGCACATTTTCCAAAACCGTGTAACCCTGGAGCAGATTAAAAGTCTGGAAAATGTAGCCGATCTTGTCCGCGCGCAGCCGGTCGCGCTTTGCCTCGGGCAACGCCGCCATATCGACCCCGTCGATCTCCACCCGCCCGCCGTCCGCCGCGAGGATACCCGCCACCAGATTCAAAAACGTCGTCTTCCCCGACCCGCTTTCACCGCGCAACGCCCGCTGTTCGCCCGCGGCGAGTTCGAACCGCCCCACGCGCACAATCTCCGCCCGTCCGCCCTCCGGGGTGACAAACGATTTGGTGAGATCGGCGACCGACAACATTGCGTCACGCTGCCAAGCCGAGGTCTCTTGCCAAACCTTTCATCGCAGAATTCCGCGTTCGATTTCCAGCCGATCAAGCGTGGGAGCGCGCCCAGAGTTGCACGGGCGTCTCGCCCGTGAACGAGCGGGCATCTTGCCCGCTCGTTTCCTAACCCAAGGGCGGGACGCCCGTGCCACGACAAACCTTGGCATCACCCAGCGTCTCGCCTCCGTTGCGCTTATTCCGCCTGTTTCTTCGGCCGCGGCCGACGTGCGCCGCCCTTTTTTTCGCCCGCTCCCGCCTCGTCGCCTTCGGCCCCTGCTTTCGCGGTAAATTTCGAGGCCTTCGCGTTGACCCAAAGTTCATCCTTCGCGTTTTTGTTCAGCCAGAAAATCTCCCCGGCATGTTCGACGAAGACCGGTTTTTCCCGCGCCTTCTCCGGCCCTTTAAGGCCGGCGCCCAGCAACGCCGCGAGCAAATCATCCGGCGATTTTTTGAGGTCCTCAGCCACCCGGTCGAGCTTCCCCGCAAAGCCTCCGGTCTTGGTCTCTTTCAACAGCAGCCGCACGCCGCTCAAAACGTTCTCCAGCGAGGGCGGCGGCGGAATCGCGGCGACCGGCGCCATGATCTCCGGGGTCGGCTGAACCGGCGCATTCGCATCGGTCGACGGCACATCAGGCGTTGTCGCTGGAGCAGACGTTTCACCCGGGCCCTGCTCGCGACCGTTAATCCAGACGCCGCCATTCGAATCGCGGTTCAACCACCACACGTAGTCGCCGATCTCGACGTTTACCGGCTCGCCGGTTGTTCCCGGCTCGAGCACCAGCCCGAGGGCCAGAAATCCCGCCATCAAATCCGGCTCGGAACACCGCAGCCCGCGCGCCAAGAACGGCACGCTGCCCGAGCCGCCCGGCCCGCGCCGATTGCGCCGCATCAGCGGCCGCACGCGGTCAAGCAACACTGGCCCCGCCACCGGCGGAACTCCGGCCACTGCGGGCGCACTCTCCGAGGCCGGCACCGACGCCGACGCATCTTCGGACGCCACAGCCACCGGCGCCTTCGCCTGTTCGCGCGGACGCGGCACAAACACCGGAGCGTCCGCCCGGCGTGCCGGCGCGTCGGCCATTTCACCACCGCTCGAGGCCGGCGGGGTCGGCGCCGCACTGGGCACAACCGCCGGCACTTCGCCTTCCGGCGTGGCAAACGGCGTAGCCTTTACCGTACGAAACACCGGACGCGGTTTCTCCTTGGTGTTGATCCAAAGCTCTCCGCGGCGGTTCAGGTTCACCCAAAAGAGATCACCGTCGAATTCCACATAGACCACCGGTGCATCTTCGTCGTCGGGCACCACGAGGCCGCATTCTTTAAGCGCACCAATCACGTCGGCATCGCTGAAATCCCATTTCTTGGCGAGGTAGTCCACGCCGACCGACATACCGGGTCCGCGCTGATTGCGGCGCATGTGGGGCTTCATCGCGTCGAAGAACGACGGCAACTCGTCCTCTTCGCCCATCTTGTCCCACTCGTCTTTCGCCTGTTCCTCCTCCTGTGCCTCCGGATCGTGATCCCGCTCGGTGTCCCGCGGCTTGCGGAATCCGTCCTCGGGCGCGGCTTTCTCCGCCAACGCCGCGTCGGCCTTTTCCTCGGCGCCGGCCGAATAGGCGCCGGTCCCGGCGGCGCTCTTGAACTTCGATTCGAACTCCGCGCGGATTTTGTCCGCCTCTACCTTGGCCGCGGCGGCGACCGCGTCCTGCAACGTCCAATCCCGCTGCGTCGTGCGCCGGGCGAGGCCGTTAAAGGCCAGAATGTTGTCCGGCTGCATTTGGAAGGAGACGATCTCCCAGTCCTCTTTGCCCAGATCGTTTAGAAACTTTTCCATGAGCGCCGGCGAAGCGAATCCGCCCCGGCCGCTCGTGATCATCTTGTATTCCCAGAGTGACATAAAATTTTTTGCTTTAAACGCGAAGCGCCATGAATCCCAAAGCGGACGCCGGTTGCCGAGCCAAATCGCGCCGTTGTCCCCGCCTCACTTCGTCACCGCCGCCAAAAAATGCTCCAGTGCATACCCCGCGAGCTGACCGCCCGGCCCCGCGTGGTTGAACTCAAATGCGTGCGTCGCCCACGGCAGCTCCAGATACAGCTGCGGCACCCGCGCCGCCGCGAGCCGCGCCGTCAACCGCTCGCTGTGCCGATACCACACCAGCGTGTCGATCGTCCCGTGCACCAGCAACGTCGGCGGCGAACCCGCCTTCACTTTCTGGTGCCCGCTCGCGCTCTCGTAATTCGCCTTCGCTGCGGCCGGCGTCCCGCCCAGATATTGCCGCATCAAGTTCGGAGATTTCAAAAGGTCGTCCTCCACTGCGTAAGTGTAGGCAAAAAACATATCGTGCGGCGCGTAGAACGACACCACTCCCCGGATCGCCGGGTCGTTCGCCCCGTAACCCACTGCCGACGCGATCTGCCCGCCTGCGCTGCGGCCAAACAGCACCAGCCGCGTCGCATCCACCCCCAACTCCACCGCGTGCGCTTTCAAATACGCCAGCGCTGCCAACGTATCCTCCCGTTGTGCCGGCCAGATGAATTTCGGCGCCAACCGGTAATCAATCGCGGCCACCGCGTAGCCCAATCGTGCTAGCCCGTGGTTGAACCCCGCCAACTGCTCGCGGTCTCCACTGTCCCAGCCGCCGCCATGAATCACCACGATGCACGGCGCCGCCTGGCCCGGAGTTCCCCGGCCCGCCGCCCGGTATAGATCCAACTTCAAACCCGGCGCAAACTCCCACGTCTCCACCGCCACCGCCGCCGGCGCCGGCTCAAACCATCCCCCGGCGGAGAACGCCGCCCGTGGCGAGGCCGCACCGCCGAACGCCGCCTCAAGTCGCTGCGGCAACGTCCGCCCGATCCGCGCCGCCTCCCACGTCGGCTTCAGCAAGAGCACCGCCGCCCCCACACTCAGCACGACCGTGCTCCACGCGAGCCCCTGATGACCGGCCCGCAGTGCCCACGCTGCGCCACCCACCGCCAACGCCACGACCGCCAGCCCATGCCCAAACTCGCCCGCCACCAGCGCGAGCTTCCAATTCAACCAATCCGGCGAACGCAGCACGGTGAGCAGGCCGGCCACCGCAAAAACTCCGGCCGACAAAAATAAAAATCCACGGATCATCCCCATATCTACGCCGACTGGCCCCAAAAAGTCGCCCGTGGCGAAAAAATTCTCCGCCCCTTTATTTTTCCAGCCTCTCCCTTTTCTCCCCCAGCTTTCCCGCCCTGCGCTTTTTCATTCCCCGCGCCGCACCCGCGCCCCAACCTCCGCGCTCAACACCCATGCGCCGCCTCGATCAACTCCTCGCCAATCTCGGTTACTGCTCCCGTAGCGAAGCCCGCGATTGGATCGACTCCGGCGCGGTCACCGTCTGCGGCGAACTCGCCGACGGGCCGGCTCAAAAGGCCCACGCCTCCGATGTCCGCGTCAAAGGCGAACCGCTCGACCACCCCGACGGCCTTCTTCTCCTCCTCCATAAACCCCTCGGCCTCGTGTGCTCTCACGAAGTCCGCGAGGGTCCCAACGTTTACAGCCTCCTGCCCCCGCGTTGGCAGCGCCGCAATCCCGTCATCACCAGCATCGGCCGCCTCGATAAAGACACCTCCGGCCTCATTTTACTCACCGACCAAAGCGCGCTCGTCCACCGCCTCACGTCGCCTAAGCACAAGGTCCCGAAAATCTACCGCGCCACTCTCGCCGCGGCCATTCCGCCCGCCCGAGTCGCGGAGATCACCGCGCTCTTCGCCGCCGGCACGCTCGTTCTACCCGACGAAAAAACGCCCTGCGCCCCCGCCGGCCTCAACCTGATCTCCCCGCGCGAGGCCGAGCTCACGCTCACCGAGGGCCGTTACCATCAAGTTCGCCGCATGTTCGCCAGCGTCGGCTACGAAGTCGTCGCCCTCCACCGCTCCCGCTTTGGGGATCTCGACCTCGGTGACCTCAAGCCGGGCACGTGGCGCGAGCTCCCGCTCGATTTTTTCGACCTTCCCGCCGTCCCATCCGCCAGCACCACTCCGCCCGCCTAGGCCGTGGGCTTGCAGCGCGCCGCGCGCCTGTCATGCGTCTCTCCCACATGGAAAACCTTCCCCTTACCGGCGCGCAAAAATCCAAACTGCGCGGCCTCGGCCAAAAACTCGACGCCATCCTCAAGGTCGGCAAAGACGGCCTCACCCCCACGTTCATCACCGAGCTGAGTCGCACCCTCCGCGCCCACGATCTCATCAAGCTCCGCTTCGTCGGCGAGTCCGACCGCACCGCCCGCGCCGCGCTCACGACCGAGATCGAGGCCGCCGGCCATTGCACCTGCGTCGGCTCCGTCGGCGCCACCGCACTTTTCTACAAGCCCGCCAGCGATCCCTCCAAGTCCTCGCTGCCCGTCGCCTGATTTAAGTCCTGCGGCCGGCCGCACCTATTCGCGGGCTTCCGTCTGCCGCAAGATCTGACTCACCGCCTGTGGAGTGAGGCCGAGCAGCCGCGCCGCCTTACTCTGGTTTCCACCCGTCTTGCGCAAAGCTCCGCGCACGAGTTCCAGTTTCATGGCCCGCAGATAGTCCATCATCGAAAATCCCTCGCGCAGCCGCGGCACCGCGGCCGTGAAAACATTGGCCAGGTTCACCGCCAACTCAAAGTCCAGATCTTCGGGCTGGATCGCGGGTTCCTCCGCCGTGAGCACCGCGTGTTCTATTACCCTGCGCAGCTCGCTCACATTACTCGGCCAACGATGGCTCTCTAGCTTCGCCAGCGCCGCCGGAGAGAATCGCTTGGGGCGCGGCAAGGTGCGGTTCAAACGCTCCAATTCATCTTTCGCCAGTCGCAAGACATCGCCGGGGCGCTCCCGCAACGGCGGCAGCGTGATCAGCGCCGTCCGCAGCCGCCGCCAGATCTCGACCGGCAGATGACCGAGCCGCACTTCTTCCTCGAAATCGCGCTCGGTCGTAAGAATGAGCCGCACGTTTACCTTCACCGGCGTCCGCCCCCGCGCCCGAAAATAGTGGCCGTCGTCCACGGCCTTCAGGAGTCGCGCCAACAGCGGCGCGGGTAATTCCTGCGCTTTGATCAACACCAAGGTGCCCCCGTCCGCCTGCCGCAGCTTGCCGTCCCCGCCGTCACCTTCCTCGCCCAACAATACCGTTTCAAACAGATCGGCCGGCACCGTCGCGCAATTGAAAATGAGCAGGGGCCCGCTCGCGCGATTGCTGAACTGATGCACGAGCGACGCGAACAAGTGTTTCTGCGTGCCCGGTTCGCCTTTCACCAACAGCGGCGCGAGGTGCCGGCTGAGGTTCACCGCCAGCTCCAGGATCGCCCGCGAGAAGTAATGCCGCGGCGGCGTGTGCGCCGCACCCTGCTGGTCCACGTCGTCCCAACGGTCTCGCCGCGTCGAGAGCAACGCCAGCGTCTCGGGCCGGAGCGACGCCAGCGGTTCGCCCCAACCCAGTTCGCGCACAAACCGAGGCCCGGCGATGCCGTTGTGCACCGTGCGCCGAAAATTCAGCAGCTTCGCCCCAAGCTCCCCGGCCACGGCCAAGAGCACCCAACACGCGTGCATCTCCGGCGTGCCCGAGATCAACGACACCGACCATTCGTCGTCCGGCCCGTCCCGCCGGATTCGCGCCAACACCACGCGCAGCTTCGCCAAAATCTCCGGATGGTGCGTGGCGTCGGCGAGCTCCAGCCCGATCACTTGCACGCTCAACTTCGGATGCAGCTCTTTTAGCGCCTGCCGCGTCCGCTCGCTGTGGTCAGCCCGATGCGGCCGCCCCAGCAAAATCACCCGGTCAAAGCTGCGCTCATCGAGCAGAGTCAAGATCGGGCCTTTGTGCCGGCCATCTTCATGCGGATCATGCGCGTAGGGATCGCGCAGTCCGACGAAGGTGATGAGGGTTTGCCGCGCCACCACCCTCTCATCGCACCGAGCCCAAGCGGCTGCAACGCTCATTGCAGGTATCAACGAAATTTTAAGCGATTCATTTTGCGCCTGCGGCCCTGCCCGGTGCGCTCAGCCACACCCCATGCTGACTTCCCCCGCCCTGTCCGTAGTTTCGTGCCGAGTTTTGGCGACCGCCGTTTTGTTGTGGACGTTCGCTTTGCCGGCCCAGCCCATGCCCGCGCCCGCCGAATTCCGCCTGCTGCTTGCTGGGCAAGCACTCGTCAAATACGACGTGCGGGTCGAATTGCCGGAGCAGATCCCGGGCATCCGCGCACTGCTGCAAGTCGACGCCCCGCACATCGTCTTCACCAACCTCGAAACTGCGATCCAAGGCAGCTTCAGCGGCGCCAACACCCGCAACACCGAGTTCTTTCATGCCACTGTTCCCGCGGTCATCGACGGCCTAAAGGAATTTGGTTTCAACCTCTTCGCGACCGGCAACAACCACTCGTGGGATCTCGGGACCGCCGGGATTCTCTCCACCCTCGAAACCCTCGACCAGCGCGGCTTGGTCCACGCCGGCTCGGGTCGCAACTTGGGCGAAGCCTCCGCTCCCGCCTTTCT
>NSIG01000070.1 GCA_002737275.1 Opitutia bacterium
GCCCCGAGATCACGCAAAAATTTCTCGAAGCTTTCCGGCGTCGCGATGCCACTGAAAGCAAAGACCCGGCGCCCCTTCAGCCACACCAACGGCACGCGGGCCTCCGGCGCATCGACCGCGACACCGAAGCGTTGCAGATACTGCGGCCGGTGCGCGCACTCGATGATGTCGGCCTTCGGATTGTGCTCCCGAATCAGGGCCTCCAATTCGTTGTCCCGTTCGCCGTTTGATTTCGTCAGGAAAATATAACTCGCCCGGTTCAGGTGCTTGATCGGTTCGCGCAGCACGCCGCGCGGCAGCATGTGGCCGTTGCCGAAGGGATTGGTCTTGTCCACAAGCAGCAGATTCAACCGCCCCTTGAGCGGCAGATACTGGAAGCCGTCGTCCAAAATCAGGGTGTCGCAACCGAATTTCTTGATCGCATACGCGCCGGCCTTCACGCGGTTTTTGTCCACGAGCACGACAACTCCAGGGAGGTTTTTCGCCAACATGAACGGCTCGTCGCCGGCCGTCTCGCTATCGAGCAACACCTGCGCGCCGTCGCTCACGACCCGGGGCGGCTCCTCGGCTGTATGCGTGAGCTTAAACCACCATTTTTTCCAAAACGGCGGTGCCTTGCTTTTGTAGCCGCGGCTGAGGATGGCGACCTTGCGGCCCCGGTCGCGCAGCGCCCGCGCAAATTTTTCCACCACCGGTGTCTTGCCGGTGCCGCCGACGGTGAGATTGCCCACAACCACGACGAGACAACCCAGCGGGTGGTCGTGGAAAATGCGGTGCCGATAGAGCCAAAGCCGAGTCTGCACGATCCCGTTGAACAACCACGACAGCGCCTGCAAAAACGCTCCATACACACTCGCTCCGGCATCCGCGCGCCGGTCGAGCACGATGTCCACCGTGTAGAGCTCAAACGTGCGAAACTTCTTCTTCAACCAGTGCAGCAGCATGGGGGGTTTATGGACGCGATGATGCCCGAGATGAAGGTTGACGGCCTCCGGCGCGTAAACTGTTTTCGCAACGCCCACGGGCCACTTTTATGAGCTACAAACTCTTCATCCCTGGCCCCATCGCCGTCTCGGAAAAAACGCTCCGCGCCATGGCGCAGCCCATGATCGGCCATCGCAGCACCGACTTTGTCGCGCTCTACAATTCCATCCAGCCCGAGCTCCAAGCCCTGGCCGCCACGAAAGATCCGGTCTATCTCTCGACCAGCTCCGCGTGGGGCGTGATGGAAGGCGCCCTACGCAACGTCTGCCAAAAGAAGGTGCTCACCTGCATGAACGGCGCGTTCTCCGACAAGTGGAACGATATCGCCCTGCGCTGCGGGCTCGCCGCCACCGCCCTCAAGTTTGACTGGGGCCAACCCGTCGACCCCGAAGCTATCCGCCGCGAACTCGCCACCGGCGGTTACGACGCGATCACTCTCATTCACAATGAAACGTCCTGCGGCTGCATGAGCGATTTGCCGGCGATTATGGCCGTCCTGCGCGATTTCCCGGAGGTGATCTCGATCATCGACACCGTCAGTTCCTTCAGCGTGCTGCCCATCCATAAGGACGAACTCGGCATCGACATCCTCATCACCGGTTCGCAAAAGGCCCTCGCCCTCCCGCCCGGGCTGGCGCTCTGCTCCGTCTCAAAACGCGCCCTCGAACGCGCCGCCAAATGCCCTACCCGCGGCTACTATTTCGACCTGATCGAGTTTCAAAAAAACCACGAGAATGGTATGACACCCAGTACCCCGGTCATCCCGCTCATCTACGCCCTCAAGTCGAAGCTCGATGACATCAAAACCGAGGGCCTCGCCGCCCGCTTTACCCGTCACACCCGCCTCAATTCCACCGTCCGCGACTTCGTTTTCGCCAAGGGTTTCAAGCTGTTCCCCAAGGAAGGCTACGGCTCGCTATCGTTGAATTGCTTCGCCAACACGCAAAACCTCGACCTCGGCGCGTTGAACAAAATTCTGAAATCGAAGCACGGCCTCGTGATCGACGGAGGCTACGGCAAACTGAAGGGGAAAACCTTCCGCATCTCCAACATGGGCGACGAAACCGACGAAACCATCGCCGCGATGCTAAAATCCCTCGACGCCGCTCTCGCCGAAACCCCGAAGTCGGCGACCCCCTGACCCCGCCGAGTCCCGCCAAGGGGAAAACACACCCGTGGGGAACCGCACACCCGAACAAGTCACTGCTCTTTGGTGCGGTTTTTGCCTAGGTCGATGCCCAAGGTTAGCAACGCGAGTGAAACGGCCGCCTGCGTCTTTGCGCCGCCGCTCGCTCCGATGAGATCAGCATCCGGCCAGTTTCTCTAGGCCCAGACCGACCTTGGCGTGATCATCGTCACGGACGGTTGGACTGAATACTCAAAATCCGCACTGGTCGGATTCGTCCACCAGCCGAGTGCTCACTTGGCCCGCCACAGCCATCGCGCTCTTAGCAACCTGAATACTTAGTTAGACGGAACCTATCATAGTGCAGAGCCCAAATATCTTCAGCGCTACGCCGCTGGGTTCGTCTTTCGATTCAACCGGCGCAATACTCCGATGACGGCCTTTCACTCCCTTACGGGTACCGCAGTTCGATTCAGCCGTGCTTAGCGGCGAAAATTAGCCAATCGGACTTTACGGGATAAGCATATAAAAATTAATGCCGAGGGTTTTTGCCCTGCGGCCGGATCCCAAAACGCGTCAGGTGAGTCCGGCCACGCTCCAACTCAAGCCCAAGTATCTGCACTCACTTCGGCCCCAGCAAAGCATCTCCAACTTCGGGCGCGGCAAACATCCCCGCCGCATCGTGATCGATACCCGGCGCTTCCACTTTGCGCCACCCAAAAGTCCAGCCCCGCTCCTTCGCCATCGCCTTAGCGAGCGCGAAGCAAGCGAGGTTGCGGGCATAACGATGAGGCCCCTGCTTCATCCCCGCCGCGCTCGCATCAAAGCGACGGCGAGGCGTCGTGTCTGCCGTGCCCAGATAAAGTGTCAAAGGCGCCGCAAGATACTGACGTAGCATCGTATCATCCCGGAGCTCGACCGGCAGTCCGCCCAGCCCGTAGCCGAACCCATGGTCCGTGCTCGGAAACAAAAGCGAGCCCGCGTTTCCCGCTACTATCCGCCTCGCCTCACCCGGTTGAAACGCGGCCAATCGCACCAGAAACTGCGCACCGGCCGAATGCCCGATCAGGTAAAACGGCAGCGTCGGCTGATTTTCCCGCGTGCGCACATCCGCCACGATCGCGTCCACGACATTAAACATCCATCGCTCTTTGGGATTCGCTTCGCCCCCCGCGATAAGCACCCCGCCCCGTTGATACCATTCTTCGTCGGGAAACGCGCCCTCGTCCAACCGCGGCGCGACCAACATCATCCCGAATCGCTCGGCCATCGGGATCGCGAATTCGAGATACTGATCCGCATTTCGCATCACCCCGTGAAAAACAATCAGCAGTGGTCCGTCGCTGTAGCCGACCGGTTTGTAAGTGTAGAGCGTGACCGGAGCGCCGCCATACTTGACCTCCGCTTGCCCGCGCCCCGTCGGCAACGGTGCCGCGACGGCTTCCGCCACTACGAAACTCAGCAAAACCATTATGCAAGTCCATCGTCGCATCGGGCCCAGCATGCCCCCATTCGAGTCCGCCGCAACCGCCGTTCGTCGGCTCATCGGCGAGGTTCCGCGGACGCGGCTAGCCGACGCTGTTTTCAAGGCACAAGTCCGCCACTTCCCATCAGCCAGCCGGCGTCACCGGGAAAACCCGGCGTCGTTTTGACGAAAAACGCACACCAGCGGAGGAAGGATCCTGCGGATTCAGCCGGGGCGGTCGTCGGTCACTGTGAAGCGCGTTCTCCGCCGCGCGGCGGATTTGGAAGTCCTGCATGCTGTGAAATAGATCGATAAGTTGCGTCGGTTGAGAATACACGTCGAGCCCCGCACGATCCAAGGCGCCGAGCAACTCGTGCGTCGCTTCGAGCGTCGAAAGGCACCCCGGCTCCGGCTGGCGTTTGATGATATAGCGGCTCGGAGCGGCGTTGGTAAACATGATGCGCGGCAGCCGTTGCAGACTGAGGCTGGTGCGAAACATAGGGCGCACTAGTCGCCACGTCGCATCGAGCAAGAATACCACCAGCCGCCGTCCCGCCAGATCGGCGACGGGCAACTCGCCCTTCGATAGATCCCGCGAATCCCGTCCCGGGTAGAGCAGCACCGGAAAATTCTGCGGATCGTTAATCAACGCCTGCACCGCCTCGTGCTCGTCGAAGCCGATCCCGAGGTGCAGCTCGCTGTCGGCGAGACACAGATGAGTGAGGCGGCCGGTGTTCGCCTTCACCCGCTTGTGTTCATACGGGTGCATGAGGATCACAAACTTCGTACGCGTCGGCATGGGCGTAATCGACCCACACCAGCAATGCAGTTGCGGCCAATTGCAGCGGTAGCACATCACCCGGCTCATAGTGCGGCGACGCTCGCAACGACCGGCCACTCCAGTGCCCGAGCGCTGGCAAAGCTGCGCGCCTCGCCGCTGATCGGATCTGCAAAAGCAATGTGCTTGGCGAGGAGCTGCAGCGGCTGCCCGAAATCGTCGCTGTTCTCCGGCAAATGCACCGGGTAGATTTGGTCGTGGCGAATGGGGATGCCCAATGCCGCACAGTGCGCGCGCAACTGGTGTTTGCGGCCGGTGATCGGGTTGAGGCCATAGCGCGCCCACTTGCCATGGGTCTCCAACCGCTCGATCCGCGTTTCGGCGTTGGGCTCACCTTCCACTTCACGCATCTGCATGAATCGCTCCGGGTTTTCTTCCAGCCGGCTGCGGTGATTCAACGGCAAATCAAGTTCCGGCCGCCACGGCGCGATGGCTTCGTAGCACTTACGGATCGATTTTTCCAAAAAGAGATTCTGGTAACGACCGCGCGTCGCGGGTTGCACGGTGAAGACCACGAGGCCGGCGGTCTCGCGATCAATCCGGTGAATCGGCGCGAGAGAATCGAGACCGAGCCTGCGCTTGAGGCGCACCAGCAGCGTTTCTTGCAAATAGCGTCCCGAAGGAATTACCGGCAAAAAATGCGGCTTATCGGCCACGACAAGTAACTCGTCTTGGAAGAGCACGACCTCGTCAAAGGGGATGCGGGCTTCCGCCTCGATCGAACGGTAATAATGGATGCGTTGGCCGGCGGCGTAAGGCAGGTTGGCGGGCACGGCAACGCCGCTCTCGTCCAAGACTTCGCCTTTTTCAAACCGAGCCACCCAAGCCGCCTCCAGCACGCCCGGAAATCGCTGCATCATAAACTCACGCAAGGTCGTCCACGGGCCGACCGGCAAGACGACCGAACTCGGACTCACCCCATCGCGGGTGAGTCTTGGCGTCAGCGCATTGGCGGAATCGCGAGAGTGGAGTTCGTTTGAATTCAAGGGTCGTCGGACGTTCAGCGCCTGCGACTAAGCCGAGGCAACACCCCTGCAGCGTGGTCAGCCGAGGCGGACCATGCGAACCACCTTTTCTGAAATCTTGCGAATCGGCTCGCCCAAGCTCGACGCCTTGGCACCGCAGCTGCTCAGTTTCGGCGATGACCCTATTCAACCGCCGCCAATTGATCGCTCGCTGCGCCCTGCTCGCCGCAACCCTGCTCAGCCCATTCACGCCAAACGTAGTCGCCCAAGCCGCCACCCCGGCACCCGCTATCCGCAAGCCGCTGATTGCCGTGCTCAACGCCTATCCCCCTGAAATGGACGCGATGGTGAAAGAGTTTAAACTGCTTGAGGGCGGCTTCACCGAGAAACGCGTCAAAGGATTTCGCTACTATATCGGCACCGTCGAGGGGAAGGACATCGTCGTATTTGAAACCGGCATCAGCATGGTCAATGCGGCTATGGCGTTGCAGCTCGCGCTCGAGCGCCTGCCCATCAGCCACGTCCTGTTCGCCGGGGTCGCGGGCGGCACCGACCCTGCCCTGCGCGTTGGCGATGTCGTCATTCCCGAGCAGTGGGCTTACCACAGCGAAGCCGCTTATTTCAACCCGACGCCCGACGGCAAAGACTGGATGAAAGCGGATTATTTCACCAAACGTTACCCCAACTACGGCATGATTTTCCCGGCGGACATGTTTGCCGTCCGCGCGAGTAAAGAACGGTTTGAGCGCGTCGCCTACTTCCCCGTCGACGCCTCCTTGCTGGATGTCGCCCGCCGCGCCGTTAAGAAACTTGGGCCGGTCATCAGCGCCAAGACCGGGCGTGAAATCACCGTGAGCGTCGGCGGCGTCGGCGTGACCGGCACCGTTTTTCTCGACAACCGCGATTACCGCAAATTTGTCCACGACACGTGGGGTGCCCGCTGCGCCGATATGGAGACGACCGCTTACGCCCACGTCTGCTATACCAACGAGATCCCGTTTCTGGCGGTCCGAGCCCTCAGCGATCTCGCCGGCGGCCAAGACCACAGCGAACTCAACGTCATCGACGCCAATGAAGGAATTTCGTCGGTCCACGCGGTGAAAGTTCTCCGCGCCATTTTGCGCGAGATGTGAAGCTTGTAATGCGACGGGAGCTTTAGCTTCGAACTCCGGCCTGCGTGAGGCACACCTCTAACCTTGCGTGCTTAATCCCTCGCTTGGCGCACCTCATACCAATGGCTGTTGATTTTTCGACTGCGGGTTCCGAGATGGCACGGGCATCTGGCCCGTGGGTTGGAGAATGAAACTCAACAGCTATTAGTATCACACCAATCACCCGACCCTTTCGCATCTTTGTAGGGCGCGACCTCGGGTCGGGCCGTTCAGGGTGTCGGGCGCCAAAGAGGGAACGGCCTCACTCAAGGTGAGGCCCTACCATGAGAAAAAAGCACTCGTTACCGCCCACCGGGCTCAGCCTCTTTCGCTTCACCCTTGAATCCGCCGCAGCCCGACCCGCCAAATTTATTAACCACGGCTGCACCGGAATTAACCCGGATAAAGACGGGGAACCGGCTTCACCTCAGGGGTGAGCCGTTCGCGGCTCCCAGCTGTTTGGGATCCGGGTCCCTTCGGGTCTAGCCGTGGTTAAACGGCCGTTTTTAGGTTTTACCAAGTTCAGCGCCCAACCGGCTTGTCTTTGGTGGGCGGGGTGGCGAGACGTTGGACCGCCGGAGCCAAGCGGCTCAGCAAGATGCTGGGCGGAGGCGTCGAGTCCACGATCGCAAGAAATTTCTCCCGGCGCTGCTTCAAAAGCTCGCGGGCTTTCGTCTGCTGCTCGGCGTCGAGCTTGAGTTCCTTGACGAGCAAATCGTGCTTCATCGTTGGCGCCACCATCCAGAGAACGCCTGAAAGCGATCGTTGGCGAAGTTGATCGATTTCATCATCCGTCAGGGGCTTAACTCCCGCCGCTACTTCCGCCAAGCCCTTGGCCATTCGCTCGGCGCGACGCTTCTGACCTGCCGCGTAGTGAGTGCGCTGTTCGGGCGTGAGCATCGCCGCGAGTTGGCCGTCAAACTCTGCATCGATTTGGTCGAGCCGTTGGCGATAGCTGTCGATTTGAGGACGCAGGCGCTCGATCTCGGCCACCAACTGGGCGCGATTCTGAGGAGAGCGGGCGGGCGCAGCTTGCGGCCCGCTCGGCTTGGCGGCAGTCGCGATTGCGGGCCCGGTCGCGGCCTTGCCGGTAAATTCCCCCATCAAGGTAGCCGGCGGGGCCGGAACCGGGCGGGTGCGTTCGGTGCGCAAGCCAGCGATATAGCCAATGGCAAAAACCACGACTGTGAGACCGGAGATAACAAGCGCGCGCTTCATCAAAGATTTACTGCAAATTCGTCGGCGGCGTCAGCGATTTTTTGCCAACCCGCCAAATTAAAATCGTTTTCGGCTGCATCTCGCGCGGAGTCCCCGCTTAGGGCCACCACGAGGAAGCAGACGGCAACGGTCACCGCGCTCAGGGCAAAGATACTCGTCAATGAGGGCACGGCCTTGGCGACCGCTCTGGCCGCACGCACGACACGGTCAGCGAAGCCGGGCCGAAGCTGGGTGGCCGCGTGGCGGCGAAGGTCAGACCAGACTTGGGTTTCAGTTTTCATGGTTCGGTTGGTAATGTTCTCGAAGGTGTTCTCGGGCACGGTGGAGGCGGGCCTTCACGGCCGCCACGCTGGTGCGCAGGGTAACTGCGATCTCCGCGTGACTGCGCCCTTCCTGCACAAGGGCGAGTAAGGCCCGGTCCTGCGGCCGGAGCTGGGCGAGCGCATGGCACAAAGCATCGAGCTCTTCGGAGCCGACCGCGCCTTCGGGTTCAGGGACGTTTTCGTGTTCCGGCGCAAACGGCGTAAAGATGCGTCGCAGTTTTTGGCGACGGAGATGATCGATGCAGGTGTTCCGCGCGAGCCGGAAAAGCCAAGACTCGAACTGGGCCGGCGCCTGAAGCCCCGCCAGCGCGCGGACCATCTTGATGAAGACAAGTTGAGCGATGTCCTCGATGGCATCACTGCGGCCGATGATCGCATAGATAAACCCGGCAATGCGGTGCTGGTAAGCCACGATGAGCTCGCGCTGGGCATCGGGCTCGCCGCGTTGCGCGCGTCGAACAAGATCGACCGAAGGAGTCGGTGAAGTGGATTCCATGCAGAATTCATTATGCTATCCGGGCCAGACGCGGGACGTCGGCGAAGGATACACAGAACCGCGATGAAGGGCGATCCGCCTTGAGGCAAACTTTACCTAGGCGGCACGCCAAAAATTGAGCATCGCCCGCCGTTTCGCCTGCTCACCACGTCGGCGGGACGCCGCCGCCCAGCATCCGCACGCGTCGGTCTTTACGGGGAAACTGGAGGGTGACCACCGTGCCCACGCCCTCCTTGCTCTCGATCCCCACTTGCCCCCCATGTTCACGCAGGATGCGCTGCACGATCATCAATCCGAGCCCGTGACCGCCCGGTTTTGTCGTATGGTAGGGTTGAAAAACCCGCACGAGATCCTCCTGCTTAATCCCGCTGCCGCTGTCGCCGAAGAGCAAAAAAACCGAGTCGTCGTCGGCCCGCGCGCGAATCTTCAAACGACCGCCCGGCTCCATCGCATCCAACGCATTCTTCGCGAGGTTAAAAAAGACCTGCTTGAGCTGGTTCCGATCGGCCATCACCACCGGCAGATCGCCCGAGGCCTCCACTTCAACGGCGATTCGACGGTCGGCAAACTCCCGTTGCTGAAAGCGTAGCACTTCCGCTAGGACTTCGGCCAGATCGAGCTCCGCTAAATCCGGCGGTTGAGGGCGGATCGCTTCAAGGAAATGCGCGATGATCCCGTCGAGTCGTGCAACTTCCGCGCGACAAATATCGACCGACTCGACGAGCGACTCCGTGTCTTTTGAAGTCTTCAATTTCTTCAATTTCCGCGTAATCAACTGAAGGTGGATCGTGAGCGAGTTGAGCGGGTTTCCGAGCTCATGCGCGACTCCTGCGGCCAGCAAAAGGATCGAAGAAGTGCGTTCATCCTCCAACTGCTGGGCCGTCGCGTGTTTATCCCGGGTGACATCGGTCAGGATCACCGCAAACCGCCGAGCGTCGCCGCGGGCTTCGCCCCGGAATGGCACCATGTAGAGCCGCACCGTCCGCGGTTCGGGATACGTCAGCTCAAACTCCCGCGCCACCACCGGCATCGCCGCTGCGGTATCATCTTCCAGCGTCCCGCCCAAAGACGGCCGCAGCCCGGGGATGAGTCGCCACAAAGTTTGGCCCGCCAGTTCGTCCTCCCCGAGCCCAATCAGTCGGTGCGCCGCGTCGTTCGCGTAGTCGATCTCTCCGTCGAGAGTGATCACCAGCACGCCTTCTTGGAGCGTGTTAAAGATCTCTTCAAACAGGCCGCGTTCACGGGCCAAGCGTTGGACCAGATTCGCGAGGTTGACCGAATCGAGCGTGTCGAGCCGACCTAGCACCCGATCAAGCGAGGAGTTTTTCTTACCGGCCATAAAAGGTTTTTGGGACATGGGGCCCGCGCGGTCAACGGCCTCCGTCGCCCGTTGGATTCATGGGTCGCTGAGGAAATCCAACTGCGTGGGATCGACCCGCCCGGCGAGCAGCTTGCGCAGAAACATCTCGCGATGTTGGGCCGTGCGACCGAGCCGAAGCACGGCCTCGCGGTGCTCCTCGGTGCCGTAGCCTTTGTGGGCCCCGAATCCATAACCCGGGAACGTGCGATCAAGCTCCTCCATCTGCCGGTCGCGGGTGACCTTCGCGATGATCGACGCCATCGCGATGCAGAGCGAGCGGGCATCGCCGGAGACGATCCCGGTGTGCGGGTAAGGGAAATTGCGCAGGGGCAAGCCGTCGACCAACACCCGCGCCAAAACCGTCGGTTTAAAGCCGGCAATTTCCTCGGGCGCGGAGAACAAGTCCGGCTCCGTTCTCAGTTCGAATGCACTAGGCGGATAAATGCCTTCGAGCGCGCGGCGCATGGCCAGCTTGGTGGCACCGAGGATGTTGAACTGCGCAATCTCACCGACATCCGCCGAGCCGAAATGGGCATGGATTTTCCCTTCCGCCGCCAGCGCCTCAAAGTCCAGCCAAAGGGAATCACGCTCCGCCGCCGTGAGCTGCTTAGAATCGTTGATCCGGCGGGCATTGATTTCGGCCCACCGGCTCTCGAGAAAGTCCCGCGTTACCAATACCGCGCCCGCCACCACCGGGCCAGCGAGCGCACCACGGCCCGCTTCATCGACTCCGATCAGACTGGCCAAGCCCTCGATCTGCTTGAGATCGAAACCGCGAAGTTGGCGCCGTTTGGACATGCTGAAAAAAATCAGGATACGCCGCGTCGAGACCGTTCACCACTCCATCTTTGGCGGCGGCGGCTTTAACGGCAATTCGTCGAGCTTCCCGGCGGCGGCGACCACTTCGTAGGCCGTGCGAAAGTGTAACTTGGCAAAATCGCCGAGCGCACGCGTGCCGAATTTTTGCATGATCTGATCGGCCTGCCCTTTCACCAACGGCCCTGCGCCCTTTTGGAGCTTTTCCCCAAACTGCTGCGAGAGCGTGTGCATGGCCCGGATAAATTCCGCCCGCGCCACAACCGAAGCGGCGGCGACGACCGGATCCGACTCCGCCTTGGTGCGCATCCTGAGTTCAAAATTTTGCACTCCTTTCTTCGCTAGTTCACGCTGCACAAGCGGTTGTTCGGTGAACTGGTCGAGCAGCCCCCAAGGCACCGGACGCTTCGCGAGCGCATCGCTGAGCGCCGTGGCGTGCTGCCAAGCGAGCAAACGGTTCAGATTCGCCCCGGGGCGTCCCATCAGCTCGTTGTAGCGAGCCATGGTCCGGCAATAACAGACCTCAACCACCACGCCTTTGGTGCTCCGGATCAACGCGTCGAGCCGGACGATTTGGTTGTCCACGATTTTTTTCGAATCCTGCACGCCAGCCTCGCGCCACGCGTCGATCATGCCTTTGTCCGCGATCACGGTGGCCGCGACCACGGGACCGAAGAAATCTCCCTTGCCACTTTCGTCGAGCCCAGCGTGCGCCTCGAACCAATCCGGATGCAGCACCTCGTCGTAACCCAGCTTCGCCGCCATCGTGACTTCGGGCTCCAGCGTCATGGTGACAAACTCTTCGGTGCCCTTGCCGGCAATTACTACGACCTTGCGTTTGTCGTAAGCAGTCACGTTCACATTGCCGCTGCGAAAAGCGAAACGCGCGTAGGGCACTTCAAAGGGCTTCCACTTGCGCGCGGCGCACAACGCACGGAGTTTCTCCATCTGCGCGTCGTCGAGCTTGATGGTATAGGTGCTGAGCTTCTTGGGTTTTTCCTCGGCAGGTTCGCCGTGCTTGGCCATGGAATGCGGAGTGTTACAAAAACTCCGCCGATGACACGCAAAACTTCCGCCTCAACCCATGCCGCCGCCCTGACCGGAAAGCGTGCCGAATTCTCAGCGGCGCTGCTCGGTTGGTATCGGGTCAACGCGCGCCGTTTACCCTGGCGGGAAACACCCTCGCTTTACCGCACGGTGGTCAGCGAGTTCATGCTCCAACAGACGCAGGTAAAGACCGTCCTCCCCTACTTCGCCCGTTGGCATGATGCGCTACCGGACTTCGACGCACTGGCCGCCGCTCCGGAAGCCCAAGTGCTCAAACTCTGGGAGGGCCTCGGCTACTACTCGCGGGCCCGAAACCTGCACCGGCTCGCCCAAGCGATCGCCGCCCTGCCCGCCGCGCCGCGCACCCCGGCCGAGTGGCAAGAGCTGCCCGGCGTCGGGCCTTACACCGCTGCCGCGATCACCAGTATTTCTTTCGGCGCGCCGGCTGCCTGCGTCGACGGCAATGTGGTGCGGATCCTCGCGCGTTTGACCGCCGATGCCACCGAGTATCGCGACAGCGCAACGGCGGCGAAGGCGTTCAGGCCTCTGGCCGACGCCCTGATCTCCGCCAGCGCAGCCGGGGACCACAACCAAGCCATGATGGAGCTGGGAGCCACCGTTTGCTCCCGGCAAAACCCGCTCTGCCTCACCTGCCCCGTCCGCGCGTTCTGCGCCGCATCCGCGCGCGGCGAACCGGAGGCGTTTCCCCGGCTTGCACCAAAAAAACTCGAACGCGTCGCCGTCACCCGCATTTGGTGCGAACGCGACGGGGCCCTGCTGCTGCACCGCGCCGACGCCGATGCCCGTCGTCTCGCCGGTCAGCACGAACTGCCCACCGCCGCCCAGTTTGGCCTCACCGAAACCGCTGCCGCCCGCGGCCTGCTCCTCGCGACCCATACGCGCGGCATCACGCGATTTCGGATCACAGAGTCGATCCACACCGCCGTCCCGCCCCTGGGAAAACTCGCTCCCGGACTGATCTGGGCGGGGCGCGCAGAGATCACTTCAATTACCCTGTCGGGCCCTCATCGGCGCTGGATCACCGAAATTTTGCGACGGAGTTGACCGCGTCAAAACCCCGGCGCCGCAGCCAACAAAGCCTCGACGTTCGCTTTCGATCGGAGCACGTCTTCCGGCTTCACCCGCGGGCTGAGTTCCAAAACCAGTTTCTGGCCCGGGCGCCAAAATTTATTCACCCTTTTAATATCGATGTGACCGGAGCCAATCGGTTGGTGGTCCTGCCGGCTTGCACTCACATCGCGGAGGTGAAACCCAATCAGCCGCGGCGCATTTTTCGTCAGGTGGACGCGATGATCGAGCAATCACATCGTCTGCTTGATGTCGGCGTGAGCCGGGTCGTGCCAGTATCTCGCCGTGCTCCCTTCCGGCAAACCCGCGACAAAATCCGCGTAATCGGCATCAAGCGGCAGCTCCTCAAATTTCGCCCGAGTCTCGAAGCTCAGTTTCACGCCCTTGACCGCAGCAGAGTCGAAAACTTCAGGCGCGCTTGCCTGCGTTTGCGCCCAAAACGGCTTCATCCGCTTCCGCAGTTTTTCCAGCGCCTTGGCCACGAGCGCCGCATCCTTCGGGTCCCCGTCGCGACCGGCGCTGGGATTCTCCCTGAGATATTTCTTCAGCTTCCTCGCTGGAATCGACCCGAAAAATGAACCGCTGCTGAGGTGATACACCGCCACTCGGGCCCTGACTTGGGCCGCGAAATCGATCGAGCGCTTGGTGTGACGCACCCACTGCTCAGGCTCCTTATGGTCTGTCGCCGAAGGCTCGAAAAGATTCGGCGCGGCCTGCACGACTCCGATCGGCAGCGGGCAAACGTTGTGGGTCGAGCCCACCTTGATCATGCCCTCCTCCACCGCTTTCAGGATACCGGGGACCAGCACGATTCGCACACAATAGCTCAGTTCAACCTGCTCGAATCCAAGATCGGCCATCTCCCGCAACATCGCATAGCCGCCTTGGTGACGGTGTGAACACCAACAGCTTGAAACCGAAGAATTCGGGCGCACCGCCAGAGCACGAACCAACCCGACAACGCGTTGCGCCAACAAAAGACCGCCGCCTGAAATTAATCGGGCGGCGGCCTTTGTGGGGAAATTCTAATCCGGGATTAGTCGGCGTGGCGACGACGAAGCATGTCCGTGAACTTCATAACCTTCTCGCGGCGGCGGCGCTTCTCGCAAGGCTTCTCGAAGTAACGCTTGGCGCGGGTGCCCTTGATGATGTTCTCGCGCTCGAGCTTCTTCTTCATGCGACGAATCGCACGGTCGATAGGCTCGTTTTTGCGGATTTTGATTTCGATAGGCATACGCGGGAGTCGTTTGGTGAAGGAAAAGCCCGCTACCAAGCCAAGCTGCATCGCTCGCGTCAACGGCTTTTTTCCAACCCGCTTTCCCACAATTTTTCAGCTCCCGAGGGCGCAAAACGGGCCTTTCGCCTTGCGCGATCCCGCTTCCGCCTTTGCCTTCCTCGTCTGTGCCGTCCGCCGACCTGAATTTCGTCCATCTCCACGTTCATTCGGACTACAGTCTACTCGACGGCGCTTGCCGCATCGATCGCTTGATGGACCGGGCAGTCGCCCTCGGCATGCCCGCCCTCGCGCTCACCGACCACGGAAACCTTTTTGGCGCCATCGACTTCTACAACACCGCCAAATCCAAAGGCATCAAACCGCTCGTCGGTTGCGAGCTCTACCTCGTTGAGACGTCGCGCCTTGAGAAACACGGCCGCTCCGACGACGACGGCAAAAGCATCTTCCACCTCGGCCTGCTGGCGAAGAACCTAACCGGCTACCAAAACCTGCTCAAACTCGTCTCCGATGCCCACCTCAAGGGCTTTTACTACAAGCCTCGCACCGATTTCGATACCCTCGCCAAATACGCTCCCGGACTCATCGGCTTCACCGGCTGTCTTGCCTCTCTCGTTCCCCAGCACCTCCTCCACGACCGCGAGGAAGAAGCTCGCAAAGCCTGCGCGCGCTTCGTCGATATCTTCGGCCGCGAAAACTACTTCGTCGAGATCCAGGACCACGGCATCCCCGAGCAGCGGAAGATTATCCCCGGCCTCCTCAAACTCGCCGAAGAGTTCAACCTGAAGGTCATCGCCACGAACGACGTTCACTACGTCAACTCCACCGATTCCGGCCCCCACGACGCGATGCTCTGCATCCAGACGGGGGCCAAAATCGAAGACGAGAAACGCATGAAATTTTCGGGTCATGAGTTCTACTTGAAGTCCCGGGCCGAGATGGAAAAACTCTTCATCGAAGTCCCCGAATCCATCACCAACACCCAGCTCGTCGCCGAGATGTGCGACCTCGCGATTCCCTTCCCTAAAGGCAGCGAGCGCTACCCCAAGTTTCCCCTGCCCGTCGAGGTCTCCGCCAAGACCGACCGCGCCGGTTACCTAAAGGACCTTTGCATCGCCGGGCTTCGCCGTCGCTACGGCCTTGATTATGACCGCCCCGCCGCCCACGCCGATCCCGCGCTCGGCCAGACCCTGGTTGATCGCCTCGATTTCGAACTCAGCATCATCGGCAAAACCGGCTTCATCGACTACTTCCTTGTCGTTTGGGACTTCATCGATTGGGCGCGCAAACATGACATCCCCGTCGGACCCGGCCGCGGCTCCGGCGCCGGTTGCCTCGTCGCCTACGTCCTCGCGATCACCAACCTCAATCCGCTCCGTTTCAAGCTGCTCTTCGAGCGTTTCCTGAATCCCGAGCGCGTCTCCCCGCCCGACTTCGACATCGATTTCTGCATGAGACGCCGCGGCGAGGTCATCAACTACGTCCGCGAGAAATACGGCAAGGACTGCGTCGCCAACATCATCACCTACGGCACGCTCGGCGCCAAGATGGTCATCCGGGACATCTCGCGCGTCCACAACCTCGCCTACGCCGACGCCGACCGGCTCGCGAAGATGATCCCCGACGAGCTCAACATCACGCTCGAGGACGCCCTCAAGAAGTCCACCGAGCTGCGCGAAGAAGTCGCCCGCAATCCCGTCACCAAAAAAATCTTCGACCAAGCCCGCGTCCTCGAGGGCATGGTCCGCAACACCGGCAAACACGCCGCCGGCATCATTATCACCGACCGCCCCCTCGACGAGTTCGTTCCGCTCACCCTCCAGGAAGAAGACGTCACCGTGCAGTTCGACATGAACGCCGTGGGTAAGCTCGGCCTGCTGAAAATGGACTTCCTCGGCCTGAAGACGCTTACCGTCATCGCCGATGCTGTGGACAACATCCGCCGCACCGCCAATCCGAAGTTCGACATCGAGACCATCCCGCTCGAAGACGCGAAGACCTTCGCCCTGCTCAACTCCGGCCGCACCACCGGCGTGTTCCAGCTTGAATCCGGCGGCATGCAAAACCTCTGCCGCCAGATCAGCCTCTCCACGATCGACGAGATCGTCGCCCTCATCGCCCTTTACCGCCCCGGCCCCATGGAGTGGATTCCCGACTACGTCCGCGGCAAAAAAGACCCGTCCACCGTCACCTATCCTCACAAGCTCCTCGAAGCGGTCTGCCGCGAGACCTACGGTATCATGGTCTATCAGGAACAAGTCATGGAGGCCGCCAAAATTATCGCCGGCTACACCCTCGGCGGCGCTGACATGCTCCGCCGCGCCATGGGTAAGAAAGACGCCGACGCCATGTCCGAGGAGCGCACCAAGTTCGTCGAGGGCGCCAAGCGCGTGAATAACATCGAGGAAAAAACCGCCAACTCGATCTTCGACATCCTCAATAAATTCGCCGGCTACGGCTTCAACAAATCCCACTCTGCCGCCTACGCGATCCTCAGCTACCAAACCGGGTTCTTAAAAGCTAACTACCCCGTCCAATTTATGGCCGCCATGCTCAGCTCCGAGCTCGGCAACTCCGAAAAGGTCTCTCACTTCGTCGCCGAATGCGAAGCCATGGGCCTCAAGGTCCTCGGCCCCGATGTGAACGAGTCCCGGGAGATGTTCACGCCCGTCGCCGACAAAATCCGCTTTGGGCTCGCCGGCGTCAAAGGCGTGGGCGAGCTCGCCGCACAAAAAATTATCGCCGAACGCGACGTCAAAGGTCCTTTCGCCTCCTTTGAGGATTTCATCTCCCGCGTCGACGGCCGTGCGATCAACAAGCGCGTGCTCGAGCACCTCTCCAAGACCGGTGCCTTCGATTTCAGCGGCGCTCTCCGCAAGAAGATATTCGACCGCATCGACGGCGCCATGGCCACCGCCGCCAATAACGCCCGCGACAAAGCCGCCGGCCAGCACAGCTTCATGGCCATGCTCGCCGAGCCCGCCCCGGCGAAGAAATCTCCCGCCTTCACCGCCGTCTCGCGCACCGCCCTCCCCTCCGCCCCCGGCTCCGCCGACATCGAGGACTTCACCTCCGCCGAGCGCCTCATTTTTGAAAAAGAACTCCTCGGCTTCTACGTCTCCGGCCATCCGATGAACGTTTACGCCGGCATCACCGACGCCGTAGACACCTACGCCGTGGACGACCTGCTCAAACAGGGCGACCGCATCGAATTCCGCATCGCCGGCATCGCCAGCAACATCGTCAAACGGCTCTCGAAAAAAGATAACCGCCCGTGGGCGATGTTCACCCTCGCCACGAAGAACGCCTCCGTGGCGCTCAACTTATTCGCCGACGGCTATGCCAACTACGGCACCATCCTCGCCGAAAACGCGCCCATCCTCGTCCTCGGCAACATCATCACCGGTACCGAGGGCCCACGCATCAACGTCAAGGAATGCTACCCGCTCGACAACGAGGTCACCCGCCTCGTCAAAAAGGTCACTTGGCTCCTCGACCCCGCCCACCCCGAGCTCCCCTCGTTTCTCCGCCTCCTCCGGGAGACCTTGAACAAGCAGGTCGGCGACACCCGCGTCGAATTCGCCTTCATGTTCGAAAAACGCATCGCGCCCTACGCCGAGGCCAGCACCGCGCTCACCTGGAAACTCAACGGTGCCACCTTCCAACAGCTCCGCGCCCATCCCGCCGTCGCCGGTGTCCAGCTCCAAACCCGCGCCCTCGAGTTGAAGCAGGACCGCAAATGGTCGAAGAAGTCCTGACCGCACCGTCCGGAAATAACATTTCCCCTTTTCCCGTCTTTCGTGTGTTTCGTAGCGACACATGATCGACCAGGCTCTGCTCAATCACGCCGCCGGCGTGCTCAAAACCATTTCCGCCGACCAACGCGCCGACACCGCCCTGCGCTACTATTTCGAACGCCACGGCTACATTCAGCCGCCCGCCCGCCGCGTGATCAGTCATGCGGTCTTCGTCTATTTTCGCTGGTTTCAATGGCTCGACGAAAAAGCCTCCCCTCAGAAACGGCTCGAACAAGCCCAAGGCTTGCACGAGCGCTTCACCGCCGATCCGAAATCCATCAAGACCGAGGCCCTCGCCGCTCTCGCTGTGCCCGACTGGCTGAAAACGGAACTTACCGAACTCCCCGCCGACTATTTTCGTCAACTCCAGCGCGATCCCGCGCTCTGGCTCCGCGCCCGGCCCGGCCAGGTCCACCGCCTCGCCAAAGCCCTTTTCTGCGGCGAGCTCACGCCCCAAGCACCCGATGCCCTCCGGTTCACGGGCACCAACGATCTTTTTAAATCTGAGCCCTTCAAAGCCGGTGCCTTCGAAATCCAAGACCTCGCTTCGCAACTCGTCAGCATCGCCGCCGCCCCTCTCCCCGGCGAGACGTGGTGGGACGCTTGTGCCGGCGAGGGCGGCAAAACCCTCCACCTCGCCGATCTCATGATGAACAAGGGCCTCGTCTGGGCCACCGACCGCCACGAGAAACGGATCGAGACCCTCAAGCGCCGCGCCGCCCGCGCGAAACTCTTCAACTACCGCACCTCCTTCTGGGACGGTTCCGCCCGTCTTCCCACCAAGGCCAAGTTCGACGGCATCCTCCTCGATGCTCCCTGTAGCGGCGTCGGCACGTGGCAACGCAACCCCCACGCCCGTTGGACGACCACCCCGGCTGACGTCGCTGAACTCGCCACCACGCAGCTCGCGATGCTCAACCACATCGCCGGCTCGCTCAAACCCGGCGGTCGCCTCGTTTACTCCGTCTGCACCCTCACCCGCAGCGAGACCACAGCCGTTGCCGCCGCTTTCACCGCCCTGCACCCCGAACTCGAGCCGCTCCCGCTCGCCGCGCTCAAGTCGACCCAGCCCGTCCTCTTTCTCTGGCCCCACGAGCTCAACGCCAACGGCATGTTCATCGCCACGTGGCAGCGAAAAAAATAACGCCTGCTACCGTCCGCGCCGATTTCAACGATCCCGCCGCGGTCATCCATTACGCCCGCGCGGCCCACTTCATGGGCTTGTGGGCGTCCGAGCGTGTCCTCATCGGACGGTATTTTACCGACCTCACGGCGCCCCTGCTCGAAGCCGGTTGCGGCGCCGGCCGCGCGACCCTCGGCCTTTGGGATGCCGGCTACAAAAACCTGACCGCCTTCGACTTTGCCGCCGAACTCATCGACCAAGCCCGTTCGCTCGCCACCACCCGCGGCGCCGCCGCCATCCGCTTCCTCCACGCCGACGCCACCAAACTCCCTCCGGAAATTTGTCATCTAATGGATGACAAACCTCGGATTTCTTCTTTCAAGAGCACGACGGACAATTGTCATCCATTAGATGACAAACGTTTCGGCGGCGCGCTTTTTCTCTTTAACGGCCTGATGCAGATTCCCCGCCGTGCGCGGCGCCGGGCTGCGCTCCGCCACATCCACCGCGTGTGCGCACTCGGCGCGCCGCTCCTCATCACGACCCACGACCGCGAGCAAAACCAAGTCGAGCGCGCCCTCTGGCGGCTCGAAGCCCTCCGCTGGGAACGCGGCGAACAGGACCCGCGCCTGCTTGAATTTGGTGACCGCTACTTCGACGAGGCCGGCGTCGGACGCACCTTCATGCACCTGCCCGACCGCGCCGAAATCCTCGCCGATTTCGCCTCGACCGGCTGGACGCATACCTTCGACGCGCTCCGCAAAACCATCGCGCCGGAGGCCCGCGCCGTGCGCGATTTCTCCGACGAGTGCCGCTTCTGGGTCGCCCACCGGGGGCCTTGATCTCGGCTTTGGGCGGAAACGGCTCGTCGGCGAGCCGTCCACCACGCTACGTCCGAATCACGTTCAAAAACCCGTCTGCACCGACAACGAGAATCGGCTTGCGAGCTTGTCCCCACTTCGGATGTCGCCGGCGTAACCCAACGAACCGCTCCACTTCTTGAAAAGCGTTACCGTCGCCGCGCCGCCGAGTTCAAGACCGCTGCCATCGCCGTCTTCCAATCGAATCGTGGTCGGCCGCGTGACGTTACCCGCCAGCCGCCCCGTGATCGACCGATCCGAACTGCTCATTTCACCGTGCCACGCCGCTCGGAAATCAAAACGGACCGCGCACTCAGCGATTTTTGTATCCTTCGAGAAATCCACGCCCAAGCTGCCGGACGAGCTCTTCGCGTCTTGCGCCCCGAAATCCATCATCACCA
>NSIG01000071.1 GCA_002737275.1 Opitutia bacterium
GCAGCGCTCTCCGCCCACCAACCTACGGCTATTCTGTCCGATCTCGGCGACACCGATACATTCTGGCGCCTCATCGACAGCCCAGCCTAGCGTCAGGCCGCGATTCCCAACGACTTTCCCGGAAAATTCTTAGCTTTGAGGCCGGTAAGCCGGATTCTGTGCCTCCTGCTTTCGCGGGATTCGGCAGTCATTTATCTCAACGCCCTTGCGGACGAGTTCCACGCCTAGCACTTGCCTAGCGATAGAATGCGACATACCCGCGGCTATTGGGCGGGCAACCCAGCCGCCTATTTTGCCTTGCACCGGAAGGGGTTTGTCCTGCCACCCGCCTCGCGGCGAGTGCGGTGGGCTTTTACCCCACCTTTTCACCCTTACCGCACGGTTGCCCGCGCGGCGGTATATTCTCTGTGACACTGAGCCGTCACCGCGCTTTGAGACGCGGCGCCTACGCTTGGTGTGAACCTCACGCAGCATCCTGCCCTATGGTGTCCGGACTTTCCTCTCCAAGTATCAAAACGGGCGCGGCGATTAACCGCACCTTGGGATCAAAGAACTTGGAGCGACTGCCAGGCCCCAAAGCTAAGACTGCCAATAAACGATACGTCCGCAGCTGTCGCAAGTCGCGAGTTGCGCCGGTCCGCCCGGCCCTTTGCCGCGCGCGATCGTCTCCACTTCGCTCGAAACCTTCAGATGGCAACCGCCACACACGCCCCCGCGGATCGCCACCACCACGGGTTGCGTGCGCACCGCGATCCGGTCGTAAACCCGCCGCGCCGGTTCGCTCACCGGCTCGCGCGCCGTCGCCAGCACCGCCTGCGCCTCGGTCAATTCCGCCGCTAAACTTAAACCCATATCGCGCAATGTTTTAATCCGCGCCTCGTGCCCCGCGATGTTGCCCTTCAAGACCGCCTCGGCCGCCACAAACTTCTTTTTCGCGTCGTCGAGCGCATACATCACTTCCAGCTCTTGGCCTTCAAAATCGCTGATTTGCTTCTGCGTGGTCTCAATCTCGTGGCCGAGCGCTTGAAACTCCTCGTTTTTGCGCACTTGCGACTGCTGCGTCCGATATTTGGCCAGTCGCGTCTCGGCCGAACCAATCTCGGTCTCAATCAGCTTCTTCTTCGTTTCGAGGCTCATCACCTCGGCCTTGGCCGCATCGATCGCCCCTTTTTCCGCCGCGATCTTCTGTTCCACCGCCGCGATGTCCCGGGGGACCGCTTTGATCTGCGCCTCCAAACCAAGCCTTTTTGTGTCGCGATCCTGGAGAATGAGCAGCGTTTCAATCAAGGGGCTCGGCATGATTCGAGGTTCTTGCCGGTGTCCCCACCCCGGTCAAACGAAAGCTTCGCTTTAAACGCAAAGGAACCCCCTTTCCCGGCCCTATTTTTATCAAAAAAACCCTCGCGTCTCCATCCAGATTTCGCGAACCTTTTCCTTTCATTTTTCCGACCGAAAAAACCCTTTCATGGCCGACCAAACCGACTCCGAACGCAACGTCATCAACCAAGCCGGCGCCGATGCCTACGACGCCTCCAAACTCGGCAAACTCGAGGGCCTCGAAGCCGTTCGCAAAAAGCCCGGTATGTATATCGGCGGCACCGATGAGCGCGCCCTCCATCACTGCGTTTCCGAAGTCCTCGACAACTCCGTCGACGAACATCTCGCCAATTTTTGCTCGCGCATCGAGGTCAACATCCACGTCGACGGCTCGATCAGCATCCGTGACAACGGCCGCGGCATCCCGGTCGATATTCACCCCACTTACAAGATTCCCGGCGTCGAGATGGTCCTCACCACCCTCCACTCCGGCGGCAAATACGGCCAGGGCGGTTACAAGTTTTCCGGCGGCACCCACGGCGTCGGCGCCAAATGCGTCAACGCCGTCTCCGAATGGTTCGAGGTTGAGGTCTCCCGCGGCGGCTCCGTTCACCACATGAAATTCGAGCGCGGCAAAACCGTGAAAAAGCTCGAGGTCATCGGCAAAGCCAGCGGCACAGGCACCTACATCAGCTTCAAGCCCGACGCCGAGATCTTTAAAGAAACCACCGTCTTCGTCTCCGCCCGCATCAGCCAACGCCTCCGCGAACTCGCCTTCCTCAACTCCGGCCTCGAGATCATCTTCACCGACGAGCGCCCCTCCGAGCCCAAGCCCGAGCGTTATTTCTACAAAGACGGCGTCGAGGAGTTCGTGAAGCAGATCAACCAAGGCAAAACCCCGCTCCATCCCAAGCCCATCCGTTTCCTCAAAGAAACCAAGCTGCAGCTCGACGACAAACCCGCCGAGATCCACTGCGAGGTCGTGCTCCAATATAACGACACCTACAACGACCAGGTGATGTGTTACACGAACACCATTCACAACCCCGATGGCGGCACCCACCTCTCCGGTTTCCGCAGCGCCCTCACCCGCGCCATCAATCAATTCTCCAAGGCCAACAATCTACTCAAAGACAAAGATCCCCAGATCACCGGCGACGACGTCCGCGAGGGCCTCGCCGCCGTCGTCTCGATCAAGCACAGCGACCCCAAGTTTGAATCGCAGACCAAGGTCAAACTCCTCTCCCCCGAGGTCGAGAGCGTCGTCGGTTCGGTCACCTACGAGGGCCTGATGCAGTATTTTGAGACCAACCTCTCGATCGCAAAAAAGATCGTCGACAAGGCCCTCAACGGTGCCCGCGCCCGCGAAGCCGCTCGCAAAGCCCGCGAGACCGTCCGCAAGGGTGCCCTCCACGGCGGCGGACTCCCCGGCAAACTCGCCGACTGCTCTGAACGCGATCCAGCGCTCACCGAACTCTACATTGTCGAGGGCGATTCCGCCGGCGGCTCCGCCAAGCAGGGCCGTGACCGCCGCTTCCAAGCGATCCTCCCCCTCCGCGGCAAACTCATCAACACCGAGAAAGCCCGCCTCGACAAGGTGCTCGCCAACGAGGAAATCCGCACCCTCATCACCGCCTGCGGCACCGGCATCGGCGAGGGCGACGAAGCCGTCGGCGGTTTCAACGCCGCCAAGGCCCGCTACCACAAAATCATCATCATGACCGACGCCGATGTGGACGGCTCCCACATCCGCACCCTCCTACTCACGTTCCTTTACCGCCAGATGAAGGGCCTGATCGAGCGCGGCTACATCTACATCGCCCAGCCGCCACTCTATAAAATCAAACGCAAGAAGCGCGAGCAATACGTCGACAACGACGACCAGTTGAACCGCATCCTCCTCGAGCTCGGCTCCGAAGACATCATCCTCACGCGCCTCATCGACGGCCACATTTTCGCCCCGGCCCAGATCGAGCAGATCGTCGAAATCCTTGCCCTCCTTCAAAAACTCGGCGGCGGCGTCACGCGCTACGGCGCCTCGCTCCCCGAATATCTCGATACCCAAGACCCCGCCACGCGCGCCCTCCCCCGCTACGTCGCCCGCATCCGCGAGGGCAACAAGGAAAGCCACGAATTCCTCAGCGACGAACACGCCCGCGCCCAATTCCTCGACGCCCACAAACTCAACGCCGATCTCACCGACCAGATCGAGCCCCCCTCGCCCGGCGCCGACCCGCTCGCGCCGGCCGCTCCGGCCGAGAAGAAAACCTTCGCCACCCAGAAACGCGTTACCATCCACGAGATTTTCGAGAGCACCGAGATGACCAAACTCCTCGTGGCCCTCGCCAAGACCGGCCTCGACATCACGACGCTTACGCCGACGACCTCGCCCCGCTACACGATCACCGAGAACGTTAACCAGAAGTCGGAAAATAAAACCGAGCTCTTCGGCCCCCTCGATATCGTCACCACCATCCGCGCCAACGGCCGCAAAGGCCTCAGCATCCAACGCTACAAGGGTCTCGGCGAAATGAACCCGAAACAGCTCTTCGAGACGACGATGGATCCCGACAAACGCCGCCTGCTCAAAGTCTCCATCGACGACGCCGCCAAAGCCGACGGCCTCTTCACGCTCCTCATGGGCGACGAAGTCCCTCCCCGCCGCCAATTCATCGAAGACAACGCCCTCAACGTCCAGTTTCTGGACGTTTGAGCCGCACGCTACGCCGGTCTCTCGCTTAACGCCTCCCGCTTATCTCTCCCCCTTCCGTGTATACCGCTAACGAAAAGCTCTCCTCCGCCAACATCACCGACATCATGCAGTCGGCCTACATCGAATACTCGATGTCGGTCATCATCTCGCGCGCCCTCCCCGACGCCCGCGATGGCCTGAAGCCCGTGCAACGCCGCGTCCTCTACGCCATGCTCCGCGAGGGCCTCGTGCACAACCGCGCCTTCGACAAGTGCGCCGGCGTCGTCGGCGAGGTGCTCAAGAACTACCACCCCCACGGCGATTCTTCCGTCTACGATACCCTCGTTCGCATGGCCCAACCGTGGGTGATGCGCTACCCGCTCATCGACCCGCAGGGTAACTTCGGCTCCGTGGACGGCGATCCACCCGCGGCCTATCGTTACACCGAGGCGCGCCTGAAGGACATCGCCGAGGATCTGCTGAAGGACATTGAAGAAGACACCGTCGACTTCGTGCCCAACTACAAGGAGTCCACCACCGAGCCCACCGTCCTCCCGTCCGCCCTGCCGAATCTGCTGATGAACGGCTCCACCGGCATCGCCGTCGGCATGACGACCAACATCCCGCCGCACAACCTCGACGAGATCATCGACGCCACCTTCGCCATCATCGACAACCCGCGCATCTCCGTCGACGCCCTGTGCGACATCGTGCGCGGCCCCGATTACCCCACTGGCGGCATCATCTCCGGCCGCGATGGCATTCTCAGTTACTTGAAAACCGGCAAAGGCATCGTCCGCACTCGCGGCAAGGCCCACACCGAGGAACTCAAGGGCGGGATGGAGCAGATCGTCATCACCGAGATCCCCTACAACGTTAACCGCAACACCCTCGTCACCCGCATCGCCGAGCTCGTCGGCGAAAAAGAAATCGACGGCATCCGCGACCTCCGCGACGAGTCCGACGAAAACACCCGCATCGTCATCGAGCTGAAACGCGGCGAACAGGCCAAGGTTGTCATCAACCAGCTCTTCCAGAAAACCGCCCTCGAATCTTCCTTCGGTGTCACGCTCCTCGCCCTCGACAAGAAGCGCCCGAAGCAGATGAACATCAAGGAACTCATCGAGTGCTACATCGAGCACCGCCGCGATGTCGTCACCCGCCGCACGAAGTTTCGCCTCAAAGAGGCCGAAGACCGCGCCCACATCCTCGAGGGCTACATCATCGCCCTCGATAACCTCGACGACTTCGTCAAAATTATCCGCGCCTCCTCCAATCGCGAAGAAGCCAAGGTGAAGTTGATGGCCAAGTATCCGCTCTCCGAGCGCCAGACCGACGCCATCCTCGAACTCCGCCTCTACCAGCTCACCGGCCTCGAGCGCGGCAAGATCGAGGCCGAATACATCGAGCTGATGAAGCTCATCGAGGAACTCCGCGCCATCCTTGAGTCCGAGACCATCTTGATGGCTCTCATCAAAAAAGAACTCGGCGACATGAAGGCGAAATATACCTCGCCCCGCCGCACCGAGATCATCGGCTCCGCCGGCGAATTCCGCATGGAAGACGTCATCCCCAACGAGGGCTGCGTCATCACCGTCTCCCACCTCGGCTTCATCAAGCGCACGCCCGTCGCCGACTACCGCTCGCAAAAACGCGGCGGCAAGGGCGTCATCGGTGCCGAGACCTACGACGAGGATTTCGTGGAGAATCTCTTCACCGCCTCGACCCACGATTACATCCTGTTCCTGACGAGCATCGGCCAGTGCCATGCGAAGAAGGTCTACGATGTCCCCGAGGGCACCCGCGCCTCCAAGGGCAAGTCCGTCGCCAGCTTCCTCCGGCTCGCCGAGGGCGAAAAAATCGCCGCGATGATCTGCGTGAAGGACTTTGCCGAGGACCGTTTCCTCGTCATGGCCACCAAGAGCGGCGTGATCAAAAAATCCTCGCTCGCCGACTACGCCAATTGCACCCGCGACGGCGGCCTCATCGGCATCAATCTCGCCGAGAAGGACACCGTCATCGGCACTGTGCTCACGACCGGCAACGACGAGCTGATCCTTGTTTCCCACCAAGGTCTCGCCGTCCGCTTCCGCGAACGTGATCCCGAGAGCGGTGAAGCCAACTTCCGCCCCACCGGCCGCGCCACCGCCGGCGTCACCGGCATGAGGTTCAAGCTCGATAGCGACTACCTCGACGTCATCGAGGTCGTGGACCACACCGCCAAATTCCTCGTCGCCAGCGAAGCCGGCCTCGGCGTCCGCACGCGCTTCGAAGACTACCGCCTGATCAACCGCGGCGGCAGCGGCGTCTGGGCCATTGACCTCCCTGAGGACGGCTCCGTCCACCTCGCCGGTGCCCTCAGCATCAAGGACACGGACGAAATCATGCTCCTTACCGCCAAGGGCCAAAGCGTGCGTTGCCCGGTGAACACGATCCGCGAGGTCAACCGCGGTGGCAAAGGCGTGAAGCTCCTCACCCTCGCCCCCGGCGACAAACTCCTGAGCATCGCGCGCGTCGTCGAGAGCGCTGAGGAACAGGAAGCCGCCGCCGCCGGCGAAGCCTCCGACGCCGCTCCGACGGGCTGATTCCGCCCGGCGGTTCGCGCCCCATCGGCACCGTCCTCCCCCTAGGCCGGTGCCTTTTTTTCGCCCGCTCTGCGACGGCGCGGCGGCATGCCCCGCGGCGCCGCCCCCGTTTCACTTCGCCCCTAGCGGCAGCACCTTGACCCGGTTCGCCACCCCCTCGATCGTCATCCAAAATCCACCGAGGTTCGCCGGCACGATCTTCACGTTCGGACTAGGCAACATTGGCGTAATGTAGGTTCCGCCATTGGCGATCTGCCACCGCTGCCCGTTCTGCAACGTCAGCACCGCCCGCCCCTCCCAACCCGAGAAATCTCCCGCGATCCGGCTCTCCACCGTCTCATACTCGATCTCGGTGCCCGGCGAGAGCAGCACCTTCGCCTTCGCCAAGAAACCCTCACCCGCAGGCTTCGGCGCCGCCGCTTTCGTCGCCACCACCTCAGCCTCCGCCTTGGCCGCTTTCTTCTCCGCCACCGCCCGCGCGGCCGCTGCCGCCGCGACCTCGGCGCGCGCCGCCGCCATCACGCCGCTCTTGTAGGCCTCCACCAAAGCATCGAGCCGCGCCCACTCCTCCGGCGACAGCTTCGTCAGACCCGCCGTCGCCAAGTCCTCCGGCCTCACCGCCTGCGAAAATTTCTCCTGCGCGCGCGCCGTCACAACCCACATCCCCGCTCCGATCAACCCTATCAAAAGCAATCGTTTCATCGATGTAACCTGAGTCGGCACGCGCTGCGCCCGCAATGTCATTTCCGCCCTTGCCAACGCCCTCGCGCGAGCCTGACTTGCCCGAAAACTCACTCGAAACACCCGATCGTATGGCCGGTAAAATTTCTTCGCTCCTCGACCCCACCCGTATCGCGCTCGACGTCAAGAGCACCCAGCGCACGGCCGCGCTCAATGAGATTTCCAGGCTACTCACAACTCATTCTGCCGTGACGAATTTCGACGGCTTCTACCGAGAACTGCTCGCCCGCGACCGGCTCGAGACCACCTGCATCGGCCACGGCGTTTCACTACCCCACGCCCGCACCGAACACGTCAAATCCATCGCTCTCGCCGTCGGCCGCAGCTCTGCCACCATCACCTGCGGCGACCACCCCGACGAACAGATCCGCCTCGTCTTTATGCTCGGCACCCCGAAGACCAATCCCGCCGACTACCTCGCCGTCGTGAGCTCCCTCTGCAAAATTCTGAAGCACGAAGTCAATCGCACCGCTTTCCTCAGCGCCGCGACTCCCGAAGAATTCATCGCCGCCGTCGTCGCCGCCGAAGAATGCCTCGCCACGCCGATCCCGGCATAGCTCGAACTTTCCCATGATCCACTCGTTCGTCTTCAGCGAGGGCAAGCTCGTCAGCCGCGACCTCGAACTTGAGGCGCTTCGGCTCGTTCACGGCGACAAGGGCCTGATCCTTTGGGTCGATCTCGAAGCGCCCACCGACGAAGAGATCAAGCTGATCCTCGAAGGCGTTTTTAACTTCCACCCCCTCGCCATCGAGGACTGCGTCACTCCGAGTTCCCTCCCCAAAATTGAGGACTACGACGACTACTTGTTCATGGTGACGCACGCGGTCGATTTCACCCGCACCGACAAATTTGCCACCACTGAACTCGACCTGTTTCTCGGCAAAGAATTCCTCGTCACCTTTCACCGCACCCCTCTCCGCTCCGTCGCCACCGCCCTCGAACGCGTTTCCAAGAGCACGGCGCGAGGTCCCGACCGCCTCGCCCACACCCTCCTCGACCATCTCGTCGATAACTATCAACCGGTCATGGACGAACTCCAGGCCGAGCTCGAAGAACTCGAGGAGAGCGTCCTCGCCCGCGACTCCTCCCACGAAAAACTCGTTACCGAGCTCTTGGCCGTGCGCGCCGACTTTTCGCGCCTCCGCACTATTATCCGCCCCCAACGCGACGTGATCGACCGTCTCGCCCGCGGCGACAGCAAATTTATTCGGCCCATCCTTCTGCCTTATTTCCGGGACCTGCGCGACAATCTCGCCCGCCTCGACGACACCGCTATCAGTTACCACGAGCGCCTCATGATGGCTTTCGATATCTACCTCAACAAAGCCGCGTTCGAGGCCAACGAGGGCATTAAATTTCTCACCGCCATCACCGCCGTCACCATTCCGATCATGGTTATCGGCACTTGGTTTGGCATGAATTTCGAGAGCATGCCGGAGCTCAAAAACGGCTATCCGCTGGCCCTCGGCGCCACCGCCGTCACCACGCTGCTGATGGTCATCTACCTGAAGCGGAAGCGCTGGTTCTAAAGGCGAAGCGCGTTGTTCCCTTCGGCCCTTTCCGCCTCCCCGCCGCTTAAGCCGGAGCCCCCGCCCCGATTCCAAGCCCCTCGCCTGATTCCGATTCACAGCGCGCGCGCTCAGCCACCTGTTTCAAGGGCCAAATCTCCACGTCCACCGCCCGCGCCACCGCCACGTGTTCCGGCGCTCGGCCGGCCACGTCGAAGCCCGCCAGCGCCATCGTCTGGTCGGACCACGTCGCCTGCGGGGCCGAAGTGATCCGATACGGCGTGTGATGCACGCGCCCTGAGAACAACCGCCCGCCCCGACCGGCCCAAGCAAACAGCCGGTAGCGCTCCACTAAAAAGAATTCCAAGCTCCCCCGCTTCGCCTCCTTCGCCTTCGTCTCGGCCGGCGTTTGATAGCTGAATCGGCTTTTCTTCTTCTCGCCCGCTCGCCGCGACCGAAAATCTACGTCGCACCCGTTTCCTGCCGCGCGTGACGTCACGGTCGCGCTCATTTTCGCATGTTCATACGGCAGGTGAAAGAGCGCCCGCGCCACTTTCACCGCGAGCCACTGGTTCGCATCCAGCGAGTAGAACCACACGCCCGGCCGGCCCTGCGCGTCGTGCACGTAAGTCCGCACGTTCAATTCCAAAAAATTCGAAATCCCCGGCACCGCCGGCAATCCCCGCGGCCTGACCCGCTCCATGAAAAACGGTACAACCCCCACCCACGCCCGACCCTCGTGCAAATCCACCGTCAGCCCCGGCGGCAAGGTCGCCTGGATCGCCGCCGGTTCCCACGCCCAGTGCAAAAACAGCAACCGCGCCCAACGCTGTCGCATCACCGGAGCCCCTTCGGGCCGCTCCCGCTCCGCGAGCCGTTGTGCCATCGTCGGAGTCTTCATGACCCAATCCTACCCGCCACTCCGCCCGCTGCAACCCCACTCCGTTTGTCATCTAATGGATGACAAACATTCCGGCCCGGTGGGTGCGCTTCACCGACCGGCTCATCGCCGCATAAATTGCCCAACCACGCGCGGACTGCCGGCCACTCCGCCGCCACAATGACGAACATCACCGTGTCCGCGCCCCCAGCCGTCGGGCATCACCATGTGCGCCCGCAACACCCTTTCCCGCACCGCTCCCAGCCGCGCGATCGCCGCCGGCGAATACTCGTTGCGCGCATCCGTTTTCAACCGCACCCGGTTGCACCCCAGCCGCTCAAACGCGAACTACAGCAGCAGCAACTTCGCCGCCGTATAATGCCAACGTCCCTTGATAAACAGCCTGTCATTGCGAGCAGCGCAGCGCCGAAGCAATCCAGCTGGATTGCCACGGCGCGCTTCGCGCACCTCGCAATGACAAACGTCTAGAAATTAAGGGACGTTGGTGTAATCCTCTATACGCTACACCGTCCTCCCGAACCAAGTGTTCCCGATCTCGACCCGCCAGTCCGCCAAGGTCACGTCCAGAAACATCGTTCCTCCCACCGCCTCGCCGCGCGCATCGACCACTCCCCAAGCCAACCCTTCGCCCCGCGCCTGCATCGCCGCCACCGCCGTGCCCCAAGCCGGCAACGACTCCCGCGGGTCCAACCGTGCGTGCTGCGTGCTGCGTGTGGCGCCGCAGCTGCGGCTCGTTCGCGTGGCTCGCCAAGGATGCAACATACCAGTCCGCCGAGGACGCCAACCGCGCGTGAGGCCCCACCCACGTCACCGGGCTCCACCGCATTTTTCATCGCCGCCGATTCGCCGCTTGCGACCAGCCCCGCACGGCCAAAATCTCCGCCGATTCCGAGTCCCCCACGCCGCCGCCTCGCCCATCCTGCTCCTTCGATCCCATGGCCAGATTCGCTTCCTCCCTCACCCCCGCCCACCGCGACTTCATCGCCGCGCAGAAAATCTATTTCATCGCCTCCGCTCCCGCCGCCGGCCGCGTCAATCTTTCGCCCAAGGGCATCGACACCTTCCGCGTGCTCTCCCCCACCCGCGTCGGCTACCTCGATGTCACCGGCAGCGGGAACGAGACCGCCGCCCACCTTTTAGAGAACGGTCGCCTCACGGTGATGATGTGCTCCTTCGACGCGGCCCCACTCATCTTCCGCATTTACGGGCGCGGTTGTTCCGTCCAACCGGCCGACACCGACTGGATCCAACTCCGTCCGCTCTTCGGCCCCAAGCTCCCCGGCGAACGCCAGCTGATCATCGTCGAGATCGAAAGCATTCAGACGTCCTGCGGCTTCGGCGTTCCGTTTTTTACCTGCACCGGCGAACGCGAAACCTTGATCGACTACGCCGTAAAGAAAGGCCCTGAAGGCATGGCCGCCTACCGCGCCGAGAAAAATACCCGCAGTATCGACGGTCTACCCACCGGCCTAGCCGTAAAGTAGGGCGGCGTCTCCAACCCGCCCTCTGCTTCACTCCCTCTGCTTCACTCCCCATGATCCGCGCTCTCATTTTCGATTTCGACGGCCTTATCCTCGACACCGAGTCCGCCCTCATCCGCTCCTACGCCGATATTCACGAAGCCCATCGCGTGCCGTTCGATTATTCGCGCTTCCTGCGCGCCGTCGGCCACGCCGACTACACGTTTCAATCTTGGTCCGATTTCCCCGCCGCCCATGACCGCATCGCGCTCGAAGCCGAGCGCCAACGCACCAAAGTCGGCCGCCTCGAACTCCTCGCCCCGCTTCCGGGAGTGATCGACCTCTTGGACGAAGCCCGCGCCGCCGCCGTGCCCATTGCCGTCGCCTCCAACTCGGAACACTCGTGGGTTGAGCCCCATCTCGCCCGCTTGGGCCTCATCGATCGCTTCGCCTTTATCGCCTGCCGTGAGGACGTCCCTTCGCCCAAACCCGAGCCCGATCTCTACAAATTCGTCCTGCAACACTTCGGCCTGCGCGGCCACGAGGCCATCGCCTTCGAGGACTCCCACACCGGCAGCCTCGCCGCGAAACGCGCCCACCTCTGGTGCGTCGCCGCGCCGGGCCCTTCAACCACGCATCACGACTTCGCCCACGTCGATCTCCGCGTCGCGTCTCTCGCCGAAGTCACCCTCGCTTCGCTCCGCCAGCGCTTCGAAAAGTAGGGCAGGGTCTCCGACCCGCCCTCCACGCCGCGCCACACCCGCCGCCTCCCCCCGCCCCTACCCGCCCAGTTCCTCCCAGCGCTTATACCCTTTCGCCAACTCCGCTTCGATCTCATGCAAACGCGCCGTCGCCTGCGTGACCTCAGCCGGCGGCTTCCGGAAAAAAAGCGGATCGGCAAGTTTGCCCGTCAGAAGCGTTTGCTCGGCTTCGAGTTTCTCGATCAGCTTCGGCAAAGCCTCCAGCTCCATCCGCTCCTTGTTCGAAAGCTTCGGCCCTTTCACCACCGGTGCCGCTCCGCCCGACGCCGACTTGGCCGCGCGCTTGGCCAACTCTTCGGCCGCCAGGGCAGCCGCGACTTTCCGCGCCGTCTCTTTCTGCCAGTCGTCATAGCCACCGATGTAGTCGGTGACTTTTCCGTCGCCCTCAAAAACCAACAGGCTCGTGCACACCTCGTTCAAAAACGCACGATCATGGCTCACGAGCAGCACCGTGCCGCCGAACTCCACGACCAAATCCTCCAGCAATTCAAGCGTCTCGGCGTCGAGGTCGTTGGTCGGCTCGTCGAGCACCAGCACGTTTGCGGGCTTCGTAAACAGCCGTGCAAGCAACAAGCGGTTTCGCTCGCCGCCCGAGAGCGCTTTGATCGGCGTGCGCGCCCGCGTTGGCTCGAACAAAAAATCTTCCAGATACGAAATCACGTGCCGCGTGCGGCCGTTGATCGTGATCATCGTGTTGCCGTCGGCCACCGCGTCCTGCACGCGCATCGTGTCGTCGAGCTGCGCCCGCAATTGGTCGAAATAGACAATCTCCAACTGGGTGCCCTGTTCGACGGTGCCGGCCTGCGGTTTGAGCTGCCCAAGCAGCAGCTTCAGCAGCGTCGTCTTACCCGCGCCGTTCGGCCCCACAATTCCGATCTTGTCACCCCGCTCGATCCGCGTCGTCACGTCGCGCACGATCCACAGTGAGTCCGGCCGATAGCGGAAGCCCGCGCCTTCGCACGTGATCACTTTAAAGCCGCTCCGGTCCGCCTCCTGCGCGGTCATGGTCGCCTTGCCGGTCCGATCCCGTCGCGCGACCCGCTCGGCCCGCATTTTTTCGAGCGCATGGATGCGGTTGTTCGCCCGCGAGCGCTGAGCCTTCACGCCGCGGCGGATCCACACTTCCTCTTGGGCAAGCTTCTTGTCGAACTGCGCCCGCTCGACTTCCTCGGCCTCCAACACGGCCTGTTTGCGCACGAGGAACGTATCGTAATCGCAGGCCCAGCCGATGAGTTTGCCGCGGTCCACTTCCACGATGCGGGTCGCCAGCTTCCGGAGAAACGCCCGGTCGTGGGTCACGAAGAGCAGCGCCCCGCCCCATTCCAACAAAAACGTCTCCAACCACTCGATCGAAGCGAGGTCCAGATGGTTCGTCGGCTCGTCGAGCAGCAACAACTGCGGCGCCTCGACCAAGCCGCGCGCGAGCAACACGCGGCGCTTTTGTCCCGCTGACAACGCCGCGAATTCCATGTCCACCGGCAGCCCCATCTGCTCGAGCAAACGCTCCACGCGGTCATGCCGCTCCCAGTCGTTGTGCAACTCGTAGGCCCCGCCGTCGCCCTCGACCACCGTGCGCACCGTGCCCGTGAGACCGGTCGGCACCTCCTGCTTCAGCGTCGAAAACACCGCGCCTGCCTGACGAAAAACTTGCCCCACATCCGACTCCAATTCGCCCGAGATTACCTTCATGAGCGTGGACTTACCCGCGCCGTTGCGGCCGACCAGGCACACGCGTTCTCCGCGATCAATCTGGAGATTGACCTTATCGAGCAACGGCGCGCCACCGAAGCTCACGCTGACATCGAGTAAACTGACAATGGCCATAAGAACCCGCCACCCTGCCGCCCGCTTCGTCCAGCGCAAGACCCGCCTTCCGCGCAGACCCGAGCCCACGAACCCGCCCAGCCGAACCTGCACTTCCACCTCGCGCGTTCCGTCCGGCGCGTCTCCCCCACTGCTCTCCCCACGGTCTAAAAGAGTTCCCGCTGCGTGATCGCGTCGCGCTTCGCCCCATCGAGCGTGCTCAGCGCCAAGAGCTGCATCACGCTCATCACCGCCACCGCCGGCTCCCGCGCCAGCGACGCCAACAAGACCGCACCCGCCAGCGCGTCATACAGCGCCGCATGGTAACATCTCCGCTCCGGCGGACAAAATCTCTCCGCCAGCAAATCCACTTCGCCCTGAAGCCCGCACGTCGCAACCAACACCTCCAATTTCCCGGAATCGAACTGTGGATAGAGTTGCGCGTAGATCCGCGCCGAATCGATCCACGGCCCCCACTCAATCACCCGTTCACCCGAACGCGCAAAATCCGGCGAACTCCGCGGGTAGGGCCACACGCCCTTAAGTAACGCGTTCTCCACCCCCGCATAGTGCGCCGCCAACGGCCCGCGCTCCCTCAACCCGGCGAATAACTCCCACTCGTCCGCAAACGGCGCGCACCCCGCCAACGTCGCCTCGCTCAACCCGTGCACCGCCACGTCCTCCGCCCGCACCCGCCCCGTCGCCGCGCACCGACGCGTCACCCCTTCGATCACTCGCCCGCCCAAGACCGTCGCCACGCCAAATTCCAGGACGCCCGATACGCGGCTACCTTCAAAATCTACGAAAAAAATCGGCTGCTCGGTCCAAGACATATTCCCACAAAACACACCGCCCGGCCAAAATCCAATCCGCCTTTCCTGCCTTTTTTCCGTGTGTTCTGTGTGTTCCGTGGGCCAACCTCCGGTCGTGGATCTCACGCCCTACCGCACTTTCATGACCGAGCTCGCCGAGCGCAGCGGCGATTTCATTCGCCCGCATTTCGGCAATCCAGCCCTCACCGTCGAAACCAAATCCGATGCCTCCCCGGTCACGGCCGCCGATCGTGGCGCCGAAGAACTCCTTCGCGGGCTCATTGCCAAAAAATTTCCCTCCCACGGCATCATCGGCGAAGAATTTGGCTCCGAGAACGCCGACGCCGAGTTCGTCTGGGTGCTCGATCCCATCGACGGCACCAAGGCGTTCATCACCGGCGTCCCGCTTTGGGGCACACTCATCGCCCTCCTCCACCAAGGCCAACCCGTGCTCGGCTGCATTCACCAGCCCATTTTGCGCCAGCTCATGCTCGGCGACGGCATGACCACCACCCTCAACGGCCGCACCGTCCGCTGCCGGGCCACCACGCGACTAGCCGATGCCACGTTGCTCACGAGCGACACGCTCAACCTCGCCAAATACCAAAACGGCCCCGCCTCCGACCGCCTGCTCGCCTCGGCCAAACTCGTCCGCACTTGGGGAGACTGCTACGGCTACCTGCTCGTCGCCAGCGGTTGGGCCGACCTTTCCCTCGATCCGATTATG
Organism: Opitutia bacterium; assembly: GCA_002737275.1. Lineage (GTDB taxonomy): Bacteria > Verrucomicrobiota > Verrucomicrobiia > Opitutales > Opitutaceae > Tous-C4FEB. The sequence continues at coordinate 15,309 of NSIG01000071.1, forward strand.
AACCCCTGGGATATCGCCGCTCTTGTCCCCATCATCCAAGGCGCCGGCGGTGTCATCACTGATTGGAACGGCGCCCCTGCCTATCCGGCAACCGCCACGGTCGCCGCCGCCACGCCCGACCTCCACGCCGCCGCGCTCGCGATCCTCGCGGGGCGCTGAGCTTCGGTTTCTCCAGCGGACCGCGCCCGACCGAGCTCAGCGCTGCTTCGCCCGTTTCGCCGACCACTCGCAGGTCACCAGCGAGCTGATGCCCCCGCGCCCTTTCCAATCGGCGATGATCGTGAGCGCCCGGGGCTTCAGCGCCGCGCCGATGTCGTCACAAATCTTGTTCGTCACCGCCTCGAAGAAAATGCCCTCGTTGCGAAAAGCGTGCAGATACAATTTCAGCGATTTCAACTCCACGCAGGTCTTGTCCGGCGTGAACTTCACCGTGATCACCGCGAAATCGGGATGCCCCGTAATCGGACACATCGAGGTAAATTCCTGCTGCGTATGCGCGATGACGTAGTCGCGGTGCGGCGCGGGATTGGGAAACAGTTCTAAAATCTTAGGATCGGCCATGGTGCTATCTATTTCGAGTTTTTGAAGTTCGAGTTTCGGGTTGTCGAGCAGCGAACGCCAAACCCGCGGGCCCCGAACGCCAAACCCAGGGGCTCCCAACCCGAGACCCCAACGCTTCACCGTTAGATCGCCGTCTCGGTAAACCGCGTCTCGCGAATCACCGTGATCTTGATCGTGCTCGGGTATTGCAGCTCCGCTTCAATCCGAGCTCGCAGTTGCTTAGCGATGTCCCGCGCGCGGTCGTCCGTCACCTGTTGCGGCGAGACGATGACCCGGATCTCGCGCCCTGCTTGGATCGCAAACGCTTGTTGCACGCCTTCGAGAGAGTGCGCGAGTTTCTCCAATCGCTCCAGCCGCTGCACGTAGCCCGCCATCGACTCGGCCCGCGCACCCGGCCGGGTCGCCGAAATCGTATCCGCCAAGATCACAATACCCGCATAGATCGTCTCGGGTTTCACCTCTTCATGATGCGCCGCCACTGCGTTGGTCACGATCGGGGTTTCGCCATAGCGCTTGATGAACTCCGCGCCGATCAGCGCATGACTGCCCTCAAGTTCACCCGGCGCCGCTTTGCCGATATCGTGCAAGAGTCCCGCCCGCTTCGCCAGGTTCGGGTCAAGCCCGATCTCGCTCGCGATCATCGACGCCAAGAACGCGGTCTCCACCGAATGATCGAGCGCGTTTTGGCTGTAGGAAAACCGATACTTCAACTTGCCGAGCAGCTTTATCACCTCGGGATGCAACCCATTGATGTTGAGCTTCGTCACCGCCTCTTCGCCCGCCTGCGTCGTGACCAGCTCGATGTCTTCCCGCGCCCGTTGCACAAACTCCTCGATGCTCGCCGGATGGATCCGGCCGTCTTTCACCAAAGCATCCAACGCGGTCCGGGCGATCTCGCGCCGCACCGGGTCAAACGACGACAACAGCACCAACTGGGGCGACTCGTCGATCATGAGCGTCACACCCGTCGCGGCTTCAAACGCTTTGATGTTACGCCCCTCGCGGCCGATGATCCGGCCTTTCATTTCTTCGCTCGGCAGCGGCACCAGCGTCGCCGTCAGATCATTGTTCGGCTTGCTCGCGATGCGTTGCATCGAGGCGATGAGAATCCGCCGCGCATCGGTTTGCAGTTCCTGCTCCGACTTCTCCAAGATCTGCCGCCGCATCGCCCGCAGCTCATCCTGACACTCCAGCGTGACCTCCTCGCGCAAGGCTCGCCGGATGTCCTCGGCGTCCATTTGTGAAACACCCTCGAGCCGCTTGCGCACGCTCTTCGAGAGGGCCCGGATCGCATCGCGGGCTTGCTTGACCGCAACGGTCTCGCGGTTGATCCGCTCCTGCCGTTGTTCCATCTGATAGTCGAGCAACGCCAACGATTCCTCGTGCGCCCGGATCTCCCTCAGCCGCACATCCGATTCGATCTCCCGCCGGTCGAACTCGCGGTTCAGTTCGGCCCGCTTTTCCTGCACTTCGAAATCGGCCTTTTGTTTGATCTCCTCCGCTGCCACCGCCGCCTCGCGGCGTGCCACTTCGATCAACTCCGTCGCCTGTTCCTGCGCCACCCGCCACGTATGGCGCCGCAACGCCCACACGCCGAAAAACCCGAGGATCACGCCCACGAATATTGCCAACGAAAGCGACCAGTCATGTGAGTCACTCCCGGAGACCAAGAAAGCGAAGTCGGCGGCACTTGCTGATGTCAAAGCCCGCGCACGCTATGCGGCCCTTTGCGCCCAGCTCAAGCCTTTCCCCGCGGCGTTTCCCTCACCACTCCGGCAACGGCTTTTGGAATGCCGACAACGTCCCATCCAGCACCGCCTGCATCCGGGCCCTCGCCGCCGCCTCGCCATCCATCGCCCCCGTCTGCGCCAACCCATAAGCCCAACGGTTCGGGCGTTACTGGGTCAGCCGGTTCCAAGCGTCGCGCCAGATCCGCCCCGCAGGGGTCGCCACCGCGGTCGGCGACCGGGATATCCGCGAGTCTGCCGCCCATTCGGCTTACGAACACGTCGTTTCAATCTTAGACTACCGGGCAACGGGTTCCTACGGGGCCCGCGACCGCGGCGATCCCGGCGACAACAACCGGTTCCGCCTCGTGTGGTGGCAGGCCGTCGCCGAGGAGACGGTCAGGGAGAACCCGGTATTCGGCCTGGGCTTCGGGCACGACTTAGCCGCGCTGGGCCTCGCCAACGGCACCCTGCCGAAAGCAACCGACGCCGAAGGCGCACAGGAAATCGCTCCGCAACCCTCCGCAGTCTTGCCGCCGAGGCCGGAACCCGCAACATTCCACGCTCTCCCCGTTTTCGGGACAATCTCATTCACGACACCTCCGCCGCGCCCATGAACCTCATCTCGCCGCTCGACTATCTCGGGGTCTTAAAGACGACGACGCGCGCGCGTTGGGATGCGGTGACGCCTTTCGCTTTGATTGGGCTCAGTCTCTTCGGCCTCGCCTTTATCTATTCGGCCCAA
>NSIG01000072.1 GCA_002737275.1 Opitutia bacterium
ACCGCCATTTCGATTCTGCGCCCTACTTCAGCCCCCAGCCAATTGCCGCCGCAACCACGCCCCCGCCGTGCCACCCGTGGGTCGCTCGAGCAACGCGCGCAACTCAGCCGCCTGCGCGGTCGTCCGCACCCGGCGGGCCGGATCTTCCAAGCCCGACCGTAATTGCTCCGCCAATGCCGGCGGCGTCGCCGCATCTTGAATAAACTCGGGATACATCGGCGCCTTCAGCAGCAGATTCGCAATGCCCAAGAACTCGATCTTCACCAACATCCGCCCGAGCAGATAGGTTAAAAAATTAGCCCGATAAGCGATCGCTCCGGGGATACCCGCCAGCGCACAGTGCATCGACATGGTCCCGCTTGAGGTGAGCACAACCGAAGCCGAGACCAACGTGCCCGTCGGCACGAGCTTCACTGGCTTCGAAGGCCCAGCCGCGTGCAGCTCGGCCAAAATCTCTTCGCTCGGATACACCGCGACCGCGTCCCGATCCCCGCCGCCGCGTAAAAATTCCGCGTAGCCCGCGAGCAACACTGGGAAAATCCGCCCCACCGCCTGCTTCCGGCTGCCCGGTAACAACAGGATCGGCCCGGACGGATCATAGCGCACCGGCGGGACGTAGTCGACCGCCAGAAACGGATGCCCCACGAAGTTCACCGGCAGCGTTGTGTCCGCATAGCAGGCGACTTCGAACGGGAAAATGACCGCCAGCGCGTCGAGATCACGCGCCATCGTAAACCTCCGCTTGTCCTTCCACGCCCAGATCTGCGGCGAGATGTAAAACAGCGTCTTGATCGTGCCGCCGCCTTTCACCGAGAGCCCGCGCTCCCGCAGCGCCGCCGCCAGCCGCAGGTTCATCCCCGGATAATCCACAAACAACACCGCGCGCGGCCGGTGTTCACCGATCCAACGCAGCGTCTCCTCCATCAGCGCCTTGAAAAACGAGTAATTCTTTAACACCTCGACCAGCCCGACGACTGACGACGCCGTGAGATCAAAGAGCAACTGCGGGCCCGCCCCCGACAGCTCCGGCCCGCCCAACGCGGCAAACCTCAGGGTCGGCTGCGCCGCCCGCACGTCGCGCACCAACTGCGCCGCGTGTTCGTCACCCGAATGCTCGCCAGCGATGATCAGCACATCGACCGGCCCGCCCTCGGGCGCCGGCAATCGGAAGGGCAGCGACAATGCGCTCATCGTCACCGCTTCTGCGCCCATATCTGCTCCGTGATCGTGATCGCCACTTCGAGCGCCGATTTGCCGAGTGCCGCGCCAACCTTGGGTTGCCGTGCTTGGGTCACGCTGTCCACAAAGGACGCCAGTTCGAGCGCCAGCGGCTCGCCTTTCTCAATGGGAATTTCTTTCACCGGGATCGAGCTCACATCGCCCGCTTTCACGAGGCCGATTTTCATTTTCAACCCGTAGGCGATGATGTCGCTCTTCTTCACGAGGTGCCCTTTCTGCTCCATGAAATTGAGCGAAAGATACGCGTTGTCCTGAAATACCCGGATCTCGCGCGCCTTTTTTAGGCTCATGCGGCTCGCGCTCAGATTGGCCACCGCACCGTTCTCAAACTGGATGCGCGCGTTGGCGATGTCTTCCGTTTTCGAAAGCACGCTCACACCCACGCTGTCGATTTTCACGATGGGGGATTTGATCAACGCGAGGGTGATCCCGATGTCATGAATCATCAGGTCGAGCACCACGCCCACCTCGGTGCCCCGCGGCTGATACGGCGCCAGCCGCTCGGCCGTGAGGTACTGAGGGTGATCCACCTGTTTCTCCAAAAACGCCATCACCGGGTTGAAGTGTTCGATGTGCCCAACTTGCACGATGCATCCGTGCTTTCGCGCCGCTGCCATCACCTGCTCCGCTTCTTCCAGCGACGCGCAGATCGGTTTCTCGATGAGTAGGTGCGTCTTCTTCGCGAGCAACGGCAGCGCGACTTCGGCGTGGCGATCCGTCGGCACCACCACCGAAACCGCGTCACACGCGTCGCCTAATTCCTCGATCGTCGCGAAACGTCGACAGTTGAACTTCGCGCAAATCTCCACCGCACGGGCGTTGTTCGGCTCAAAAATTCCGGCGAGTTCCGCCCCCGGCAACGTGGCGTAGATACGCGCGTGGTGTTGACCGAGCGAGCCCACACCGGCGACGCCACAACGAATTTTGAGTTTAGCCATGGACCAAGATTCCGCTCCGCAAAACCAGTTGGCGATGCGTTTTTTGCGCGTGCGCGACGTTGTGCGTCACCAGCACAAGCGCCGTCTGCGTCTCGGCGCACAGGCCGAGCAACAGCTCAATCACCGCGTCGCCCGTGCGCTCGTCGAGATTGCCCGTCGGCTCATCGGCAAGGATGAGGCGCGGCGAATTCATCAGCGCCCGCGCCAACGCCACACGTTGACGCTCGCCGCCGGAGAGCTGCGAAGAGAGGTGCTTCGCCCGCTCGGCGAGGCCGACCTTAGCGAACAAATCGTCCGCCCGTTTCCGCGCCGCGGCATCAATCGGTCCCAAGATGCGGCGCGCCATCAGCACGTTCTCCCGCGCGTTCAATTCCGGGATGAGGTAGAACGACTGAAAGACGATGCCCAAAAATTTTCCGCGCCGCGCCGTGCCCGTACCACTCTCATCCGCCCAAGTGAGCGTCCCGGCATCCGGCGCATCAAGGCCAGCGAGGAGTTGGAGCAACGTCGATTTGCCCGAGCCCGATTCACCGCGGATGCTCACGCTCTCCCCCGCCGCCACGTCGAGGTCGACTCCCGCCAACACTTCGAGCCGACGGTCGCCGCTCATAAACGTTTTGCGCACCCCGCGAACGGTTAAAATCGCGTCACTCATTGCGCAAGGCCTCCACCGGTTTCAGCCGCGCCGCCCGCCACGCCGGCAACAGACCCGCCAGCGTCGAAATCACCACCGAGCACGCCACGATCAATCCCACATCGCCGGGCGCCGTGTGCGCCGGCAGCTGACTGAACTGATAAAATCGCACGAGCACCTCTTCGCTTGCCGTTAACCGCGTGAACCCCGCGACCAGTTCGTTGCGGAAATGCAGCGTGCCGAGCCCGAGCCCCAATCCCGCCAACGTCCCCACGGCGCCGATCAGCAGTCCTTGAAAACAAAAACACGCCGCCACTTGAATCGGCCGCGCGCCGAGCGCCCCCAGCAGGCCGATCTCGCGAGTCTTCCGCACGACCGAGATCAGCAGCGAACTCGTCACGGAAAAAGCCGACACGATGATGATAAACGTCAGCAGAAAAAAAATCATGTTCTTCTCGAGCTGAAGGATGAACAGAAAATCTTGATTGGCCTCAATCCAAGAGCGCGCCCGCGCTTGCGCCGCCGGCGGCAACGCCCCGTTGATCCGCGTCGCGACCACATCCGCATCGAGCTTCGGCGTGATCTTCACATTAACGCCGTGGATGGCGGCGCCAAGCCCGTAGAGCTCCTGCATCGACCGCAAGGTCACGAGCACCACCGAACTATCGAGTTGCTGGTGCCCGACCTCGAAAATCCCCACGACTCTCAGCTCGCGCGGCAGCAGCACCTCGTCGTTTTTCAACTTCTCCAGCAGCAGCGGCGAATAGACTCCCACCCGGTTCCCGATGCGCGCACCGAGCGACAGCGCGAGTTTCGAACTGAGGATGATCGAATCGTCATCCAAATCATCCAATCTTCCGGCGCGGATAAACCGCTCCAGCGGGACCACCTGCCCGACGCGATTGACGTCGATTCCCTGCATCGCGGGGTAAGCGGGTTTCCCCTCATACTGCAGGCCGACCACGCCCTCCGCGAACGGCGTCGTTGCCACCACGCCCGGCACGATTGCGAGCCTCGCCTGCAAACCGGCAGCATCGGCGATCAGCCCTTCACCACGCACCTGCACTTCGCCCTGCGTATCGACGATCATCCGCCGGATCTCGTAGCCAAACCCACCCATCACACTCGTGGAAATCACGAGCAACGCCACCCCGAGCGCCACCCCGAGCACCGAGATCGCGGTGAAAAACGGGAACTTCCTCCCCGTGGGGAAGAGCTGCTTTAGGGCGAGATAGAAATACCAGGGCATAGCCAGTTGAAGTTAGAAGTTTAAGTTGAAGGAAGTCCGGGCCGAGCGAGCTGCTTAAACTTCAACTTCCCTTCTAATCTCACGAAGTGCTTCCCGGCCTGAGCTGCGGAAAGAGAATCACATCGCGAATACTCTCCGCGCCCGTGAGCAAAATGCACAGCCGGTCGATGCCCACGCCCATGCCGCCCGCCGGCGGCATCCCGTGCTCGAGCGCCAGCAGAAAATCGTGGTCGATGTTCTGCTTCTCCTCGCCGGCTTGCGCTTCAAACATCGCGCGCTGCACGTCGGGATCGTTCTGCTCGGAGTAAGCCGGAGCCACTTCCATGCCGCCGATCGTCAGCTCGAAGACATCGATCGTTGTGGGATCATCGAGGCTGATCTTGGCCAGCGGGCACAGCTCCTTGGGCAGCTTCATCACAAAGGTCGGCTGGATCAGCGTCGGCTCGATCTTCTTGGAGAAAATCTCGTTCGTGATCTCAAACTCTTCCCACGCGGGACTCACATAGAGCCCCAGTTTTTCGGCGCCCGCGACTTTCTCCGCCTTGCTCCGCGCGAACCAGTCCGCGTCGCCCGTCGCTTCGCGGATGAGATCCTTGTAGTTCACCTCGCGCCACTCGCCGGCGAAGTCGATCTCCTGCCCGCTGACGGCGTGTTTGATCTTCGTCGTGCCGAGCACATCCCGGCAGAGCGACGTGAGCATGTCTTTGATCAGCGTCATCATCCCGCGGTGGTCGCTGTACGCTTGATAAACCTCGAGCATCGTGAACTCCGGGTTGTGCTTCCGGGAAACGCCTTCGTTGCGGAAAATCCGGCCGATCTCGAACACGCGATCGTAGCCGCCCACGAGCAGGCGTTTGAGCCGCAACTCCGTCGCGATGCGCAGGAAAAAGTCCACGCCGAGGGCGTTGTGGTGGGTCTTGAACGGCCGCGCCGCAGCTCCGCCCGCCGTGCTTTCCAGCACCGGAGTTTCCACTTCGATGAACTGCTGGGCCTCAAGAAACCGCCGGATGTGCGACACGACGCGCGAGCGCAGCATCAGCCGCGCGCGCGACTCGGCGTTCACGATCAGATCGAGATAACGCTGCCGGTAAACTTGCTCCGCATCGCTCAGCCCGTGCCACTTTTCCGGCAGGGGCCGCAGGGCCTTTGACACTAAAGTGCAACGTTCGACGCGCACGGTGATTTCGCCAGTCTTGGTCAAAAAGAGCGTGCCCGTCGCCCCGAGAATGTCGCCAAGGTCCAGTTTCTTGAACGCCGCGTAGGCCTCGTCGCCGATCACGTCCTTTTTGACGTAGAGCTGAACCTGGCCCTGCTGGTCGAGAATCTTCACAAACTGGCTTTTCCCCATGTCGCGGATCGTCACGAGCCGTCCGGCCACACTGACCGTGACGACGTTGTCCTGACCCTCGACGTGCAATTTCATCGCGTCGACGGAGAAATGGGTCTGCGTCACGCTCGCCCGAAACGGATCGAAGCCTTTGGCGCGCATTTCGGCCAGCTTGTTGCGCCGCACGGCATGTTGGTCGTTGGAGATATCAACCGGAGGGGTGTCGCTCATGGAGGCACCACAAAGCCACGCCGTCCCCGACGGGGCAAACGGAAATTCCGCGAGCGCTTTTCTCCTTTTCGTCCCCTCGGGCCCCGCCAAGCCTCGCGCCATGAACCCCTTCAACCGCCGCCAGTTTCTCGGTGCCGCCGCCCTCGGCGCCGCCGCGCTCTCGACTCTCCGCACCCGCGCTGCCGACGCGCCCGCCACTCCCGCTCCCCGCCCGGTAAAACTTGGGCTTATCGGCTGCGGTTGGTGGGGTATGGTCAACGTCAAGGGCGCCTACAAAGCCGGCGGCGCCCAGGTCATCGCGATCTGCGACATCGACAGCGATCACCTCGCGGCCACCGCCGCCGAGATCGAAAAACTCCAGGGCTCGCGCCCGCTCACGTTCAAGCTTTACGAAGACCTCCTCGCGGTCACCGGCCTCGAGGCCGTGATCATTGCCACCCCACCCCAGTGGCACGCGCTCCCGTTCATCGCGGCGGTGAACCGCGGGATCGACGTGTTCTGCGAAAAACCCCTCGCCTACGACATCCGCGAGGGCTGCGCCATGGTCGATGCCGCCGCCAAGAGCCGGAGCATCGTCCAGATTGGTTTCGTGCGCCGCCAGAGCGCCGCGTTCCAAGCCGTCCGCCAGTTCATCGCCGACGACAAACTCGGCCGCATCATCAACGTCGACGCGCAGATCAACTTTACCGCCGGCACCGCCAGCGCCGTGCCGGTCGCGCCGCCGCCGTCCCTCGATTGGGATCACTGGTGCGGCCCCGGTCCGCTCATCCCTTACAGCCCCCAGGTCGGCCACCGCAATTGGCGCCTCGAAAAAACTTCCGGTCAGGGCCACCTCTACGATTGGGGCATTCACTTGATCGACGCCACGCGCTTCATCCTCGGCGAGACCGCTCCCACCGCAATCACGGCCACCGGCGGCCTCTACCATCTCAGGGGCAAGATCACCACGCCCGACACGCTCACCGTGCAGTTCGAATTCGCACGTTGCCCCGTCACTTGGCGACACCGCCTCTGGGGTTCGGCCGAACTCACCCCGGAGTTCAACAACGGCATCTTTTTCTACGGCGAAAAGGGCACGGTGTTCGTGACCGACCAAAAGTGGATTTACCTTCCGAACGGCAAAGGAGCCGAACGTCAGGTCAACGAAACCAAGTCCGACCTCGTCCCGCTTCACGTCGCGGAATTCCTCGACGCCGTGCGCCACCGCAAACCCGTCAGCGCCACCGTCGCCGAGGCGCACCTGTCCACGAGCGCCGTCAAGCTGGCGATGATCGCCTACGAGACCGGCGGCCGCCTCGCGTGGGATGCGAAGACCGAGCAGATCACCAACCACCCGGAAGCCGCCAAACTGTTGAAGCGAGCCTACCGCGCGCCTTGGAAACATCCTTACGCCGGCTGAAAGTAGGGCGGCGTCTCCGACCCGCCCTCCAGGCCCGGGCCTCGTCTACGTCAGCGCCCGCGCCCGGCCCGCGTTCACGCCCCCGCCAGCCGCGGCACCGCCGCCAGCACCAGCCGCTCGAAATCCGCCGCGCCTTTCGCGGCGTTCGCCAACGTGTGTTCGTGCGAGAGCTTTTCGTCGGACAGGCCCGCGCCCATGTTCGTGATACACGATACGCCGACGACTTTCATCCCGCAGTGCCGCGCGATCAGGCACTCCGGCACGCTCGACATTCCGACCGCATCCGCGCCCCATTCCTTGATCATCCGGATCTCCGCCGGGGTCTCAAACGACGGCCCGCGTAGCGCGAGATAAACGCCCCGGTGCAGCGGAATCATCTCCGCTATCGCCGCCTGGGAAATCTTCTCCGACAACGCCGCGTCCCACGCATCGCTCATCCCAAAGAACCGCGGACCAAAGGTCTCGTCGTTTGCGCCTGTCAGGGGATTCAAGCCGAGGGCGTTGATGTGATCGGTGATCAACATCAGTTGGCTCACCCCGATGGGCGCCCGCAAGCTGCCCGCCGCGTTGGACAAAAACAGGACCTCGACGCCCACCGCGCGGAGCGTCCGCACCATTGTCTTCAGCGGATACGGGTCATCGGTCTCGTAAAAATGCTTGCGGCCCTTGAGCACAACCACGTCGACCCCGTTTAATTTTCCCGCTACCAGCGCTCCGGTGTGACCTTGCACAGTCAACACCGGAAATCCGGGCAACTCGGAATACGTTAACGTTACCGCCTGCTCCACGCGCTCCGCCAAGCCGCCGAGCCCCGAGCCCAGCACGATGGCGAGTTTCGGTGCCCGCCCCGCCAGCGCCGCCGTCAAGGCCGCCGCCGAGCGTTTCACGTTCTCGACATGGAGTTGCTGCGCGATCGTAGTCATCCTTTGCTGGTAACTGAACTCCGCGCCGCTGCAACGCCTAGAGTTGCGCCACTCGCTAAAATGCGCGAACTCATCGCAATGACCGCCTCATCGCCCTCCTTCGTTCCGCCCGCCCGGCCCTCCGCCGCCGCGGTCTCCGTGATCGACTGGGGTCGCACGCGCTACGAACCCGCCCGCGTCGCGCAAGCAGCCCTCGTCGCCCGCCACTTGGCCGGCCAGATCGGCGACACGCTGGTCTTCACCGAACACGAGCCCGTGTTCACCGTCGGCCTCCGCGCCGGCGCCGAGAAAAACCTGATCTGGGACTCCACCCGGCTCGCCGCCGAGGGTATCGACCTCGCCCCGACAAACCGCGGCGGCGACATCACCTACCACGGTCCCGGCCAACTCGTCGGCTACCCCATCGTCTCCCTCGCCGCCCGCAAAGACCTCCACGCCTACCTTCGCTTCCTCGAGCAGGTCCTCATCAACGCCGTCGGCTCCCTCGGCCTCACCGCCACGCGACGCCCCGGCCTCACCGGCATCTGGATCGGCCCGCGCAAAGTCGCCGCCCTCGGTGTCGCCGTCCGACGTTGGATCACTTACCACGGCTTCGCCCTCAACGTGAACGCCCACCTCCCCCACTTCGCCGGCATCGTCCCCTGCGGCATCGCCGCCACCGAAGGCACCGTCACCTCCCTCCACACCGAACTCGGCCACGACCTCGACCTCGCCACCGTCCAAAAAATCGTCGCCGAGGAATTCCAAACCCTTTGGCCCGCCTTCCTCTTTTCCGATCCGGATTCGCCCGGGAAACCCGCTGAAAACTCGAAACGCTGAACCCTCTTCTCCTTTTCTCTCCGCTTTAGCGTGTTTCGCGGGCCCACTCTTCTGCATCCCTTCCCTTTATTCCCTTCAAAATTCGCGACCATTTGCGTGCATTCGCGGTTAAAATTCTTTTCCTCATTCGGTCTCTTCCGTCCCTCTCGCCTCAATCCTCCCGCCTCTCGCCTCCCTCATGGACACCACGCGTAAACCTTCCTGGCTCCGCGCCAAACTTCCCAGCGGCCCCGGCTACCAAGCCGTCCGCTCCCTCGTGGACGAGCACAAGCTCCACACCGTCTGCCAGAGCGCGCAGTGCCCCAACCTCGGCGAGTGCTGGTCCCGCGGCACTGCCACCGTCATGATCCTCGGCAACATCTGCACCCGCTCCTGTAATTTCTGCGCCATCCAAACCGGCCGCCCCACCGAACTCGACCTCGGCGAGCCCGCCCGCGTCGCCGGTGCCGTCGCGAAAATGGGCCTACGCCACTGCGTAATCACCTCCGTCGCCCGCGACGAACTCGCCGATGGCGGCGCCGCCGTGTGGGCCGCCACCATCCGCGCCGTCCGCCACCGCAATCCCCAGACCGCCATCGAAGTCCTCACGCCCGATTGGAAGGGCAAGCTCCACGACCTCGACACCGTCCTCGACGCCAAGCCCGACATTTTTAACCACAACCTAGAAACCGTCGAACGTCTCCAGAAACCCGTCCGCGTCCAGGCCCGCTACGACCGCTCTCGCTCCGTCCTCCAGCACGCCAAATCCCGCGGCTTCACCACCAAGACCGGCATCATGCTCGGCCTCGGGGAGACTCAGGCCGAGATCGAGCAGACCCTCCGCGACATCGCCGCCGACAAGACTGACATTCTCACCATCGGCCAATATCTCCAGCCCACCCCGCAACACCTAAAAGTCGAGCGCTGGGCCCACCCCGACGAGTTCGCCCACTGGAAACAATTCGGCCTCGCCCTCGGCATCGGTGTCGTCGAGAGCGGCGCGATGGTCCGCTCCAGCTACCACGCCGACGAGCAGTCCCAGAAATACACCGGCGTCGAACACCTCAACACCCACAACGCGTTGGCTGGGGTGTAAAGTGGAGCGCCGAGACCCCGCTCGGTCTTACGATTTGGGCTCAGCTGTAGACGCGACACCTTGGTCGCGTCCTACAAAGACCCATTAAGCCGGCTTCCTATTTGCCCGAAGACTCAATCGGGGCCTTCCCGGATAGCTTGGTTTTAACTTCGCCAAAAACGTTAGGTTTGGAAGTAACCGCTTGGCCTGTGATTTTACCGTGAGCGTCCCTGTAAACTGTTTTTACTTCGCCGAACACATTTGGCTTTTGGGCCACGGCCCCCCAACTTTGCGGCCTTGGACGTCGGTGATAACCGATTTGGTTTCGCCGAACACGTCCGGATGGCGGGTGATAATTTTACCGACGGGTTGGGCAACGTCATTTTTGACGACGGCCTTGATTTCACCGACGCTGTTTGGCTTTTGCGCCACGATGGTTTGGACCGGCGCTCCATTTGAATTTCGCACCACGCTTTTCGTCTCCCCAAAAATATTGGGTTTTTGAGTGACGATGGTGGTAGGTTTACTCGCCAACGATTGGACTACGATGCGCGTCTCCCCTGAGGCGTTGGTCTTGGCTTGGTTGGCCGTCGTCGTTGGGACATGGCCAAGTGCTGATCGGGCCGAAAGCAGCAAAAGCAAAACGACGACTGGCATCCTCAATCGTTAAAGCGGTTGAGGTTGGAATGCTAGAATCAAGCGAAAGCACAGGATGGCGGCCCCACCTGCGCGGTGACGTCGATTTTGCGTGGCTTGCCGCCGACCATGACGGTCGCGACCGCGGGTGTGGCTCCATCTTTGGCGAGCGGCCACGAGTAACGCTTCTTGATCTCGCGAATGCGGCTCACCGAGAGCCCGCTCTCGGGATATTCCGCTTAAATGCGGTCCAGAGTAAGCTGTTCCACGGCGTCGCCGGCAAACCACTCGCTCAGCTCGTCGTCGACCGCCGTATAACGCCACCAAGGATTGGGGCGGAGTTGGTCAGCCCCAAACCTTTTTGGTTCGAGCCCGCTCAGCATCAGTCTTTCTGAGGCATCGGCGCGGCCTGCCCGCATATCCCGCCCGCTCCGCTTCGTTAGTTCCGCCCACCCCGCAACCCATCGCGGGCTACGTGCGCTTTGGTTCCGCTGACCAACAGGTGGTTTTGGATCTCCTCGCATTGCATCCCGCCGTAATCCGCGGCGGCTCGTTTGAGCTTTGTGATCTGCCAAAATCCTTAAAGGGCCTCGCCCGATGCCGTCGCCCGTCGGCCGCGGACGGACTCGGCGTTTTGCCAACCCGCACCAGAATTCTTGCCAGTAGCCGTGTCGTCGGCCCCATTTCTTTCATGCCCCCCATTCCTCGCTTCCGCCGGTCCCCCGGCCTCGCCGCCGCGCTTCTGTTTCTCACCGCCGGTTTTGCCGGCTTCGCCCAGACGCCCGCCGCCGCGCCCGCCCCGCTTCTCGACAAATCCGGTCATCCGCCCACGCTGCGCACGCTCGCGATCGGCGACGCCGCTCCCGATTTTTCCCTGCCCGGCATCGACGGCCGCACCTACAAACTCGCCGACTTCGCCGGCCCCGATGTGTTGATGGTGCTGTTCACCTCGAACCACTGCCCCACCTCCCACGGGATCGAGCGACGCCTACAAACCCTCCGCGACGATCTCAAGGGTCGCAGCTTCAGTCTCGTCGCCATCAATCCCAATCACCCCGAGGGCCTCACTCTCAACGAGCTCGGCTACGGCGAATACGGCGACTCTTTCGAAGACATGAAGCCCTATGCCGCCAGCCTCGGCTGGGACTTCCCTTATCTCTACGACGGCGAAAAACAATTCATCGCCCGCGCCTACGGCTGCCTCGCGACGCCCCACGTGTTCATTTTTGATAAAGCCCGCCGCCTCCGCTACGCCGGCCGTTTCGACGACTCGCGCCTCGTCGAGGAGGACTCCGTCAAGTCGCCCGATGCCCGCAACGCGATCTTCGCCCTGCTCGACGGCAAGCCCGTTCCCGTCGAACTCACCAAACCTCACGGTTGCTCCACCAAGTGGCGCGAGAAAAAAGAACGCAACGTCGCCACCGAGATCGGCTGGACGCAGATTCCCGTCACCCTTGACCGCATCGACGTCGCCGGCGTCGCCGCCGTCCGCGCCAACCCCACCAACAAGGTGCGCATGATCAACGTCTGGGCCACTTGGTGCGCCCCATGCGTCGAAGAATTCCCCGCGCTCGTCGCGATAAAACGCCAGTTCGATATGCGCGAAAACGATTTCGAACTCATCACCATCAGCCTTGATGCGCTCAAGGATGAAGCCAAAGCCCAAGCCTTTCTCCAAAAACAAGGCGCCGGCCTCACCAAGCGCGTGCAAGCCTCCGTGGACAAAGAGGGCCGCAAAACCAGCCACTACCTTTTCACCGGCGCCAACCAAGATGACCTCGGCAAGGCTCTCGATGCCGAGTGGCCCGGCCCGATTCCACATACCGTCCTGATCGCACCCGGCGGAAAAATTCTCTGGCGGCACAACGGTATGATCGAACACGCCGCCGCCCGCTCCGCCGTAGTCTCAGCCATCGGCAACTACTATAAGCAGCCTCCCGCCGCCGCCGCGAAAAAGCAGAAGTAGTCGGGCCCCCGTCCGTCAGCCAGCGTTTCCCGGTCCGCTCGACGCGCGCCGATCTCCTCGCGCCCTGTTCTCCGGGCGCGATCTTGTCCTCGGCGTCCCGTCGCTTGAGCTTCGCCGCTTTATCATCGATTTAATCCAGATGCCTCCCGCCAATCCGCTCCTTGCCCCCAGCCCGCTTCCGTTGGGCTACCCCCCGTTTGATCGCATCAAGGACGAGCATTTCGCGCCCGCCTTCGATCTCGGCATGGCCGAGCAACTCACCGAGGTCGCCGCCATCGCAGGCCACCCCGAGCCCGCCACGTTTGAAAATACCCTCCTCGCCCTCGAGCGCTCCGGCCAACTCCTCGGCCGCGTCAGCCGCGTTTTCTCCAACCTCAACGGCTGCCACACCAATCCCACGCTCCAAGCCGTCGAGAAATTCTTCGCCCCCAAACTCGCGGCCCACCGCGACGCGATTTTGCTCAACGCCTCGCTCTTCACCCGCATCGCGGTACTCCACGCACTCCGCGCGTCCCTTGCCCTCGATCCGGAATCGGATCGGCTGATCGATGAGACTCACAAATCATTCGTCCGCGCCGGCGCCCGGCTCTCCGGTGCCGACCAAGAAAAACTCAGGGCGCTCAACGCCGCGATCGCCACCGCCGAAACCGCGTTTTCCCAAAACGTCCTGAAAGAGCGCACCGCTTCAACCGTCACGTTTGCTGACCGCGCCGAGCTCGCCGGACTCTCCGACTCCGAAATCACCGCCGCCGCCGAACTCGCCCGCTCGCTCGGTCACGTCGGTCAGTTCGCGATCGCGATCGTCAACACCACTGGCCAACCGCCGCTCGCGAGTCTGAGGCACCGCCCCACCCGCGAACGGATCTCCCGCGCGTCTTTGGCTCGGGGCAGCCGCGGCGGCGAATTCGACAACCGCGCCCAAGTCAGCGCTCTCGCCCGCCTTCGCGCTGAGCGGGCCGCGTTGCTCGGCTACGCCACGCATGCCGACTACGTATTGGAGGAGCAGACGGCGAAAAACGTCGCCGCCGCCACAGCCTTCCTCGCTCGGCTCGCCCCGCCCGCCGTCGCCAACGCCCGACGCGAAGCGGCCGAGATTCAGCAGATGATCGACGCCGAGTTCCACGGCCGACCCGACCTTTTCGAGGTCGCGGCATGGGACTGGGCGCTCTACTCCGAGCGAGTCCGCAACGCCCGCTTCGCCTTCGACGAATCGCAGGTGAAACCCTACTTCGAGCTCAACCGCGTCCTCGTCGATGGACTCTACTTTTCCGCCACAAAGCTCTTCGGTATCTCGTTCGTCGAGCGGCACGATCTTCCCGTCTATGAGCCGTCCGTCCGGGTTTTCGACGTGCTCGAGGCCGACGGCTCGCTGCTCGCGTTGTTCCTCTTCGACCCCTACGCCCGCCCGTCGAAAAACGGCGGCGCGTGGATGAACGAATACGAATCCCAATCACGCTTGCTGGGCGCCCGCCCCGTCGTCGGCAATCACCTCAACATCCCGCGCCCGCCGGCGGGCGAACCCACGTTGCTTACCTTCGACGAGGTCAGAACCTTGTTTCACGAATTCGGCCACGCCCTCCACGGCATCTTCTCCGCCGTCAATTACCCCCGGTTTTCCGGCACCAACGTGCCCAGCGATTTCGTCGAGTTTCCCTCGCAGGTCACCGAGATGTGGGCCGTTTGGCCCGAGGTCCTCCGAAATTACGCGAAACATCATCGCTCCGAAGAACCGATTCCCGCCGAACTTCTCACCAAGGTGCTCGAGGCGCGGAAATTCAACCAAGGCCACGCCACCACCGAATACCTTGCCGCCGCTTTGCTCGATCTCGCTTGGCACGGCCTGCCGCCCGACGAAGTGCCCAACGCCGATGACGTGACCACGTTCGAAGCTGCTGCCCTGAAGCGCGTCGACCTCGATTTCGCCCCCGTGCCGCCCCGTTATCGATCCACTTATTTTTCCCATGTCTTCGGCGGCGGTTACTCCGCC
This sequence comes from Opitutia bacterium, assembly GCA_002737275.1. Classification (GTDB taxonomy): domain Bacteria; phylum Verrucomicrobiota; class Verrucomicrobiia; order Opitutales; family Opitutaceae; genus Tous-C4FEB. The sequence continues at coordinate 14,403 of NSIG01000072.1, forward strand.
AGTTACTATTCCTACATTTGGGCTGAGGTCCTCGACGCCGTCGCCGTCGATTGGTTCAAACAACACGGCGGTCTCAGCCGGGCCAACGGTGACCGCCTTCGGAAATTCATCCTCGCCCGCGGCGGCACGAGCGACGCCCTCGGTCTCTTCCGCGATTTCATCGGCGGCGAACCCGCGATTGAACCTCTGCTTGAACGTCGCGGCCTCGCCCCCACCCCCTGATCCACTTTTCGCTTAATTTTTCGCCGCAACGCCATTGGGACTTTGAGCCAGTTGGTAAGGGTAACAACTATCCAACGCCAACGGCTCACGCTCCAATCGCCGCTCCGTCTGCGGCGCTCAAATCGCGGCGCATCCTCTATGCCGATGACATGCGGGAGCTACGCCACGTGGCTCAGAGGTCGCTCTCGCGCCCGGGACACCACCTCGAATGCCGCGTCGATGGCCGCCAAGCCTACGAGCGCCTCGCGGCCGCGCCGGACCACCTCGACGTGCTCAGCACCGACCACCCCAGGCCCAACATGGCCGGGCTCGAGCGCCTGGGCTCTCTTCGCCGCAGTCCTTCATCTCGCAGGAAGATCGTGGTTTTAGCTAGGAACTCAGCCCGCAAGTCAGCGGCGCCTACGCCGAGCTAAACGTCGACGCGTTTCTCAAGAAACCCGTTTTTCCGTCGGCGCTGCGCGAAGTCTCGGCGCGCTTTCAAGCTCCGGTCTGAGCCGCGGCGGCCGAGCAGCCCGAGGAGATTGCCCCACGGGGCTTCGCTCACCACTTCAAACGGCAGGGGCCCCGCTCACTCGAGCGCACGCGCCCGGATGTTCCGAAACTCCGCCTTCATCACCACATTGGCATGGAGCTGCAAACCCAAGGGCGAGGCACCGGAAAATTTAGTATCGGTGTATTCCGACGCCTTCGTCCCGTTGATCCAGCAGGTAAACGTGTTCCCTTTCGCCTGAATGCGGAACGTGTTCCACTCACCTTGCGGCTTCATCAACGCTTTGGCGTTTTTCGCTTGTCCCGCCTCCGGATAGGATGGCTTTCCTCCCGTGTAAAACGAGCCGGTCATATCGATCTTCAGGCTACCCGAAACACCCAGTTGCAACTGGATCGCCGGCTTCCGCATCTCAACCCCGGTGTCGATTCCCCGCTCTGTGTCGGACTTCCAACGCACATCGAACTCCATCACAAAGTCCGTGTAACTGGCCTCGGTCCAAAGCATGCTGCCCTTTTTCGCGGCGTTGTTTTCACAGATCAGCACGCCATTCTCCACGCGCCAGAACTCCGTCGCGCCATCAGCCTTCCAACCGGTCAAATCCTTACCATTGAAAATGGCCGGCATCTTCGCATCGGCCGCATGAGCCACCGACACAATGCTTGTGAGGGCAAAAAGGACGGCAACACCGAGAGCACGGGCGAAGCTAAATTTTGGGGATTTCATCGGCCGCACCGTGGCGAGTCATCCCGGACGTGAAAAGCGCGAAATACCACGTTAACCGCTCACACCGTCGCCAGAACTAATTGAAACTTCCGCCCGCCGATCCCGTCCTAACCTCGACCTGCATGAGCCCCCGCCACCTCAGTCTAAGAATCCTCGCGTTGGGCTTCGTCGTCTTTGGCTGGCTGGTGTTCGTCCGCTCTGCCTTCCCCCCGCCCCGATTACTCTCACCTGCTCAACCTTCCGCCACCGCGTTCCGAACCCCCGCACCGGTTCCAACCGCGATGCCTTTAGCCGCCGCGTTCGCTCCCGATGCCCAGCTCGAGGCGTTGCTCGCCGCCACAGACGCCCGCGCCAACGAAGCGACCCTCGCCTTCAAGGATGCCGCCGCCTACCGTCGCTTCCTCGCCCGCGCCCGCGCCGCCGGCCTCACCATCATCGGTCAAATCGATGCCCTCCGCACCGTGCGCGTGGGCTACGACCGCATCACCTCAATCCGCGATGATCGCATCACTCACGCCGCCGACTACGCAGACGCCGCGGCCAACATCCTCTTTCGCGCCCCCGAAAATCCTCCGAAAGCCGACCGCGCCGACCTCACCCAAATCCCGCTGCACAACACCTCACTCGCCTTCCTCGGCGCTACCGGCGACCGCAGCACGTGGGGCCGCGGCATCACCATTGCCATCCTCGACAGCGGCGTAAACGCGCTCGACCCAACCTTCTCCGGCCGCGTCCGCACCCTCGACGTCGGCGCCGGTAACCTGCCGGGGTCCGAAACTTCCTCCGGGCATGGGACCGGGGTTGCCGCCCTCGCCGCCGGCGTCTCAAGCGACGCACCCGGCGTCGCTACAGCAGCCAATATCCTCAGCGTCCGCGTCACTGCGGCCGACGGCCTCAGTGACATCTTCACCGTCGCCCGCGGCATTGTTGCCGCCGCCGATGCCGGCGCCCAAATCATCAACATCTCGCTCGGCGGTTACTCTACCACCCACGTGCTCGACGCCGCAATCGACTACGCCACCACCCGCGGCGCGTTGATCGTGGCCGCCGCCGGCAATGACCAAGCCACCCAACTCACCTGGCCCGCCGCCGATACTCGCGTCGTCTCCGTGGGCGCCGTCGACGCCATCGGCCAACAGGTCACGTTCTCCAACTCCGGCCCGCAACTCCAAGTCTCCGCCCCCGGTTACGGCGTGCAGACCGCGTGGCTCGACCAACAACGCGTCAGCGTCAACGGCACCTCGGCCAGCGCCCCACTTGTGGCCGGCAGCGTCGCCGCCGTCATGTCCGCCGATCCCCGTCTGACCGCTGCGCAAGCCTGGGCAGTCCTCGCCGCCACCACCAATGACGCGGGCGCACCTGGCACCGACTCCGACTACGGCCGCGGCATCCTCAACGTCGGCTGGGCCATGAGTCGCCATGATCCCACCCGCGTCGACCCGGCCATTTCCAGTCACCACTTCGACGCCACCAAAAACCAGATGGACTTCGTCATCCAAAATCGCGGGGCCCTCCCGGTCTTCGGCCTGACCCTCGACATCGCCACCAACGGCTTCACCACCACGCAGCGCGTGCCTGCGCTCGCCCCCGGCGCGAGCACCGTTCTCATCCTGCCCGTTGACCAAAAGAGCCTGACGTCCGACGATCCTCCCATTTATCGGACCACGTTGAACACGCCCATCGGGGTCAACGATGCCGATCCGTCCAACAATCAAAAGTCGAGCCGCTTCACCCCGCCCAAAAAATAATCCATGCCGTCGCTCGCCACCATTTTCCCGGCTTCGCTGTTCGTTTTCGCGCTGCTGTTTTCGCCGGCCCTCGCCAGCGCGTCCGCCCCGTTCTCCGCGCAACTTGATGCGACGGACTACGCCGCCGGTCTCACGAAACTCTCGGCCGACCAACGCGCCGCACTCGACTCCCAGATCGAACGTGAACTCACCGTCGCACGCCAAGGCGATGTCGTCG
>NSIG01000073.1 GCA_002737275.1 Opitutia bacterium
CGGCAGCGTCAAAGCCGAGATCTCCCGTCTCGGCGCCATCGCTCTGGGCGAGCGCGGGCATTTCGTCGGTTCGCACCCCATGGCCGGGTCCGAAAAAACCGGCTGGGAGCACGGCACCGCCGAGCTCTTCGAACGCCGCACGTGCTTCGTCACCCCGCTGCCCACCACCTCGCCCGCCGCGACCGAGCGGGTCGTTCGTTTCTGGCAAGATCTCGGCGGTGAAGCCGTGACCGTCGACCCCGACCGGCACGATGAGATCGTGGCCCACATCAGCCACCTTCCCCAAGTCCTCGCCTCAACTCTCTGCGCCTTCTTGGCCTCCCGTGATTCGTCGTGGCGCAACTACGCCGGTGGCGGCCTCCGCGACACCACGCGCATCGCCGGCAGTGATCCGCAACTCTGGCGCACCATCTTGGAACAAAACCGCGACGAAGTCCTCCGCGCCCTGCTCGGCTACGAAGACGAATTGCACACCTTCCGCTCGGCTCTTTCCAACCGCGACTACCCGGCCGTGATCGCTCACCTTGAGCGCGGTCAAGCTTATCGTCGCCAGTTTCGCCCGGCTCCTTGATGATTTTCCGGCGACGCTTTGCTCCTATCCAAAATGGTGCCCGGGAGCGGACTCGAACCGCTACACCGTGAGGCACAGGCTTCTGAGACCTGCGTGTCTACCAATTCCACCACCCGGGCACGAGCGGAACGGAAAACACACACTCGCCTTCACCGCTGGGCAAGAAAATTGATTTCCCTCTCCCGGCGCCGTGCTCAATCTGCCCTTTCCCATGAAAAAAGAAGCCATTCTCCAAAAAATTCGCACCGAACGCGTCGTCGCTCTCATCCGCGCGGACAACCCTGACGGTCTCCTCGATTGCGCCAAGGCCCTCGCCGAGGGCGGCCTCACCAGCATCGAGCTCACCATGACCACCCCCGGCGCCATCCGCCTGTTGGAAAAAGCCTCAGCCGAGCTCCCCGACTTTCTCTTCGGCCTCGGCACCGTCCTCGATGCCGAGACCGCGCGCGCCGGCATCCTCTCCGGCGCTAAATTCATCGTCACCCCCGCCCTGCGCCCGGATGTCATCACGCTTTGCAAACGCTACAGTGTGCCGATTTTCTCCGGCGCCTTCACCCCCACCGAGATCATCAATGCTTGGGAAGCCGGCGCCGACGCCGCCAAAATTTTCCCCGCCGAATTTTTCGGCCCCGGTTACATCAAATCCGTCAAAGCCCCGCTCCCACACGTCGAGATGCTTCCGACCGGCGGGGTGAACGAATCCAACGTCGGAGAATTTCTCAAAGCCGGAGCATTCGCCGTCGCCGCCGGAAGTTCACTCGTTGATGCCAAAGTGATGAAGGAAAAAAACTGGGCCGCCATCACCGCCAAGGCCAAAGCATTCGTCGCTGCCGTCGCCGCCGCGAAGTAAACACGACCGCGACCACCGGTCTCATCGGCTCCGCCCACGCGGTCGGAGCTTTTTCATTTCGGGTCCGCTGGCTCGATCTTCGGCAAAAACTCGGCAATCTCTACGATCCGCTTCGCCCGACGCCCGGCCGCGTCGCGCACAAAATACGGCTCCTCCTCGCGGGCAACTTGCACTTCTTCTTCCACGCCGATCTCGGCGTCGCTGCCGTCGTCTTCGGAACCTTCTGCATCAACGACCAGCCACTCCAATTCGTCGTCGAAAACATGGGTCATCCGCCGCGCCTGCGGATCAAGAATGAGCGCGGGGTTCTTCACCCGGCCCCCTTTTACAAACTCAAAAAGGCAGGGTACGAACTGGTCGTCGAAAAACCCCCGGAAATCGCTCAGCCACTTATTTTCCACGCCTTCCCTCCGGTTGAGCAGCGCCACATCCGAAAAATGCACGCACGCCTCATACCACGCCCGCAACGACGGGTGCTTCGCCGCCAGTTGGCAGTTGATAACCGTCAACACCCGCCCCAGCTCAACTGGCTTCATTTCCACCCAAGCCTTAAACGCTTCCATTTGGTCCACCGGACTCCGTCGCCCATCGGTCACAAAAAAAATGTGGGTCGCTCCCTCGGGCAGGTCCGCCTCGATCGAGCCCGCCTGCGGCCAAACCCAGCGCGCGACTCCGGGCAACTTCGCGTCAATCTCCGCCGCCGGCTCTTCGGCGGCCAACAGAACCACCGGCCGATCGTCGTCGCCAAATCCACCCGCGATCAAATCGAGCAGCACCTCGCGTCGGCCCGAGCCGGCCGCGCCGAGAATTACATAGACCAATGGTTTTTCCGTGCTGTTCATTTCCCGATTACAAAAACACCCCGCCGTCCAAGTGCCAGCGCTTCTTTTTCGGTGCTCGCGCGGTCGCTCAAAACTTAAAGGTCCCGCACTGCGCGCTTTGCCGCAGCCAGTGGTCCAGCAGCACCAGCGCCGCCATTGCTTCGACGATCGGCACGGCCCTCGGCACCACGCAGGGGTCATGGCGCCCGCGTCCCATCAACTCCGTCGCCGCGCCCGCTTTGTCCACCGTCGCCTGCAACTGCAAAATCGTCGCCGTCGGTTTGAAGGCCACGCGGAAGATAATTTCCTCGCCGTTGCTGATCCCACCTTGCACGCCGCCGCTGCGGTTGGTCACCGTCCGCACCGCACCGGCGCGATTCTCAAACGCGTCGTTGTGCTCACTCCCGCGCAACGTCGCGCCGGCAAACCCGCTCCCGATCTCAAATCCCTTCGTCGCCGGCAGCGAGAGCATCGCCTTCGCCAAATCCGCCTCAAGCCGATCAAACACCGGCGCCCCCAATCCCGCCGGCACCCCGCGCACGCGGCACTCGATAACACCGCCCACCGAATCTCCTTCGCTGCGCACCGCTTTGATCCGCTCGATCATCGCCGCCGCCGTTTCCAAGTGCGGACATCGCACCGGCGTCGCTTCCACCTCGGCCAAGGTCGGAAACTTCGCCAACGCCCCTGTCGGCACCGCGATGTCATGCACCTGCGTCAAAAACGCTCGGATCTCCACTCCGCCTGCACCGGTCCCGGCCATTAAAATTTTTTTCGCGATCGCCCCGGCCGCCACCCGACCGACGGTCTCCCGCGCCGAGCTCCGCCCACCGCCACGATGGTCTCGCAGCCCAAATTTCTGCTGATAGGTGAAATCCGCGTGCGATGGCCGAAACTTGTCCCGCATCTCGTCATACGCCCCCGGCCGTTGGTCGCCGTTGCGCACCAGCAAAGTAATCGGAGTGCCCGTCGTTTTGCCTTCAAAGATTCCGGACCAGATCTCCACTTTGTCCTCCTCTTTCCGCGGGGTCACAATGTCGCTCTGCCCCGGCCGACGCCGATCGAGTTCAGCCTGAATCTCTTCGGCCGAAATCGCCAAACCCGGCGGACACCCGTCGATCGTCACGCCGACGCCAAGTCCATGGCTTTCGCCCCAAGTGGTGATTGTGAAAAGTTTTCCGAAAATATTACCCATTTCAAAGCAAAACCGTTGGCCCCGCTCCCGCCTCCCGCAAGCGGCAAATCCTTCCGACCCCTTTCGGCAACTTTCCGCGCCCCGTGCCGTCATAAGCACATCACCGTTTACAACCCCCGCTCCTTCCTGCTTAATTCTTCTCTTCGCCCAACCAGCGCTCAACTCCTCTTTCCTTCTTTTACTGCATGACCTCGCGTTCCGTCCGCCTGCGCTTCACCGCCTGCTTCTTTGCCCTAGCTCTCACCCTTCCCGCGCAGACCCCCGGTCCCGGACCTGCCGTCCCTCCCGGCGCAAAACCTCCCGTCGACCTGAAACCACCGGGCGACGAACTGATCCCGTCGTTCAAAATCAGCGGTCTCCCCATCGACGGTGTGCTATCCGCCCTCGAGCTTCACACGGGCCGCAGCATCCTTCGTCCCGCCGCGCTGCCCACCGCCGAATACACGCTCATCATCGACCGCCCGATTCCGCGCTTAGAGCTGATCCTCGCCATTGAAACGCTCCTCGCCCTGAACCAAATCGGCGTCGCACCGCTCGGTGACCGTTTCTTAAAAGTCGTCGCCTTGGCCCAAGCCAAGACTGAGGCACCTGAAATGATCTTGGGCTCGGCATCTGACCAACCCGCATCGGGCAAGATCGCCACCAAGGTCTTCCAACTCGATTTTCTCCGCGTCAACGAGTTCATGCCCCAACTCCAAGGCCTGCTTACCCCCGGCGTCGGCGGCGGTGTCGTCATCTTGGAAAAAACCAACGCCGCGCTCATCACCGATTCCGTGAGTAATCTCCAGCGCATCGAAAGCCTCATCAAAACGCTCGATCGCCCTGCGACCACCGGCCTCAACCCAAAATTCTACCCGCTAAAATCCGCCAAGGCCTCCGACCTCGTGAACAAGCTCCGCACGATTTTGCAGGGCACGCTCCAAAACCAACTCGGCACCAGCACCACCTACAACGCCGACGACCGCACCAACCAGATCATTCTCATCGCCGACCCCCGCCAGTATCCGTTCTTCGACGAGCTCATCGCCAAACTCGACGTCAAAGCCGACCCCAACACCCGCAACGAGGTCATCTACCTCAAACACGCCGCCGCTAAAGATGTCTCCACTCTGCTCACGCAGCTCGTGACCGGCCAGACCAACGCCGCCCAAAAAACTTCCGCCCAATCTGTCCGCCCCGGCCAGATCACCCTGCCCGGCCAACCCGTCGCACCCCAACCCGCTGCCGGCCCGCAACCCGCCGTCATGAACAACGCCGGCCCCGAACTCGCCTCCCTCGCCGGATCCAACGAATTCAGCACCCTCGTCACCGTCACCTACGACGAACGCTCCAACGCCGTCATCGTCTCCGGCACCGGCGACGACATCCGGCTCATCAAAGACCTCGTCAGCAAGATCGACATCGTCCTCGCTCAAGTCCGCATCGAGGTGATCATCGCCGAGGTCACCCTCTCGGACTCCGACAAAACCGGTCTCTCCGCTCTCAATCTCACCGTTGGCACCAACGCCACCACCGGGTTCCGCTCCGTCACCAATTTCGCGGGCGCCGTCGCCGGCTGGACCGTCAGCGACGGGATCGTCGACCCGCTGGCTTTCAAGGCCGCTCTCACCGACGCCGGCTCCCGCAGCAACGTCAACATTCTCTCCGCGCCCACCATCGTCACCACCCACAATAAAGAGGCTCAGGTCATCGTCGGCCAATCCCAGCCCTTGATCACCGGCAGCACCTCCGTCCCCAATACCGGTTCGTCGGGGCTCACCACCAGTTCCACCGTCACCTACAAAGACATTGCCATCGACCTGAAAGTCACCCCGCTCATCGGCGACGACGGCAGTATCCAGCTCAAGATCGACCAGAAGGTGGACGACATCCTCGACAGCGTGACAATCGACGGCAATTCCCAGCCCATCATCGGCCGCCGCCAAGCCACATCGTTCATCAACGTGATCGACGGCCAGATGATCGTTCTCGGCGGACTCCAGCGCACCCGCACCGGTCGCTCCCGCGGCAAGATCGGTTTCCTCGCGGAGATTCCTGTGCTCAGCCACCTTTTCGGCCCGCGTGAAAACAAACAGGAGCGCACCGAGCTGCTGCTCTTCGTCCGTCCCCGCGTGATTAAATCCGGCGAGGGCAACGCCGAGACCTCTAAGACCATCAACCAGCTCTCGAACAAAGATCAGATCAACCAATTCCTCGTCGATCCTTCGAAGCCGACCAAGGAACCCCTGATCAACAAGCTCAAGTAAGCTCGCGCCGCCCCTCATGACCGCGCTCGCCCTTGATCCGTTGCCCGCATCCCTCGTCGCGCGGCTCACCGAAGAACAGCTGCAGTCCGTCCGCGAAGCCACCCGCGGCCAACGCCTCGCCGCCCTCGCCGCCGCTCTCGCTCTGCCCGAGCCCGAGGCGCTCACCGCCCTCGCCGCCGCTGCCACCCTCGACATCGCCAGCAACCTCGAGACTGACCCTGACGCCCGCGGTCTCCTCCCCGCCCGCCTCGTCCACGACTACCAGATCATCCCGATCAAATTCGGCCCCACGCCCGAAAATCAGGACTCTCAACTCTCAGCTCTCAACTCTCAACCTCTCCACCTAGCCACCGCTTGGCTGCCCGATGCCGTGATGTCCGACTGGCTGCGCACGTTCACGCCGCGCCCGCTCGTCTGGCACCTCGCCGTCCCCGAGCGCATTCACCAGCTCATCATCGAAAACTTCGGCGTCGGCTCCGGCGCCCTCGATGACGGCGATGAATCCTACGTCGCCCCCGAGGCCGTTCAACAGGCCGAGGAGGTCGTCGACGAAGACGCCGCGGTCGTCCGCTTCGTCACCGACGTCATCAAACAAGCCGTCGAAGATCAGGCCACCGACATCCACTTTGAGCCGCAGGAGGAACAGCTCCGCATCCGCTACCGCGTCGACGGCCTGCTCGTTCCCGTCCCTGTCCCGGAGAACCTCCTCCGCTTCCAGGACGCCATTATCTCGCGCCTTAAAATCATGGCGCGCCTCAACATCTCCGAAAAACGTCTCCCGCAGGACGGCCGCATCAACTTCAAGTCCAACGCCACCGTCCTCGATATCCGAGTCGCCACCGCGCCGACCATCTACGCTGAGTCCGTCTCCCTCCGCCTCCTGAATCAGAAGAAGGAGGCCTACACGATGGACCGCCTCGGGATGAGCCCCGACGAGCAGGCGCAGATCATCAGCGTCCTCGATTACCCGCACGGCATCATTTTGGTCACCGGCCCCACCGGCTCCGGCAAGAGCACCTCGCTCAACGCGTTTCTCCGGAAAATCAATTCCACCGATCTCCGGATCATCACCGTCGAGGACCCCATCGAATACGAAGTCCCCGGCGTAAACCAGATGCAGATCCGCTCCGAGATCGGCCTCACCTTCGCCAGCGCCCTTCGTTCCATCCTTCGCCAAGACCCCGACGTCATCATGGTCGGCGAAATCCGCGACAAAGACACGGCCGAGATCGCGATCCGCGCCTCACTGACCGGCCACTTGGTTTTCTCCACGCTCCACACCAACGACGCACCCGGCGCCATCACGCGCCTCGTGGATATGGGCATTGAGCCCTTCCTCGTCGCCTCCGCCATCGAGCTCGTCATCGCCCAGCGCCTCGTCCGCCGCCTCTGCCCGAACTGCTGCGCCTCCCAGCCCATCAGCAAGGTCAGGCTCCTCGAGACGCTCGCCATCCTCGAATGCGACGCCGCCGAGGCCGAACTCGTCACCGCGCTCAAGCACCCCGTCGGCTGCGACCGCTGCCGCGGCACCGGCTACCGCGGCCGCATCGGTCTCTTCGAGATCTTCCGCCTCAACGACGAACTCCACGAGCTCATCCTGAAACGCGAGAGCACCCGCACCCTCACCCAAGCCGCCCGCAAACAAGGCATGAGAACCCTCGGCCAAAGCGGCTGGGAAAAAGTCAAAGCCGGTCACACCACCCTTGAGGAAGTCCTCCGCGTCGTTACCGTCGTCGAAAAATGAAAACTATCCGCAAAAAACGGGAGTTCAGTGTCGTCATCGAACGCGACACCGAGGGTTACTACGTCGCTTCCGTGCCCGCCCTGCCCGGTTGTCACACTCAGGCCAAATCCCTCGATCTCCTCATGCGCCGGATCGGCGAGGCCATCGACCTCTGCCTCGAAGAGTCCGACACCGACACCCCGCCCAACGAATTCATCGGCGTCCAACGCATCGCCGTCGGCTGATGGCCCGCCATCCAAGACTGCGTGGCCGTGAGCTGATCGCCGCTCTCAAATCAGCCGGTTTCACCGTGGCGCGCACCAAGGGCAGTCATCACTTTCTTAAACACCCCGACGGCCGCGCCACCGTTGTCCCGGTTCACGCCGGCGAAACCATCGGTCCCGGCCTTTACAATAAAATCCTTCGCGACGTGGACATCACCAACGAGGAATTCTTCCGCCTGATCTGATCCAATCCAGTCGGCCCCAGCTTGGCCGCCCCGCCAATCGAGAATCGGCAATCCAAAATCGAAAATCCCAGAATGCCCCGTTTCGCCTACAGCGCCCGCGACCGCGCCGGCAAATCTCTTTCCGCCGAACTCGACGCCCCGAGCCGCAAGGATGCCTTGCGGCTCCTCTCCGCGCGCGGTCTTCAAGTCGCCCAAGTCACCGAGCTTCTGGCCGGTCCCGCCCCGCGCAAGAGCGTCGGTAAAGCGCCGCCGTCCTCCTCGTCCGCGTCGGCTCCCGCCAAAGTGTCTCGCCCGACGCGCGCCTCGACCCGCCTCAACGCCCAAGCTCCCCGCCGCGCCGAGCGTCTTCCTTTCCTCGAGGCACTTCACGATCTTACGGGCAGCGGACTGTCCGCCGGGGAAGCCGTCCGTCTCCTTTCGACCCGCATTAAAGAGCCCCGCCTACGCACGCTTTGCGCCGGCGTCTGGGAACGCATCAGCGAGGGCGCACCGCTCTCCCGTGCCCTCGGAGGATATCCCGAGGTCTTCGATACCGGCACGGTCAATCTCATCCAAGCCGGCGAAGCCACTGGCTCCCTCAACGACACGCTCTCCCGTCTCATCGCCCACCTCGTCGAGCAACGCGAGCTGCGCGCCCAGCTGATGTCGGCCCTCGCCTACCCAGGATTCATGGTCTTCGTCTCGGGCGGCGTCATCCTTTTCTTCCTCACGTTTCTCCTGCCGCGCCTCCAAACGCTCCTGAGCTCGCTCGGCGGTAAGATGCCCGCGTCCACCAAGCTTCTGATCGGCGCCTCGCAGTTCGCCCTCAGTATTTGGGGCATCATGGCCGTCGTCGCGGTCGCGCTCGCCTTGATCGCCTTCATAGGCTGGCGCCAAACTCCCGCCGGCCGCGCCCAGACCGACGCTTGGTTACTCAAACTCCCGCTCGTCGGCCCGTTCCTCGTGGCGCAGACGGTCCACTCCTTCAGCCAAACCCTTTCCGTGCTTTTGGAAAACGGCATCACCGCCGCCGAGGCGCTCCGCATGACCGAGAAGCAGATTGCCAACCAGGTCCACCGCGCCGCCTTCAACACCGCCACCGCCCGCGTGCTCGAAGGCGAGGCGCTCTCCGTCGCACTCACCCGCACCGGTTGTTTCCCCGACCTCGTGCTCGACCGCTTGGCGATCGGCGAAAACACCGGTAACGTCGTCCCGAGCCTAAAGAGCATCGCCGCCGCCTACCAAAAAATCATCACCGGCCAGCTCAATTTTTTCACCAAAGTGATTGCGGGCGTCGTGCTCGGCGGCGTGTTCACATTCGTCGGCTTCATCGCCTTCGCGATCGTCAGCGCCGTCTTCCAAGTCAGCGCCAGCTTCAAACTCGGCGGCTGAGTCGTGATAGCGGGCCACCCGCGGCCGCCAAGTGGCATGGGCGTCCCGCCCATGTCCCCTTCGCGCCACTCTACCCCCGCCCGATCTCTTCGCTCTCAACCTCGCGCCGCGCGCTACGGCACTTCGTAGATCTCGATCAGCCCGTTGCCCGTCCCGCCGTCCGCCCCGCTCAACTGCGCCGTGTAAGCGCCCGGCGGCAAAGTCACCAAGAGCGCCGCGTCCTTGCTCCCCGGGTCAAAGGTAAACCCAAGCCCCGGCGTCGCGGCGGCCACGCTCGGGCTCCAGTCGTCGTTTGCCGCGAGCATGACGTCACCGACGGTCCGCACTTCAATCTTCGGGTCTGTCAGCCGGTCGCCGACGCCAAAAGTTGCCAGCTTCGGCCCGACACCGCGGATCAGCAGCGTCTTCGCCACATCACCCGTCACGGCAAAGCCCGCGATTAAAATTCCACCGCCCGTACCGACCCGGTGCAACGTCGCGACGCCGTTCAACGTCGCCGGAGTCGCCGTCACTTCCTCGTAAACTTCGACCAGCACGATCCCATTGCCCGACGACTTGATTTCCGCCGTCGCCGCGCCGCCGGAGCGTGTCACCAGTGCCGCATCCCGGCTGTTCGCATCAAACCCGAAAGCTCCATAACTCTGAAACACCGGCCCGAGGGTCGGCGCCCAGTTGTCGTTGTTTACCGTCGGCCGTTGCGCGCCGTCAAAAATCTCCAACCGAGGATCAGGATTAAAATTAGTCACCCCGAAATCGACCAGCTTCGGCCCGACCGCGCGCACGAGCAGGTTCTTCGCCGCCGTCGTCGAAAAGCCCACCGTCAACACCTGTGTCGCATCCAAATTTGCCCGCACCGATAGGCTCGACAACCGGTTCGTTCCGATCGCCCGCACCGCCACGATGGCCCCGGCGCTGTCCACTTCGCCCGCCGAGTTTGAAACCGTGCAATAGTAAATTCCCGCATCGCTGGCGGTGACTGGGTTCACGATCAGCTGGGGTCCCGTCGCGCCCGGGATCGGCACCGCCGGGATCCGTTTCCATTGGTAGGTCAGATTTGGGCCGCTCGCCGCCACGTTGAGCACCATCATTCGACCGGTCGCCGCGATCAGATTGAGCGGCTGCGCCGTGATCACCGGAGCCGCTACGGCCACGGTCACATTAAAGACAACCTCGGCCGCGCTTCCATTCGAGTCCGTCGCCCGCGCCCGCACCGTCGCCGTGCCCGCCACCCCTCCGGTGATGGTCAATGCGCTGCCCGATACCGAGCCCGCCGCCACGATGCTGTTCTGATTCGTCGCGCTAAACGTCACGACCGCTGCCTCGCCGTTCGTCGTCGGATAGATCGGCACCGGCCGCACGCTTCGCACCACCACGAGGTTGGCCGAATTCGCGGGCAAACCGAGCACCGGAAGTTCATTAAACGCGCTATTAAAAATCGCCGAGGCATCGACGATCGTCAGCGCTGCGATCGAGTCGGCCACCGTCATCCCATTGCCGAGCACCCGCGCAAATACAGTGTAACCGCCATTTGTCGTGTCGAGTTGGCCGGCATTATTGCCCGTGTTTACGAACCACTGGCTCGTCGCCGAATTCAACTCATTCGTGCGCGCCATCGCCAGGGTTCCGCGCAGATTCGAGACCTTGTTTTCGAGCGCAATTGGCGCATCGGTCGGAATCGTGTTCACCGTCGAACCCGACACGGCGAAACCACCGCCTTGGATCACGAAGTTCCGCACCGACCGGTGGAAGATGCTGTTCGTGTAGGCCCCGCGGTTCACGTAATTCAGAAAATTTGTGACGGTCCGGGGGGCATCGTTCGCCAACAGCTCAGCGTTAAACGTCCCCCGCGCCGTATCGAACTGCACGACCTGCCCCGTCACGCCCGGCACGCCGAGAAACGTGCGCAGGTCCACCGTCACCTGGCCGCCTGGCGCCAACAAAGTCGGCGGCGGCGTGCCGAGCGTAGTCGGCGTCGTCGCCTGTTGCGCCCGTAGCCCGAGCACCAAGACAACCGACCCCAAAAGTCCGCTTAAAAAGATGCGAGGTATCATATGAAAAATTATCCGCTGAGCTTCTTTTTCGCCGCGCCGCTGGCGAACCTGAAATGCCGCGCCCCAAAAAGCAGGGATCTCCCAACCTCCCTCGCGCCACGCCGCCACCGCTTCGCTTCTATGGCTTCTCCCCCGAGCTCAGAAATCCAGCCCCACCAACATCCGCAACAGCGAATAGTCGCGCACGCGCTCGTCGGGATTGTTTTGCCGCGTCTCGTGCCGCACCGCGACGCTCAGCGTCTCCGTGAGTTTCTTATTCAGCTCGATCCGGTTTTCCCATCCGTTTAATTCATTCTTAAACGGCGGATACCACACCCCACGCTCGATGATTTGGATCCGCCATGGGAGGCTCCACTCCACTTCGGCAAACGTCGATGCCGAGGTCTCTAAAGTCCGGTCGCTTTGCGGCGCCGTGACCCACACGTCGAAGAAATTCTCCGATACCCCCAAGCGCAACTTTCGGTCCTTTGCCGCCAACACATTCAGGCCCGCACCGATTTCTTGCTGGACCAAGAAATAATCGGCAAAGGCCCCGTTTGGCCGCTTCGAGGCCCGGTTCCACTCCAAAGTCGGCCGATAAACGCCGAAAAATTTCCGCGGAAAATCCCGCCGCCACGAACCGCTCAACCACGCCACATCCTTCGTTGTCACATCGGCCGACTGCGCGAAATCCTAGCGGGCGATTCCCTCCACCTCATCATTGCTCCACTTCCGCTTGAGCCGCACTTCCGCCGTCGTGTTCGTCCGGTCGGTCACGTCGTTCGCGATCTCGGTCGAGAAAGCAATCCGCCCGTGCCATGGCCCGAAGAACGCCCGCACCCCCTGACTCAACGCATACGGCGAAAACTGCGCCCAGCCACCCGTTTGTTCCTTTTCGCCTTTCTCCGGTTTCGCCCGATCCGCCCTCGCTTTCTCTCTCGCCGCCACCGCCGTCTTGGCTACCGCCGGGCTGCCGGGAGTTCTTGCCGCCACCGGCCCGTCGCCCTTCTCAATCTTCGCTTCCGTCACGGGCACTCGCAGCAAACCAAATTTTTTCCGACTGAAAAACCAAAACACCGCCCGACCGCTCGACCAGTTTTCCCCTCACGCGATCACCGTCGGCGTAGATCAGAACCTCCCGGTTTCCGACCGGCTCCGCCGCCCTCAAATCCGCACTGCCACCGAGTCCACCGGCCGCAAGCCACACTCCACCGCCGAGCACGAATCTGAAAAAATTACGTGAGCTGAAAAACGCCACCACGCTTCCGACGCTCGCGCCAAAAAGATGTTTCGTGGAATTTCGGAAACAAATCAGAACAAACACGCCTCAAGTTTCGCGCGCAGCTTGGTTTCGTCCAGCTCCGTTCCGATAAATACCAACTCCTGTCGCCGGTCCCCGTGAGGCTCGGCCCACTTCGCGCGCGCTTCGGCCGTGAGCTGCGCCTCGGTAATGACGCCGCTCTCCCGCAATGCCGCCGCCCACGTCCCCACCCATTCACGCCGCGCCCGCCCGCCCGCGACCGACAAAAACCCGATGTCAGCCGATCGCTCCGCCACCCAGAAAAATCCTTTTGCCCGCAACAACCCGTCCGGCAAACCGCTTTCCAACCACGCCCCAAATTTCGCTCCGTCCAGCGCCCGCCGCGCTGCCCACACGAAACTCGTGATTCCATAGTCGCTCTCGTGCCGGGCCGTCCGTCGTTCCGTCTTCACCGGGGACGTGCCCCGTCCTTCACCCCGCATCACTCTCAGCCAACGCGCCGCGCCCACCGTCGCCACACCGTCAAACCTCACCCGCCCCAGCAACCACTCGCTCGCCACCTGCCCCTGCTCCGCGCGCAGTAGCTCCGCCCGCGCATTCAATCCCCCTAAAATCCGTTCCACCTTCGCCAACTCCGTCTCATCCGCCAGATCGCACTTGTTGAGCACGAGCACATCCGCGCATTCCACCTGATCCACCATCAACTCAAACACCGGCTTCTTCCCCTCCGCCAATCGTTCTCTCTCCTCTTTCTCTTCCCTCTTTCTCCCCTCGGCTGCCGTCTTCAAGCCCCGACTCCGTCGCTGTGCATCCAGAAAACTCCGCGCATCGACCACCGTCACCAACGAGCTCAACTGCGCAAAATCGCCGAGGCTCCGCCAAAACGCGTTCTGCCGCGTGAACAAATCCGCCACGCCCCGCGGCTCCGCCACCCCCGTGGTCTCGACCAAGATATGGTCATACGCCCGCTGCGCCGCCAGTTCCGCGATCGTCTCCGCTAGCGAATCCCGCACCGAGCAGCACACACACCCGTTGCCCAATTCCACCACCCGCGCCGCTCCCGCCCCCGCGACCACCTGCGCATCGACATTGATCGCCGCCACATCGTTGACGATCGCCGCCCACTTCCGCCCCTCCGCCTGACCGAGCAGATGCCGCAGCAAAGTCGTCTTCCCCGCTCCGAGGAAGCCACTCAATACCGTCACTGGCAGTAAGGCCTCGCGGGTCATCATCCCTGCACGCAAACCCGCCGGCTTTCGCATGGCCAGCCCCGATCCGTCCCGCCACGTTGCCTCTTGCATGATCCGCCTCCTCGCCGTTCTCGCCTTCGTCTTCGCGCCCACGGGCCGCGCCTCCGAGACGCTGTCCATCGCCGCCGCCAGCGATTTGGTTTTCTGCCTCGAGGCGCTGAACCGCGAGTTCGCCAAGTCGGAACCTTCCGTGAGCCTGAGAGTTTCCACCGGCTCGTCCGGAAACTTTTTCGCCCAGATCAAGAATGGCGCTCCGTTCGATGTCTTTCTTTCCGCCGACCTGATCTACCCGATTGAACTCATCGCCGCCGGAGCGGCGGAGGAGAAGAGCCTCACCCGATACGGAATCGGCCGGATCGTGCTTTGGACGGGGCGCACCGATCTCGCCATCGACGACCTCGCGTCCGTCGTGCGCGACCCGGGCGTGAAGCGGTTCGCCATCGCCAACCCTGACCACGCACCTTACGGCCGCGCTGCAAAAGAAGCGCTTGAGAGATCCGGGGCGTGGACGGAGGTGCGCCCCAAACTCGTGCTCGGGGAAAACATCGCTCAGACCGCCCAGTTCGTGCAGACGGGTAACGCCGATGTCGGCATCGTGGCTCTTTCGCTGGTGATCGCTCCCGTGCTCAACCACTCGGGCCGCTGGACGGAAATTCCGTCCTCCGCCCACACCCCGCTCGAACAAGGCGCCGTGCTGACCCGCCGTGGAGTTTCCAATCCGGCGGCCCGGCGCTACCTCGCGTTTCTCTCCACCCCGGCCGCCCGGACAATCTTTGACCGCTACGGTTTCAGTCTGCCACGATCCCCTTGATGGGCGATTCGACCTTCACTTTTCTCGGTTTGTCTTCGGCCCTTTGGCAATCGCTTGGCCTCACCCTGCGCCTCGCCGCCATCACAACCCTCATCCTCGGCATCATCGGTCTGCCCCTCGCGCACTGGCTCAACACCACCCGCGCGCGCATTGCACCGTTTTTGGAAACGCTCGTCACGCTGCCGATCGTCCTCCCTCCCACCGTCATCGGTTTCTACATCCTCGTCGGCCTTTCGCCCCAGCACCCGCCCGGCAGTTGGTGGCGCGATCTCACCGGCGAACCGCTGGTCTTTAGTTTCACCGGTCTGGTCATCGCCTCAGTTTTTTACTCGCTGCCGTTCGCCGTGCAGCCGTTTCAAGCCGCACTCCGCGGCGTCCCCCGCGAGCTCCTCGATGCGGGCACCGCCCTCGGCGCCCGTCCTCTCCGTGTTTTCATTCGGCTGCACGCCCCGCTCGCTTGGCGCGGCATCGCCGCCGGCCTCACGCTCGGCTTCGCCCATACGCTGGGTGAATTCGGCGTCGTGCTCATGATCGGCGGGGCCATCCCCGGCGTCACCAAAGTCGCCAGCATCGCCCTTTACGACGAGGTCCAAAAACTCGACTACGCCTCGGCCCACGCGTTCGCCGCCATGCTGCTCGTGATCTCGTTTGCGCTTTTGCTTATCGTCACGCTGCTCCAGCGCCGTCGGCCCGCGTAATCCTCCCCACGCTGCCCAGCTTGCCGGCGCGGCCTTTGCCTCCCAAATTCCGCGCTATGCCGCGTCCGCTTATTTCGCTTCTTTCCGGCTTTGCGCTGATCACCGGTCTTTTCGCCGCCGAGAAATCCGCTCCACCCCCGATCAAGATCAAGCCTCTCGACTCCCCCGCGGAGGCCAGCGCCACCGCTCCCACTTTGGCCCGCGCGCCCGATGGCTCCGTCTGGCTTGCTTGGATTGAATCCGCCCCCGGTGGCGCAATCGTCCGCAGCACGTCGCTCAACCCCACCACGCTGCGCTGGTCGGCCGCGCAACGCGTCGCCACCGGTCCCCGGATTCTTGACGTCGACACCGCGCCTCCCGCTCTCGCGGTCGGCCCCGGGGGTCGCGTCGCCGTCGCATGGACCGAGACCTCCGCGGCGTCCCCCGAAACCGAATCGATATTCCTGAGTTCCTCCACCGACGCCGGTCTCACGTGGACTGCACCCACGCCCCTGACCACCGAGAGCAAAGCCAACTCGCTCCCCGTGCTCACCACCCTCGCCGACGGCCGGGTGCTCGCCGCTTGGCTCGACCGCCGCGGCCGCACCGCGGGCGACCACGATGTCCGCCTCTACGCGCGCATCGTCGGCGAAGACCCCGACCGCGATGTCTTGATCGAGGCCCGGGTCAGCGAGAAAGCTTCCCCGCGCTCGTGGCGTTCCCCGATGGCAGCGCTCTGCTTTCCTACCGAACCCTCGGCGAAGGCTTCATCCGCGACATCAATGTCGTCCGCTACCGGCTCGGTCGCTGGGAGCACGATCACCCTATCAACCGCGACGAATGGCGCTCGCCGCCATGCCCCGCCTCCGGTCCCCAGCTCGCCGTTTCCGGCGGTCGCGTGGCCGCCGCCTGGTTCACCGCCGCCGAGGATCGCCCGCGCCTGCGCATCTCCTCGTCGCCCGACGCTGGCTCGCGTTTCCTGCTGCCGCTCAACGTAGACTTCGGTAAGCCCCTCGGCGAGCCCGCCGTGGCGATGTTGCACGACGGCGCGCTTGTCACCCTTTGGGTCGAGGGCGAATCCAGCCGCGCAAAGGGCCCGCCTGCCGGTCTTTGGTTGCGCCGCGCCACGCCCGATTACTCGCTCGATCCTCCGGTGCTCGTGATCGCCGAATCAGCCGGCCGCCTTCGCGGCCAACCCCGCCTCGCCGTCGTTCGCGATTTCACCGGGGGCAAGAGCGATGTCATCGCGGTCGCCACCTACGCCACCATCGGCACCGGCGGCACCGGCGGGGGTCTGCGGTCCTTCCTCATCACCATTCCCGAGGGCGCCTTGCTCGCCGCTGCCGCCGAGTGCGGTTGCGCACCTTCGACCGATCAGGTGCTGGGCCATCCGCTTCGCGGCGTGATCGTCTCCGTCGATCCGACGCGCGGCGAGGTCGTCGCCAAGCATCCCGATATTCCCGGACTCCGCCTCGGCGGCACCCACTCTTATCGCGCCGCACCCGAGCTCATCGCCCGCGTGCAACCCGGCCGGGACTTCCTCGCCCGTATCGAGCCCATCGGCGACGCGTGGACCCTCTTCGATCTCCGCCTGCTCGTCGCTCCACCCGAAAAGAAAAAGTATCTATTTAATTGGCGCGTAGGCCTCACACGCTATCTCGCCCTCGCCCGCGTCCACCGCCTTGACGACTCTGCTATAATCTGGAATCCCCTTCTCTTTTGTGCCCTCACTGACTGCCAACACCCGTTCGCC
>NSIG01000074.1 GCA_002737275.1 Opitutia bacterium
AGGCGCGCCGTCGGGTCTCATCGCGGCGGTGAATCTCGCGCTGTGGGACTGGCTCGGTAAACGGCTCGGTCAGCCGGTGTGGCGGCTGTTGGGGTTGCCGGCGACGCCGGGCCCGTTGACCTCGGTGACGGTCGGCATCGCTGAGCCGCAGGTGGCGGCGGATCGCGTGCGATTGTGGTGCGAATCGGGCGACGTGCGGGCCTTCAAGGTGAAGCTTGGATCGAAAGCAGGTGCCGCTGCGGACCGGGCGATGTTTGAGGCGGTGTTGAGCGCGATTCCGAAAGGCGCGCGGGTAAGCGTGGATGCCAATGGTGGCTGGACGTTACCGACGGCGATAACCATGGCGGCGTGGTTGGCGGAGCGTGGCGTGGATCATTTGGAGCAGCCGTTGCCGCGCGGGCAAGAGGCCGATCACTTGGCTTTGCGGGCGACGATGACGATTCCGTTGATCGTCGACGAGAGTTGTCGCACGGCGGAGGAACTCGTGCGCCACGCGAGCGGGATCGATGGCGTTAATATCAAGCTCATGAAGTGCGGCGGGCTCGACGGGGCGCTGCGCTTGGTGCACACGGCGCGGGCGCATCGGCTAAAAATTTTAGTCGGTTGTTACGGCAACACGGCGCTAGCCAACACGGCGGCGGCGCAGCTCGGCGGGCTCGTGGATTACCTCGACCTTGATAGTCACCTGAATCTCGCGGACGACGTGTTTCGCGGCGCGCGGTTGGTGGCGGGGCGGTTGGAGTTGCCGGACGCGCCCGGCTTTGGAGTTTCCCATGGTTAATCCTACTTCAGAAATGATTCGTCAGCCCCAGCGGCTCGCAGTTTTACAACACGGCGGGTTCACGACGCGCTTTGGCAAGACCGGGCTCTCGCTGCTGCGCTACCGCGGCGCCGAAGTGGTCGCAGTGATCGACCGCGAGACGGCGGGGCGCCCGTTGCGCGAAGTGAGTAACATGCCGGGGCTGCCGGACATCCGGGTCGTTGCGAGCGTGGAGGAGGCGTTAGCGAGCCGGCCGACGGCGCTGGCCATCGGCATTTCGCCGAGCGGCGGCATCGTGCGCGAGGAGTGGTGGCCGGAGCTGCGCGCGGCGATCCGCGGCGGCGCTTCATTGTGGAACGGGTGTCACACGCCCTTGGTTTCTGACCCGGAGATCGCAGCGGCGGTGCGGCCGGGCG
This sequence comes from Opitutia bacterium, assembly GCA_002737275.1. Taxonomy (GTDB): domain Bacteria; phylum Verrucomicrobiota; class Verrucomicrobiia; order Opitutales; family Opitutaceae; genus Tous-C4FEB. Next base: position 1,177 of record NSIG01000074.1, read on the forward strand.
TCTACGTGTGGGACATGCGTCGCGAACCGGCGGGCCTGCGGCCGGGGTCGGGAGCGGCGCGCAACCTCGCGTGCAAGCGCGTGCTATTTATCGGCACGGATATGAATATCGGCAAGATGACGGCGGCATTGGAGTTCGACCGCGAGGCGAAGGCCCGGGGCGTGCGCTCGGCTTTCATCGGCACGGGGCAGACGGGCATGATGATCTGCGGCTCGGGCATGTGTCTGGACGCGGTCCGCGTGGACTATGCGAGCGGGGCGGTCGAGGCGGAGTTGATGCGCGACGGGCCGGGCGCGGACATCGTGTGGGTCGAAGGGCAGGGCTCGATGTTGAACCCGGCTTCGACGGCCACGTTGCCGCTGTTGCGCGGCACGCAACCGACGCACCTCGTGCTCGTGCACAAGGCGGGCATGAAGCACCTCCACGCGTTTCCCCACGTCACGATCCCACCGTTGAAGGACGTGGCGGCGTTTTATGAGATGGTGACGGCGGGGGCAGGGGCGTTGCCACCCGTGCGAGTCGTGGGCGTCGCGCTCAACACGTGGGGGCTGGACGAGGCGACGGCGCGCGCGGAGATCGCGGCGACGGCGCGGGCGACGGGGCTGCCGACGACGGACGCGGTGCGCTTCGGCACGCGGGAGATTTTGGATGTGATCCTGGCGGACGCGGGGATCTAGGCTAGCTCAGCGCGCCATTAGCCTTTGGTCTGATCCTCCAGAACATCCAGCAAGGGCTACACGTGGAGACTCAATTTAGCGGCAAAGGCAGCTGGGATTTTTATCCCGAAAAATGCATTGCGGCCGACTGCGATCACCACGCGGGTGAACTTCACGCAAAATCCACATCAAACCGCTCTTTGGCCGGGCAACGGTCCAGCCGTGATCTCCTCGAACTATCTGGGTACAGGTGCGCCTGAGGAAGCGAAACGTTACTACGCGTTAAATCCACAGACGAGCCCGGTAGCGGCCATGAACATTTCAACGAATGCTTCTTCCGTTGCAGGAAATTCGAACGAGACGACGTTGCTCGCAGTGGTTTGATTGACCTGCGGCTAGAGGTTGAATTCGGGCAGTAACTGGGCCGTGAACCCAATTTAAACGAAGTCGAAAAATAAAAAGGCCCCCGTAACTCAGCAGTTACAGGGGCTTTTAAATTGGGTGCAGGGGCTGGATTTGAACCAGCGACCTTCAGGTTATGAGCCTGACGAGCTACCAGGCTGCTCCACCCTGCAACGAATGGGAGGCAGAGAAACGCTTACGCTCGTGGCACTGTCAACGGATTTTTCCGGCCCCGAGAAAAAGGGGGATTCGGAGTGAGGGTGAGGCTCACTGCCGCGCTGCTCAAACCTCGATCGGGCGGCGGAAAATCCAGCCCAGATGGAAAATCGGGTTTCTTCGGGGCGCTTTCGCGTCTGCACAAGGCGATTTCTGAGGCGGCGGTGGCCTCAAAGACCGAAGATGAAGCCGTCCGCGTCCGAGACGAGTTGAACGAGTGATCGCTCATTTCCGAAGCAAGCATCGGGCGCGAAAACGATGGAGGAATCTCGCGTTGACCTGTTCCTTCGATTGCTCGACTTTCGTTGCAATATTTGTTTCTCCCGGCCGTCAATGAGGGCGGTATCTTTATTATGAAATCTCCACGTTTGGTATTATCCCTTGGCATCCTTTTTACCTGCGTGCTTAGCGCTCAGGAGGAGCGTCAGGCCCCGCCGACCGAGATTCCCGATTTTTCCAATTTGGATGAGTTCATTTACGTGCCCAAATCGACTATGCAATTTGGCGCCCGAAACATGAGCGGTCCGAAGACGTCGTTTTCCGGCAAAGGCAAATTGACCACTGATGTCCAAAGCGGGACCGATATCCTCGGCTTGGAGCCGCGCACCTACCACGATGGCAGCGTGTCGATCGACGCCCGAACGACCGTCGTGGACAACGGTGATGGCACCACCTCAACCCTCTCAGCGCCCAATGATGGCAAGACCAACACTTGGAATTTTATTTCTGACAAACAGCTGACCGCCGACGGCTACATGCTCTTTCGCACCTATTCGGCCGACATCACTGATACCAGAATTCGAAGCCGGGATGCGGGGCGCACTTCCGGCGTGGAGTTGGGGGTTGCCTACGATATGGGCAAACTGCTGAACCGCTTTGACTGGAGCATCATCGCCGCTGCGGGCGTGAACGATATCGCCTCGAGTCTCGAGGATGCGGTGGCGGCGCGGCTCACAACCGTCACGGATACTTATAATTTGTTCGGGCGCCTTCCGCCGGCAGCGCCTTATTCGGCGCCGTCTTCGGTCACAACTTCGGTGGTCAACGCCGATGGCACGACGAGTTCCGACACGGCTGATACCACCACGTTGCTCAGCAATCGGCCGATTGATCGGAGCAGGGTTTTTGCGGACGATTCTTCAAGTGTCCGCAACCGTTGGAAACTTAAAGGGGCGTATTACACGGTGCGGGTCGGTCCTTCCGTTTCCTTTCAAATCACAACACGGCTCAGAGTCATGGCGAGTGCCGGATTTGCGGGGGTGTATGCCGGATCAACCTATTCGGTTAATGAGGCCTTTCAGCCCGAAACCGGAGCAGAGCTCTCCGTCGATCTCGAGGATGAAGCCACCAAGTTTCTGGTCGGTTATTATGCTGACGCCACCCTGCAATTCGACGCCACCGAGCGCACGGGCTTTTACGTCGGGGCGGTCTACCAGGCGACCGGGAGTTACGATCAAGAAATCTCCACGGCCAACGCCAACTATGTCTCCAATGTTGATCTTAACGGTCTTAACGGTTTCCGGGCGGGTTTGACTTACAAATTCTAAGCTGAGCTTTCGAATAAGCGGGCGGGCTCTGGGGCCGTGGAGAACGCAAGAAAAACGCGGCGAGGAATGGAGTTGCTGCTATCAGCCTTCCAAGTCTTTAAGCAATTCGCTGATGGGTCTAAGTCGCTGGCTCGGGAAAAATGAGTTTAGACGGGTGATGACCTGCTGAATGATGCCGTCAGGGCACGAGGCTCCACCAGTGATCAGGATTCTTTTTGGCGAGATAGCCCCTCCGTTTCGCTCGGCCAACTCATCTTCGGGCCATAGTTCCCGGGCCTCCGTGTGGCCTACGCCGCCGCCGCCGTAAACGTAGTGTTGGACTTCGGACCGTGACGTGATGTCTGACTCACTCTGGATAAAAAACGACCTGGTTCCGAGCCGCTCGTTGCAGAGCCGGTGGAGCTGGTAAGTGTTGGACGAGTTTTTTCCGCCAATCACGAAGGCTGCATCGAGAGGCTCGGCCAAGGCACGGCTCAGCGCATCTTGGTTCACCTGGGTTGCGTAACAGAGCGTGTCCCGCCGACTCGTTCCTCCCACGCGTGAATCGTCGCCGTATTTGGCGCGATAAACACTTCTTAGATGTTCGATGATGCCCAAGGTCTCGTTCATCAGGAGCGTGGTTTGGTTCACTACCGCGATCCGCTCGAAGTGCCGTTCGACATCAAAGTCCGGGGTGTGTTTGCCTGCGAATCGGGTGTAAAACTCCGCTCGGACGGATGGGTCGTCGCTGGCAATGAGTTCGGCGAGTTGCCGCGCTTCGTCGATGTTGCGCACGATCACAGCCGGGGCATATCGGCGGGTGTTTGAGAATGTCGCCTTGGTCTCCTCGTGTTCACTCTTGCCGTGAATGATTACGGTGTAGCCCTCCCGACCGTAGGCTCGTGCTGCTTTCCAAACTTTTTCCACCAGCATGCAGGTTGCGTCATATTTGCTAAACCCCAGGCCTCGGCGCACGATGCGTCGCTTATCCTCATCGGTCGCGCCAAACGCCGGGATGATAACGATGTCGTCGGGTGTAAGCGTGTCCCACAGGTCGGAAGAGCCCTCGGTTCCGTCGACGGTGTAGGCGTGGCCCTTGTCGGTTTGAATATAGCGCAGGCCGCGTCGAAGCAGGTCCTCATTGACGAATGGATTGTGGATCAACTCGGACAGCATGAAGACGCGCCGCCCGGGATTCTCCGCCAGGGTTTCATACGCGCGCTCGATTGCATTTTTGACGCCGAGGCAAAATCCAAAGTGACTCGGTATGACATAGTGGACCGCGCCAAAATTGAGGGTCACTGGCGCGGTCGCCGTGCGCTCGTGCTGTCGGGCCAACGCCTTGATCGCGGCGCAGAGTTGTGACTGGTAAAGCGAGCTGGCGGCCAAATCCTGTTCGTAAATAGCCGTGTTCCGTTCCTGCGCGGGGCGAAATTTGTAAATGAAGTCGTTTTCGCCCAGGTGCAGGTAGGGAATATCGACCAAGTAAGGTTCGAGCTTCCCGAGTATCACGCCCAGAGAAGGCGCCAACGCCGCCGGGTCGCTTGAAAGGGTGTCGAGCGATTGAAATGCGATCTCGCTGTCTGCCGGCGCGCCGTCGACGCGGGAGAAAAAGACCCGGTAGCTCCGACCGGCTGCATCCGCGGAGAAGTATTCGGCGGCAGGGGTGTGCGTGGGGAACGATGACTCCAGTCGCGCATTGGCCATCGCCAGATCAGTTCCGGTGAAGGGCAAGCCCGCCTTCGAACCGAGCCGCCGGACGGCGAGCTGGTTGTTGCCATTGAACGCGAGAATTGCGACGAGCGCAGGTGAACTTGGATTCATGCGCGTGCTTCTTCGTCTGGCTTAGATTCGTCCTTAAACGGGTTTACGACGTATTCGACGTCGAAGTGCTCAACTGCCTCGAGCTGCGCCATCACGGCTTCGATCACGGCAAGGCGGGCGGCTGACGGAAGGTGGAAAAAATCACTTTCCAGCCTCTCGGCGATACGAGTGCGCGCTTCGTCCCGGTCTTTCGTGCCATCCAAAAAATCGGAAAGCTCATCCACGATCTCAGCAGTGACTGGCTCAAGATTCATCGTCGCTAACGTGGGGTTAGTTCCAGCGCTGGCAAGGCTCCGGCGTGGCGGACGGGTTTCGTTTCAGTGACGAATTCTTGAATCAAATTCAAAGGGTGCGACGGCACCGATTTCGATCTTCGAGAAATCGGGATGATTCGGATTCAACAGATAGTTGAATTCGCCAAGAACAATCGAGCTCGGCACCCGCAGGGTGACGCCTCGGCCGGCCTTGGCCCACTCTGATCCGAACGTCTGCGTTTCAGCACCGTAAGATGTGGCTCGCCCGTTTCCGGCACTCGCTTCGGGTGCTCGATCAGATCCGTCGGGATTGTACGATTTTGCCAAATGGCAGCAGATCGACTGCCATTTGCCGAAGCGTCACGCACTCATGATCTCAGCGAGTTTCCCGATGTCCTTACCTCCGCCCATGGCGAAATCGGGTTTACCACCACCTTTGCCGCCGATCTGGGCGGTGATGGTCTGAACGATCTTACCGGCAGCGTGACCGGCCTTGATCGCATCGGGCGAGCAGAACGCCACGAGGCTGGCCTTGTCGCCGTAGGTGGCGCCGAGTTGAACAACGCCTTCGCCGAGCAGGCCGAGGACTTGGGAGCCGAGCGATCGCAGGGCTTCCTGATCGTCAACGGGCGCGACTGCAGAGACGAATTTGAGGCCGTCGCGCACGGTGGCTTTGGCGGCGAGCTCGGTGGCGAGGCTGGCGAGGGCTCTCTGTTGGAAAGCCTTTAGCTGCTTCTCGAGTTCCTTTTGGTGGGCGAGGAGCGCTTCGAGTTTCTTGGTGACGTCGGCGGTGCCGGCGCCGAGGTGGGCGTTGACGGCGGCGAGTGCGGCTTCCCGCGCGTTAATGAAGTCGATGGCGGCCTGGCCGGCGACGGCTTCGATGCGGCGCGTGCCGGCGGCGACGGCCATCTCGGCGACGATCTTGATGAGGCCGATTTCACCGGCGGAGCTGACGTGGGTGCCGCCGCAGAGTTCGCGGCTGTAGCCGCCGATGTCGACGACGCGGACGAACGTGCCGTATTTGTCGCCGAAGAAGGCGAGGGTGCCCTCGGGTTTCTGGTCGAACTCGGTCTCGTAGGTTTCGACCTTGGCGTTGTCGATGACTTTGGCGTTGACGAGCTGTTCGACCTCGCGGAGCTGGGCGTGGGTGACGGCTTCGAAGTGGGAAAAATCGAAGCGCATGCGCTCGGGCGTCTTCGAGGTGCCGGCCTGTCGGACATGCGTGCCGAGGACCTTGCGGAGCGCCCAATGGATCAAGTGCGCGGCGGAGTGCTGGCGGGAAATCGCGCGGCGACGAACGACGTCGACGGAGAGTTCGGCGCGGGAGTCGCGAGCAAGCTCGCTCCCACCGTCGGAGGCGACCTTGTGCAGGTGGCGGCCGGCTTTGTCCTTCACGCAATCGGTGATGTGGACCAGCTGGCCGTTGATCAGCGCGGTGCCGGTGTCGCCGGCTTGGCCGCCCATCTCGGCGTAAAAGGGCGTCTGGTCAAATACGAGGAACGTGTCCTTTTCGGCGGTGATGACGTCGACGAGTTGGGCGCTCGCAGTCAGTTGGTCGTAGCCGAGGAACTTGGTAGATTTAAGATCAATACTGGTGTCGCCCTCGGTGGCGGCGATAACGATGACTTTTTTGGTCGAAGCTTGGCCTCGTTTTCGCTGTTCCTCCATCAGGCGCTCAAACTCAGTGGCGTCCACCGCGAGTCCGCGCTCGGCGGCTAAAAGCTGCGTCATATCCAGCGGAAATCCGTAGGTATCGTAGAGCTCAAATGCGGTCGCGCCGGAGACTGCGCCAGCCCCAGCTGCCTTCGTGAAAATCTGTAGCCCACGCTCCAGCGTGCGGCCAAAGCTCTCTTCCTCCGCGCGGATGACGCGGCGGATAATGTCCTGTTGAGCGACGAGCTCGGGGAACACGGGGCCGAGGGACTCGACGACGGGGGCGACGAGCTGTTCGAAGAAGCCGGTGGCGAGGCCGAGTTTTTTGCCGTAAAGAATTCCGCGGCGGAGGATGCGGCGGATGACGTAGTTGCGGCCGTCGTTGCCAGGCATGATGCCGTCGGCAATGGCGCAGCTGATTGTGCGGGCGTGGTCGGCGAGGACGCGGAAGGCGATGTCGGTGTTTTCCTGCTCGGTGAGGCCTTCGCGTTTCGTAGGAACGGTGCGGGCGTAAGTCCGGCCTGAGAGAGCGGTGATCTTGGCGAAGAGCGGGGCGAAGACGTCGGCTTCGTAGTTGGAGGGCTCGGGGGTGAAATCGGTAAAACCCTTCGTCGAGGCGTGGATGCCGGCGACGCGTTCGAAGCCCATGCCGGTGTCGACGTGCTTGGCGGCGAGCGGCGAGAAGGTGCCGTCGGCGTTGGCGTTGAATTGGATGAAGACGTGATTCCAGATCTCGATGCAGCGGGGGCTGGAGGAGTTAACGCCCTTGCGGCCTTCGACTTCGTCGTCGGAGGGGAGGAGATTAAAATGGATCTCGGAGCACGGGCCGCAGGGACCGGTGTCGCCCATCATCCAGAAATTATCCTTCTTGTTGCCGTGGACGATGTGGAGGGCCGGATCGAGGCCTTCTTTGCGGAAGATCTCGGCCCAGATATCGTAGGCCTCTTGGTCGAACTCGGCGGGATCGCCCTTGGCTTTGTTGGGCGAGTAAACGGTGGCGTAGAGGCGCTTGGCGGGAATGCCCCAGACCTTAGTGATGAGTTCCCAGCCCCACGTGAGGGAGTCTTGCTTGAAATAGTCGCCGAAGGACCAATTGCCCAACATCTCGAAGAGGGTGTGGTGGTAGGTGTCGAAGCCGACGTCCTCGAGGTCGTTGTGTTTACCGCCGGCGCGGATGCATTTCTGGGTGTCGGCGGCGCGGGTGTCTTTGGCCGGTTTGACGCCGGCCCACTTGGCGACGTCGGGGGCGCGATCACCGAGGAAGATGGGCACGAACTGGTTCATGCCGGCGTTGGTGAAGAGCAGTCCGGGCGAGTCCGGCAGCAACGAGGCCGACGGGACGATCGTGTGGCCCTGCTGGGCAAAAAAATCGAGGAACGACTGGCGGATTTGCGCGGAGGTCATGGGAGTGGGTAAAGGGGCGGCAGGGAAACAATCGAGCAAGGTTGACGGGCGGCAGAGCTTCGAAATCAGAGATTCGCGATGATTGCGTCGGTCATGGCCTTGGTGCCGACCGACGGTTTGCCGAAGGCGATGTCGCCGGTGCGCGTGCCGCCGGTGACGGCTTTCTTGACGGCAGCCTCGATGCGTTGGGCGGTCGTCTCCATGGCGAAACTGTAGCGAAGCATCTGCGCGACTGAGAGGATCTGCGCGCAGGGATTGGCGATGCCTTTGCCGGCGATATCGGGCGCGGTGCCGCCGGCGGGCTCGTAGAGGCCAAAAGGATGGCCGAGGGAATTTTTGCCCGTACCGAGCGACGCCGAGGATAACATACCGAGGGAGCCGCAGATGACGGCCATCTCGTCGGAGAGGATGTCACCAAACATGTTTTCGGTGACGAAGACGTCGAACTGGTTGGGATCGCGCGCGAGCTGCATGGCGGCGTTGTCGACATACATGTGACTGAGCGCAAGGTCGGGCGCGTGGGCGGCGCAATACTCGGTGACGGTTTTCCGCCAGAGCACGGAGGTCTCGAGGACGTTGGCCTTGTCGACGGAGCAGAGCTTCTTTTTGCGCGCGCGCGCGGCGGTGATGGCGACCTTAAGGATGCGTTCGATCTCGGATTTTTTGTAGACCATCGTGTCCACGGCCTGGATGTCGCCGTCGGCGAGCGTGGTCGTCTGCTTCGGCAGGCCGAAGTAGAGGCCGCCGGTGAGTTCGCGGATGCAGACGATGTCGATGCCGTCGGGGATGCGCTCGGTCTTCAGCGGGGAAGCGTCGGTGAGCTCACGGTAAAGCAGGCCGGGACGGAGGTTGGCGAAGAGGGTGAAATGCTTGCGCAGCGGCAGAAGGGCGGCGCGCTCGGGCTGTTCTTTGGGTGGGAGCTTTTCCCATTTCGGGCCGCCGACCGAGCCGAAGAGAATGGCATCGGACTCGGCACAGAGTTTCAGGGTGGAGTCGGGGAGGGCTTTGCCGTGGTTGTCGATGCCTGCGCCGCCGACGTCGGCCGTCGTGTAGGCGAGGGTGAGGCCATCTTGTTTGGCGACGTGTTCGAACACGCGCAGGGCCTCAGTCATGACCTCGGGTCCGATGTAGTCACCTGGCAAGACGGCAAACTTGAGAGTAGGCATAAGAACTTCAAAACGTGACAAACGCCGATGCGGCGAGGCAAGCCGCCAATGCGCGTCTCCGTTCCGCGTCGCACCGCAAATGGAGCTTCCAGCGCCTTGGGAGTTTGTCCGATGATAATGTGGGTCCGTTGCCCCTCACGCTGCTTATCGATGACGCTTACGCCAATATCTGCCTGGTGGTTGCTTGTTTTGGCCTGTCCCGTGTTGTTCGCGGGCGAGGCCCTGTTGCGGCGGGTTCCCGCACTGGTGCGGTGCAATATCCCGGCATCGGTGACGGGTGGGCTTTTGGCGGCGGCTCTGGTCCTCGGCTTGCAGGCGACGGGGCTGTTGCAAATTTCGTGGCAGACGCGCGTCACGGCGGGATGGTGGACATGGCTGGCGACGCCCGAGCCCGAGTGGTTTTCGCGGCCGGCCAAGGCCGTCAATTTACCACTGCTCGTGGGCTTTTTCACCTGCGTGGGTTTAGCGGCGCCGCTGAGTATTTTGCGCACGGGCGGACGGGCGCTGGTGATTTTGTTGGGCGCGGCGACGGCGATGGCGGTGTTGCAGAATTTTGTGGGCGTAGGGCTGGCGAAGGTTATGGGCGCTCCGCCCTTGCTCGGCGTGGTGTGTGGGTCGCTCACGCTGGTGGGTGGGCATGGCACGGTGCTGGGTTTTGCGTCGCGATTTGAAGAGGCTGGGTTTGCGACGGCGGCGACAGTTGGCGCGGCGGCAGCGACGTTCGGGCTGGTGGCGAGCGGCCTGCTGGCGGGGCCGCTCGCGGAATCGCTGCTGCGGCGCCGGGGGCTCGTGGTGCCGGCGGTTGAAAACGGGGGAGGCGGTCCGGAGGTTGCAAGAACGGGGGTAATCGGAGAATTGCGGGAGTTTTTTTCCGAGCCGAAAACGGCGGTGGTTCACCTGTTGCTCGTCGCGGTGTGCATCAAGGCGGGGTCGTGGGTGAGCTTCGGGCTGGTGAAGCTGGGCGCGGCGTTTCCGGCCTACATGGGCGCGCTGCTCGTCGGGCTGGCCGTGCGCGCGGCGCACGATGCGGCTGGGGGCACGTGGCTGCGAACCGCGACGTTGGTACGCCTCGGCGGATTACTGCTCGCGCTGTTTCTCGCGGTGACCTTGACCGCGCTGAATCTCGCGGAATTGACCAAGGTCGCAGGACCGATGCTCGTGATCTTGACGGTGAATATCGTGATGACGCTCGCGTTTGCCGCGTTCGTGGTGTGGCCGTTGCTCGGGCGGGACCATGAGGCGGCCGTAATGGTGGCGGGCTTGGTGGGTTTCGGCGTGGGCTCGACGGCGACCGCCGTGGCCGCGATGAATGCGATCGTGCGTCGTCGCGGTCCGGCGCTGCGCGCGCAGGCCATCGTGCCGGCGACCGGCGGGTTCCTGATCGATCTGACTAATGCGCCGACGACCACGGCGTTTCTCCAATGGCTACGCTGAAACTTTACCTCATCGCCGGTATTCTTCTGATGGTGCCAGCCATGGCGGCGGAGTTCGATGTTTTGATCCGCGGTGGACGTTTGCTCGATGGCAGTGGGACACCGTGGGTGTATGCTGATCTGGGGATCAAGGGTGACCGAATTGCGGCGTTGGGACGTCTGCAGGGGGCCTCGGCGAAAACGGTGATCGAGGCGGCGGGGCTGTATGTCTCGCCGGGGTTCATTGACGGTCACTCTCACGCGGGGCCGGCGTTGGCCGGCGAGAAATTGGCGGGCGCGGAGGCGTTGTTGGCGCAAGGAATCACGACCGTATTCGTCAACCCGGACGGCGGCGGTCCCACGGATCTGGCGGTGCAACGCGCGATGATCGAGCGTCAGCGCCCGGGGGTGAACGTCGCGCAACTCATCGGGCACAATTCGGTGCGAATCGACGCGCTGGGGAACGCCGACCGAGCTCCGTCGGACGAGGAACAGGCGCAGATGAACGGGATCGTGCGGCGGGCGATGCAAGCGGGGGCCTTTGGACTTTCGGCGGGGCCGTTTTATACGCCGGGCAATTTTTCGAAGACCGAGGAGCACATCGCGCTGGCGCGCGTGGCGGCGGAGTTCGACGGGTTTTACACGAGCCACATCCGCGACGAGAGCGACTACAACGTCGGCTTGGTCGCGGCGGTCGATGAGTTGATCCGCGTCGCCCGCGAGGCGCGGCTGCCGGGGATCGTCACGCACATCAAGGCCCTGGGGCCGCGGGTTTGGGGGCTTTCCACGCAAGTGATCAGAAACATCGACGCGGCGCGGGCGGAGGGCGTGGAGATTTTTGCCGATCAATATCCCTACGAGGCGGGATCTACGGGGCTGACGGCGGCAATCGTGCCGGCTTGGGCCCGGGAGGGTGGCGACGGGGCGTTGCGCGCGCGGTTAGCCAACGCGGAGACACGCGCCCAAATTCGGACCGAGATGCTCGAGAACATCGAGCGACGCGCTGGGGCGGCGAAAATCATGATCAGCCGGCATCGGGCCGATCCGGCCTTAGAAGGGCGAAGACTTGATGAAATCGCGCGCGCGCAGGTACTCGAACCGGTCGATGCGGCGATCGGGATTATCCGGGCCGGTGGAGCGTCGATCGTGACGTTTGTGATGGGCGAGGAAGACATCCGTCGGTTCATGGTGCAACCATGGACGATGACATGCTCCGACGGGGATTTGGTCGCGCTCGGCGACGGCGTGCCGCATCCGAGGGCATTTGGAGCGTTTCCGCGCAAGCTGCGCCGTTACGTGGTCGAAGAGAATGTGCTCACGTTGGAACGGGCGATTCACTCGATGACGGGAATGCCGGCGACGGTGTTTCGACTGCCGGAGCGGGGCGTGCTGCGGGTCGGGGCTATGGCCGACGTGGCGGTCTTCGAGCTGGGCGCAGTGCGGGACGTCGCGACGTATGAAGATCCCCATCACCATTCCGAAGGCATGAAGGTCATTATCGTGAACGGACGCGTGGCCCTCGAGAGCGGCAAGGTCACCGGCGAGCGAGCGGGACGTGTTTTGGCGAAGACATTCCAAGTGAAGTGACCGGGCGTTTTCACGATTGCACGACGGGGAAAAGCCCGTGGATTGGCGGCGTGAACTTGCATGTGTTGCCCGCCGGGCCGATCCAGACCAACGCGTATTTGCTGACTGCGCCCGAGTGTGGTGAGGCGTTCCTCATCGACGCGCCGGGCGAGGTCTGGGCAGACGTCGCTTCGATTTTGGCCAGCGAGAAATGCACGCTGACCGAGCTGTGGCTGACGCACGGACATTGGGATCACACGCAGGGCGGAGCCGAGGTCGTGCGCGAGTCCGGGGCTAAGGTGCGGGCGCATCGCGACGACCAAGTGCTGATCGAGACGCCCGAGGTGATGAGTGCGTTCCTCGACCGCGGGATCAAGCTGGAGGCGATCAAGGTCGATAACTGGATCGCTCAAGGTGAGCGGCTTGCGGCCCTCGGCTTGACGGTCGAGGTACGGCATGTGCCGGGGCATTGTCCGGGGAACGTGTTGTTCTATTTCGAAAAAGCGGGAGCGGCGTTTGTGGGCGACGCGCTGTTCAACGGCAGCATTGGCCGGACGGATCTGCCGTTGGGCAACCATGCGCAACTGGAAGCCTCGATCCGCGCGCAGATTTATTCGTTGCCGCCGGCGACGACGGTTTATCCCGGCCACGGCGAACCGACGACGGTGGGTCAGGAGATGACGCACAACCCGTATGTCCGCGGCTGAGCACGAAGTTTTTATGCGGCGAGCGCTGGGCGTCGCGCGCAGCGTCTGGGGCACGACGCATCCGAACCCCATGGTGGGAGCGGTGATCGTCGAAGAGGGACGGGTGGTGGCCGAGGGTGCGACCGCGCCTGATGGCGGGCCCCATGCTGAGCGTTTGGCGCTCTTGGCGTGCGGAAAACCGCCGCGACCCGGCGCCACGCTCTACGTGACGTTGGAGCCTTGTTGCACCCATGGGCGCACGGGCGCGTGCACGGAGGCGATCATCGCCTCGGGGATCAAACGCGTCGTGGTGGGTGCAACCGATCCGTTTCCCGCGCACCGAGGGCACGGCTTCGAAGTGTTGCGGGCCGCGGGGGTCGAGGTGATCACGGGCGTGTTGGAGCGCGAGTGCGCGGATCTGAACCTGATTTTCAACCACTGGGTGACGCAGCAACAGCCGTTGATCGCGGCCAAGGCGGCGGTGACCCTTGATGGACGCACGGCGTGTCGCACAGGAGATTCGCAGTGGATCACGGGGGAGGCGGCGCGGGCCGACGTGCACCGTTGGCGCCGGTTATTTCCGGCGATCGCGGTGGGCGCGGGCACGGTGCTGAAGGACAACCCCCGGCTGACGGCGCGGATGGAAGGTCAGGACGTGTGGTGTCCGCTGCGGTTTGTTTTCGACGGGCGGCTGCGCACGGTGAGCGACCGGTTTGTGCCGCACGTTTATGCCGATGAGTTCCGTGCGAGGACGATCGTGGTCACCACAGCGAATGCGGGGCAAGGTTACGTGCGAAAGCTGCAGGATATGGGCGTGCAGGTGTGGGTGTGTGAATCGCAGACCCAACGAGTGAGCTGGGCGGAGTTCCGCCGGCGCTGCGTCGAGGCACGGTTGAGCGGCGTTTACGTTGAGGGCGGGGCGCAGTTGATGAGTCAGCTCGTGCAGGAGCGGCAGCTGGACTATTTATTTCTTTATCGCGCGCCGGTGCTGCTGGCGGATGAGCGGGCCAAGCCGCTGCTGACTGGACTCCGGACGGAGAACCTCGCGCACGCTGTGCGGCTGGCCGACGTGCGTTCGGAAATCTACGGGGACGATGTGCTCACCCGCGGGCGCGTGCTCTATCCGCCCAAGCTTTCGATCGATGAAATTGTATTTAGCCTCGGGTAACGCGCACAAGGCGGCGGAGCTGCAGTCGCTCGCCGATGCATCGCCCGCGAGCGGGCTCCTGCCTTTTGAAATCGTATCGGCGCGGGAGTTGGGCGGAATGCCCGAGGTCGTGGAGGACGCGGGGACGTTTGTCGGCAACGCGCGAAAGAAGGCGCTCGCGTTGCGTGCAAAACTGCCGGCCGACGCGTGGGCGCTCGCTGACGACAGCGGGCTCTGCGTTGATGCTCTGGGCGGCGGGCCGGGGGTCGAGTCCGCGTATTTTGCCGGCCCGCAAGGTGACGGCGCTGCCAACTTGGCCAAGCTTGTGACGGTGATGCGCGCGGTGCCGGCAGAAAGTCGCGGCGCAAAATTCGTGTGCGTGCTGCTGGTGTGCGGGCCGAGCGGAGAGGAGAAGATTTTCGAGGGCGAGAGCGCGGGGCGGCTGGCCCACGAGCCGAAGGGTGGCGCGGGTTTTGGGTATGATCCGTTGTTTGTGCCGGCAGGACATGAGCACAGTTTTTCGGAACTCGGTGACGCGGTGAAAGCCGGTATCAGTCATCGCGCGCGGGCCTGGGCCAAGCTGGCCCGTTGGGCGCGAAGCCGGGGTTAACGGGGCGGCAACGCAAAGGCTACGTAGGCATCGCCGGGACCGCTGGCACCGCCCACGCGACCGCCGCCGGTGGCGGTGATGACCACGAACTGCCGGCCGTTCACCTCGTAGATCGCCGGCGCGGCGGTGCCGGCGAAAGGGAGTTTCGCGGACCAAAGTTCGGCACCGGTTTCGGCGTCGAAGGCGCGGAGTTTCTCATCAGCGGTGCCGGCGACGAAGACGAGGCCGCCGGCGGTCACGCTTGCGCCGCCGAGGTTGTGCGCACCGGTCTTGGGCAGGCCGGCTTTCGCGAGTTCGGGGTGCTCGCCGAGCGGGGAGCGCCAGAGAATTTTGCCGGTGTTGAGATCGTAGCAGTTGAGCAAACCCCACGGCGGCTTGATCCCAGGGTAGCCCTCGTGGTCGTTGAGAAAACCGAAACCGTTGAAGAAATAGCGCGGGTGGTCCGTGGCGCCGGTACCGCCGCCGCCGGAGCGCGAGGGCGGCTGATTGCGGCGCAGGAGAAAGTCGATGAGATCGCGGCGCGGCGCGGCGTCGGGCACAAGATTGGGCGGCATGACGCCGCGGCCTTTGACGATGATCTCCTCGACTTCGGCCTCGGTCATGCGCGCTTTCAAGCCGAGAAGCGGTGGGACCATCCCGACGCCTTGGCGGTTGGTCGTATGGCACGAGGCGCAGCGCTCGATGTAAAGGGTCTCGCCGGCTGAGGGAGGAAACTTCGGGTCACGTTCGCGCTCGTCGTTGGCAATGACGGTGATTTTGGAAACGACCCGATTGGAGGTCACGTAAAGCCGGCCGGTCGGCACATCAACGGCGGCGCCGGACCACTCGGCACCGCCACGGGAG
>NSIG01000075.1 GCA_002737275.1 Opitutia bacterium
CGATTGGCACCATCGGCTTGGGCCGATACTCGGTTTCCTCGCGCAGTCGCGTGCCTTTGCCGCCGCAGAGAATGATCGTCTTCATGGAGGAGAAATGCGGCCTTTCGCCGCGACCCGGCAGAATTCGCCGATGGTCTCGATCACATAGTCGATCATCGGCGCGGTCAAACCGGGATACACGCCGACGAACAACGCCGAGCGCATGAGCCGGTCGGCTCCGCGCAAATCCCCGACGGTGCGGAAGGCCCGCGGATTATCGCGGCGCAACTGCACAAAGGCGGGCTGCCGCACGAGGTTCCCGCCAAACAGCCGGCGGCTGCCGATTTTCTTTTCGTCGAGGTGGCGCGTCAACTGCACGGCCGTAAACGGCGCGTCGTCCTTCACGAGCAGCATGAACCCGAACCATGAGGGATCAGCCTGCGGCCCGCCCGGTCCGGGCGCCCAGTCGAAGCCGGCCCCGTTCCAACGCTGCGCGTGGGTCGGCAGCGAGAACTCAAAATAATCGTGCAATCCCGCGAGCCCCGTCCGGAGGCGTTGCCAATTGCGCCGCCGCGCTTCGCCGAACGCCGCCAACCGGCGGAGCTGCACGCGGCCGATCGCCGCCTGCAAATCGAGCGGCTTTAGATTATAGCCGAGGTGGCTGTAGATGTATTTGTGGTCGTAGCCCTCGGGCAGTTCCCCGAGCTGCCAGCCGAAGCGTTTGCCGCAGGTGTTGTCCACGCCGCTGCCGCACCAGCAGTCGCGGCCCCAATCGCGAAAACTTTCCACGATGACTTTGAAGCGCATGTCGCGCGCGATATTTACGGCCCCACCCTCGCCCATCGTCAGGTGATGCGGGGGATAAAACGACTGCGTGGAAAGATCGCCAAAGGTGCCCGTCGCCTGCGCGGCTTGGCCCGCGAACGCGTAGCGGCTGCCGAGCGCATCGCAGTTGTCTTCGATTAAGTAGAGATCGTGCGCGTGGCAGAACTTGGTGACAGCGGTCAGGTCGAAAGGATTCCCCAGCGCGTGGGCCATCATAACCGCCTTGGTGCGGCCCGGTTGGAACGCGGCCTCGAGTTGCGTGATGTCGGCGTTGCCGGTGACCGGATCGCTGTCGATGAAGACCGGAACGGCGCCGTGTTGCACGATGGGCGTCACGGTGGTCGGAAAACCTGCGGCGCAGGTGATGACTTCATCGCCGGGTCGCAGACGTTTCTCCGCCGGCAACTTGGCCGAGGTCAGCGCGGCGATCGCGAGCAGATTCGCCGACGAACCGGAGTTCACCAAGAGCGAGCGTTTCACGTTCAGATAAGCAGCCAACTCGCGCTCCATCGCCTCGCCCTCAACGCCGAGGGTCAGCCAGAAATCCAGCGAGGATTTTACGGCCGCCTCGACTTCGTCGGCGTCAAACACGCGTGCGGCGTAAGGCACCGGCGTGACGCCGGGAACAAAAGCCGTCTCGCGCTGCGCCGCCGGGCGATTGGCTTCGTGGGCCAAGGTCGTCCGCAGGCGCGTCAGGCGCAAAATCTCTGCCGTCAAGGCTGGCTCGCTGTGCTCGGAAAAACTCATGCGGGTGAAGTTTGGGCGAAGGCTTGGATTTGGCGCTGAGTGAAAGCGCCGGCTGCAGTGGCGGGAGCTTGATACCAAGCAATCGTGTGCGCGACCGCCGTTTCAAATCCCCAGCGCGGCGCCCAGCCCAAAACCGCGCGGGCTTTGTCGGTCGCGAGGTGCAGTAATTTCGCCTCATGCGGCGCGGAGGCATCGGAAGCGTCTGCCCAGACGCCGGGAGCGTGCTTGAGGATTTCACCCACCAGATCGCGCACCGTGCGATGATCCGCCGGAGCAGGGCCAAAGTTAAACGCGCCGCAGACTTCGCCCAAGCGCGCGGCGGATCGACTCAACAGCGCCGCGTAGATCTCCTCCGCCAACCGCAAGTAACCGCCGAGCGGCTCAAGTACGTGTTGCCACGGGCGAATCGCGGCCGGGTTGCGCACGCGGATCGGCTGTTGGGCGGCCAAGGCGCGCAAGGAATCCGGCACGATGCGATCCTGCGCCCAATCACCGCCGCCGATGACGTTGCCCGCACGCGCCGTGCTGATGCCGACGGGCGGCACGAGCCCGGCGATAATTTTATCCACGGGAAAAAAAGAATCACGCCACGAAGCGGTGACGAGTTCCGCGGCGGCTTTGCTGGCGCTGTAAGGATCGCGGCCGCCGAGCGCATCGTCCTCGCGATAAAGCCGACCCGCCTCGTGGTTGGCGTAGCATTTATCGCTCGTCACGATCACGACCGCACAGGGTTTCGTGAGGCAGCGCAGCGCGGCCAGCACCTGAGCCGTGCCGGTGACGTTGGTGGTAAAAGTCTCGAGCGGATCAACGTACGACCGCCGCACCAAGGCCTGCGCCGCGAGGTGGAAAACAAAATCGGGCTGCACGTCACGCACGCAGGCCGCGACGGCGGCTTCATCCCGTACGTCACCCAGGCGATGCTCCATTCGCGGCGCCAATCCAAGTTGGTCAAACAGCGCGCCCGGGGCCGGAGGGAGGCTCAGGCCGTGGACTTCCGCCCCAAGGCTGAGCAGCCATTCGGCCAGCCACGAACCTTTGAAACCCGTGTGACCGGTAAGGAGAATGCGCTTGCCTGAAAATACCCGGCCGTCGGGAACCATGTGGATAGGTAAGCTTCACGAACGCGTTTTTGAAACCAAGAAAGAAATCGATCCGCGGGATTCAGCTTCCGGAAACCCCAATTTCCGCCACAACTCTCCCGCGCATGCTCACCGAACTCAAACGCGAGGCCTACGAGGCCAACCTCACCCTGCCCCGCCACGGCCTCGTGCACCTCACTTTCGGCAACGCCTCCGCCATCGACCGCCGCCGCGGCATCTTTGCCATCAAGCCGAGCGGCATCGCCTATGCCGACCTGCGTCCTGACGACCTAGTCCTTGTGGATCTCGACGGCAAATCGGTCGAAAAAAAATCCCTCAAGCCCTCCTCCGACACCGACACGCACCGGCGGCTGTTTCTGGCGTTCCCGACCATCGGCGGCGTCGTGCACACGCACAGTTCCTGCGCCACCGCCTTCGCGCAGGCGGGCCGGAGCATCCCGGTTCTCGGCACCACGCATGCCGACTATTTCGCCGACGCCATTCCCTTCACCCGCAAGCTCACCCGCAAGGAAATCAACGGCGAAGGCTACCAATGGGCCATCGGCGACAGCATCGTCGAGTCCCTGCAAGGCCGCGACCCGCTCGCCCTGCGCGGCACGCTCGTCAACGGCCACGCGCCGTTTACCTGGGGCCAAACGGCCGCCGACGCTGCCGAGGTGGCCGTCGCCCTCGAGTGGATTGCCCACCTCGCGATCCTTTCCCTCCAACTCGCTCCGCGCCTCGCCCCCATCGACCCCACGCTCAGCTCGCGCCATTTTTTGCGGAAGCACGGCCCGACCGCGCATTACGGCCAGCCCGACCTGGCTTGAAGCGCCACCCGGAACTGAACCATACTCGCGCTATGACCCTCCCCTTCCTCGACCTCAAAGCCGCCACCGCCGAGCTTCGCCCGGAACTCGATGCGGCGCACGCGCGGGTCGCCGATTCGGGCTGGTTTCTCCTCGGCCGCGAGCTTGAGGCCTTCGAATCCGACTACGCCGCGTCGGTCGGCGCCGCCCACTGCATCGGCGTCGCCAACGGCCTCGAAGCCTTGCAACTCGTGCTTATCGCCCGCGGTATCGGCGCCGGCGACGAAGTCATCGTCCCCTCCAACGGCTACATCGCCACTTGGCTCGCCGTCACCCACGTCGGCGCCACCCCGATTCCCTGCGAGCCCGATCCGCGTACCTACAATCTCGATCCCGCCCGCCTCGCCGCGCTCATCACGCCGCGGACCAAGGCCATTTTGCCCATTCACCTTTACGGGCAATGCGCGGACATGACCGCGATCAACGCCGTCGCCGCCCAGCATGGTCTCTTCGTGCTCGAAGACGCGTCCCAAGCCCATGGCGCCCGTTGCCACGGCCGTGCGAGCGGCGCCCTCGGCCACGCCGCCGGCATCAGTTTCTATCCCACCAAAAATCTCGGCGCCCTCGCCGACGCCGGCGCCATCACCACCGACGATCCCGACCTCGCCACCCGCCTTCGCTCGCTGCGCAACTACGGCTCACGCGAGCGCTACCACCACGACGAGCCCGGCCTCAACTCCCGCCTCGACGAGTTCTCCGCCGCGTTCCTCGCCGTCAAACTCCGCCACCTCGACGCTTGGAACGCCCGCCGCCGCGCCCTCGCCGCGCGTTACCTCACCCAACTCGCCGGCGCGGGCGATCTCGTGCTGCCGTTTGTGCCGGAGTGGGCGGAGCCGGTCTGGCACCTGTTTGTCGTGCGCACCGCCCACCGCACCGCCCTCCGCGAACATCTCACCGCGCACGGCATCGCCACCCAGATTCACTATCCCATTCCGCCCCATCGCTCGGGAGCTTATCGCCATCTTGGCTACACCGCCGCCGATTTTCCCATCGCCACGCGTCTGGCGGAAGAAGTCCTGAGCCTGCCAATCAGTCCGCACCACCCCGCCGAACAGATTGACTCCGTGGCCAACGCCGTGCGCTCGTTCTTCGGTCAACGATGAGCGCACCCAGCATGGCCACCCCTTTCCACGATCTCGCCCGAAAGCGGGATCTGTGGTGGCAATTCACCATCCGGACCGTCGAGCTGCGCCACCGCGGCAGTTACCTCGGTATCGTCTGGGCCGTTCTCACCCCTTTACTGATGCTGGGGCTCTACTACGTGGTTTTTGGGCAGATTTTTGGCGGGAGTTTCGGAGTCTTGCCCGACGAGACCCGCACCGATTACGCCCTCGCTTTTTTTCTCGGGCTTATTCTGCACCAAGTGACGTCTGAGACGCTCTCACTCGCTCCGGGGATCATCCTCGCCAACCCCAATCTGGTTAAAAAAGTGGTCTTCCCGCTGGATCTGCTCCCGCTCGCGCAGCTCGGCGCGTCTTGGTTCAATCTACTGATTTCGATCACCCTGATGGTGATCGGCGCCATCGCGTTGGGCCGTGGTGTGACCATCGCTGGCCTCGTTTGGCTACCGGTGATTCTGCTCCCACTTTTGCTGCTCACCGCCGGCCTCGGCTGGCTTTTTGCCGCCTTGGGAGTTTTCTTTCGAGACCTCGGCCAAATCATGCCCTTCGTCGGCCAAGTCGTACTTTACGCGAGCGCCGTGGTTTATCCGCTCGCGAAAATCCCAGCCGAGATTTGGGCGTTTCTCAAATGGAACCCCCTGCTGCACTCGATCGAATTGGCCCGCGCTGCGTTGGTGTGGGATACCGCGCTCAACCTGACTCACCTCGGCTACACCTACGCCGTCGGGATCACCGTTTTTCTTTTCGGCCGGTGGGTTTTTCGAAAACTTCAGACGACCTTCGCGGACGTGATTTGATCTCTGGGTCAACTTTCGATTGACCCAGCATTTTTTATCCGGCGTCGTTCCCGATCCATGTTACCCCGCTGGCCAACCCCTTGGCCGAGCCGCCTTGAGCGTCCTCGCCAGTTTTTGCTTCGCCTCGCCGCCCCTGGGGTTGTCTTGGCGGCGAGCTTTTCGCTTGCCTACCGCTTCAAGCTTTCCGGGGACTGGCAACTTTCAACCGTGGTTGGTTTTCTCGCCGCGTGGTTCATCAGCCTTTACCTGTGCGATTCCGGGTTGCGCCGGATTTTAAAGCGGTGGCAAACGCAGCCTCTCCGCCTGCCCGCGGTGGCCGCGGTCCTTTTGCTGGTGGTTTGGGTAGGGTACACGCCCGAGACGTTTGACTACCGCCAGCTGGTTTTCGCGGTGGCGACCGGGGCCGCCAGCGGCTTGGCGCAGCGATTTTTTCTGCGCCAGGCCCGCCGCACCCGCTCGACCACCGGCGAAGCCGCGCGGTGGTTGGGCCTGATCGGGGTCTACATGTGGGTGATCCAGCCCTACGCCACGACGCAACTGGTCGGCGGCGGCGACGCGTTTCACTACGCCCAGCAACTGACCGACGCCGCCGAACAATTCCGCAATGGTAAATATGAAATGTATGTCGGTAACAGCGCCCACGCGTTCAACGGCGATATCCATCCGCTGCGCACCGCGCCCTACTTTTCCTATCTTGGCGCGGTGATCAGCCTTTTGGCAGGGCCCACCCTTACCGCGGTAGCGGTGCAAAATCTTTTGATCGTCCTCAGCCTAGCGGCCTCGGTGGCCGGACTCTATCTTTTGCTCACGCGGCTGAGACCGGCGGCTGCTTGCACGGCATTTTGGCTCGCCGCCGCTTTCGCTACCTGCCCCGGCGTTTTGGCGCTGATTTACAGTGGCGACATGATCGCCACGTGGCTCGCCTTGCCGTGGCTCCCGATCGTCTTTTACTCCGTGATTCGGCTCTGGGATACACCTCATCCCGTTCCAACCTTTGGCTTTTTGGCGGCGGCACTCGCGCTGGTCTGGCTTGCGCATCCCCCGGTGGCGTTGTGGACGTCTTTCCTAGTGGGCCTTGCGCTTGCAGCGCGCTTAGTCATACACCGGGAAAAAGGCCGGGCTGTGATGCAGACCTTCGCCTGCCTCGCCCTTTGCTTCATGCTCTGCGGCTACGTTTTTGTTTCGGTGTATACCTTGCAGATACCCATTGACCCCAACTTGGTCGCCAATGTCCGCAGCGGAGCCATCCTCGACACGCTCAAGACAGGTTGGGCCGGTCTCGGTCAACCGATCGACACAGCCGGAGCAGATCTCATCCGCAATCTCCAGCTCAGTCCTGCCCTATGGCTCGCTCTCCTCGTCGCCCTAGTCGCGACCATCGCCCGGCCCGCTCGGCATTGGGCGGTGGGCCTGCTGACTTTGGGTGCAGTCGGCCTTTTGCTGCTGCTGGTCCCCTCCCCAGCCGTCTCCGGCCGGATTTGGGCCATCATGCCGGAGATCGTAATCAACGCCACTCACGAATGGCCGATGCAGCGCTTCTATCCGATTCTCTCGGCTCTCGTGCCTTTTCTCGGTCTGCTCGCGTGGCCCAAAGCCGGGCGGGGATTACTCCGCCGGGCTCCCCAGTGGCTGGCCTGCGGCTTGGCTGCGGCTGTAATTTACGCCGCGTGGGATGCCCAAAAGCTCATTGCCCGCGGTTACGCAGTGACGAGTAGCGAGGTGATGACCGAACTCCGCCTCCGGCCGGAAAATGCGCTCATGAGCCGTTATTCTTACGATTACTTCGGTCAGGTTCCGAGCGGCTTTAGCAACGGCACGATGAACCCCATAATGCAAAACCGGCTGCTTGCCCGCGGCTCGCTTGAACCGATCGACCTGAATCGCCTCGCCTTAAATCGCGCAGTCTCCGACCGGGAGCCCCGCGTCCGCACCCAACATATTTTTGTCCAAACAGACTACGGCGGCTACTTTGATCCTCCCGTTCGTTTGGCATCAAAACAGGTCTACTTCGCCCGATTTCAATTCAAGGACCCCGAGGTCAATGGGACCCTGCAGCTGCTCGGGAAATTCATTTACCGGGAGTATGAACTTCCGCTTTCGGGAGCTCCGATGGCGTTCGGCACCCGCCCCGACAGCCGGGATGGCTTCACCCTTTGGACCACCGGTCCCGAAGCGGACGAAGTTCAAGTTCGCTTCTACGCCCAACCCGGACGACCCCCGATCAGCAACCTCGGTAAACTCGAGCTGCTTTCGCTCAGTCCCAGCCGCCTCCCCCTGCAGACGCTGAGCGGGAACCCCTTTCGCGTCACGGTTCGCAGCGCGGAAGATTCTTGGCTGGAGACTCCAAAAATTTTTATCGAGGGCTATCGTGCTCAGGTGGACGGCCGCGCCGTTCCCGTCATGCGTTCGCCCGATGGACTCGCCATGGTTCCGGTTTCTGCGGGCCTGAGTCGGGCGGATCTATCTTATGTCGGCCCCACCGTCTTGCGCATCGCCTTTTGGGTCACTTTGCTCAGCTGGATCGCCGTGTTGGGGCTCTACTGCTGGTCTTGGCGTTCACCCACGATCCTTGATCGGGCATTCTCTATTTTTGGCCGCGGAGCCGTCGCGAGCTCAATGATCGCGGTGCTGATGCTGGGCTTCGCCCACGGCTCCACGAAGCTAGACCCAGCGCAGCCATTTACCGACCTCACCGCGATTCCCGTCGGCATCAAAATCACCCTGCCGCTGAAGGACACGAACGCTTGGGAACCGGTGTGGCACTTTAAAAATCACGGTGAAATCTGGAGCATTTTTTTATTTTATGAAGTCGGGCGGAAAAAGATCCGGGTGGGCTTGGCCCGCGACGGATCACTGCACTCCGAGAGCAATCTAGCTACGATCAACTACCTCCGCGAACACGAGGTGGTCGCCAAGCTCACGACTGAGCCGGGCGTGAATCACTCCCGCCTCAAGATCTGGTTCAACAATCAGCTGATGCTTGATTCGCTGCTTAAGCCTGACCTCAAAGAACACGTGGTCCCCGTCGGTCCCTTCCGGGGCAAGATCCACCGGGTTGGCCCCACGGAGGAGTTCATCGACTGATCGTTTTCTTTTCGTTCCGGTTCTGTCCGCGTCGGCGTGATGGGGACAACTCCGGCCTTGCGAGTGGTTGGGGCCGGCGCTTGCCTCTGAAGCCCCATCCGATCCATGCCCGGCGACGTCATCATCTCGGTCAAGAATGTCTCAAAAGCCTATCGCATTTGGTCGTCACCGTCCGCGCGCCTCGGCTCTCCGCTCACTGCCGCGACGGCCGCGCTTTTCCCCCGATCGAGCGCACCGCACCTTGCGCTGACTGCTCGCGCCGCCCGCGGCTATCGCGATTTCCACGCCCTCGACGACGTCTCGTTCGAAATCCGCCGCGGCGAGGCCACCGGTATCATCGGCCGGAACGGCTCAGGCAAGTCCACCCTACTCCAACTCATCGCCGGCACGCTCGCCGTCACCTCCGGTTCGCTCCAAGTCAACGGCCGCGTCTCCGCCCTCCTCGAGCTCGGCTCCGGCTTCAACCCCGAGTTCACCGGCCGCGAGAACGTTTTTCTCAATGGCTCGATCTATGGCTTGTCCCGCGCTGAGATGGCCCGGCGCTTCGATGAAATCGCCGCCTTCGCCGACATCGGCGACTTCATCGAACAACCGGTGAAGACCTACTCGTCCGGCATGATGATGCGACTCGCCTTCGCCGTCGCCGTCAGCGTCCAGCCCGATATCCTCATCGTCGACGAAGCCCTCAGCGTGGGCGACGTGTTCTTTACCCAAAAGTGTTTTCAACGCATCCGCGAAATCGTGCATCGCGGCGCCACCCTCATCTTCGTTTCCCACGACACCGGCTCCGTCCAAAATCTCTGCGACCGAGGTCTGCTCCTTTCGCAGGGAAAGCTCGTCCACGACGGCGCCCCCGAAGACTGCGTGAGCCGCTACTTTAACCTCCACCAGCCGACCGCCGCCTCCGCCGCCGGCCCCGTCGCCGCCGGGCGGCACGCGCCCGTCGCGACCGAACTCCGCGCCGCGCTCCTCGCCGCCAACATTCTCCCCGCCGCCAAGTCTCGCCACGGCGACCGCAAACTCGAACTCATCGCCGCCGTCGTCCTCGACGGTCACGGCGCCGCCACGTGGGATTTTGAGCTGCTCCACCGCGCCACGATTCGCGTCCTCTTCAAAGCCCACGCGCCGATCGCGCTGCCCTCGGTCGGCCTGCAACTCCACGACCGCATGGGCAATTTGCTCTTCGCCGCCGGCAATTCTCAGCTCCGCTTTCCCCTCCCGCCCCTGGCGGCCGGCGAGGAAATCATGCTCGATTTCCGCGTCACCCT
The DNA here is from genome assembly GCA_002737275.1 of Opitutia bacterium. Taxonomy (GTDB): domain Bacteria; phylum Verrucomicrobiota; class Verrucomicrobiia; order Opitutales; family Opitutaceae; genus Tous-C4FEB. The sequence continues at coordinate 9,770 of NSIG01000075.1, forward strand.
CACCGCCCAAGCGGGGCTTTACACGCTCTCGCTCGACGCCGCCGAAGCCGATCCCACCGACCCCAACGTCGGCACGTTTCACGACCGGGTCGGCGGACTCGGCCCGCTCAGCATCGCGCATCACGCCGCGGGGGTCCTGCCGTTCTACGGCGCGGCCCAGCTCCCGCTCGAAATCAGTTACGCATGAGTGCGGGCGACGTTCCCTCCGCCGCTTCGCCCCGCGCCCGCGCCTGTTGGTGCGGCCACCCGGAACTCGCGCCTTATTCGGCGGATTATCACGTGTGCCGCGCCTGCGGCACGCTCGCCAGCCGCGCCCCGCTACCACCCGAAGCCTTCACGGTCAGCGCCGACTCGGGCGAACTTTACTCCAAAGACTACTGGCACCAGCGCCAGACCAAGCATCACGGCCTGCCCGACATCACCCGCCGCGCCCGCCTCGATTTACCTGAGCGCTGCACCCACTGGCTTAGCCACCTGCTCGCGCGGCGCCTCCCCCCGGCCCGCGTGCTTGAGCTCGGTTGCGCCCACGGCGCCTACGTCGCACTCCTCGGCTGGGCCGGCTACACCGCCACCGGCACCGAGATGAGCCCGTGGGTCGTCGAATTTGCCCGCCAGTCGTTCGGCATCGACGCCTTGGCCGGCCCCATCGAGACCCAGCCCTTCGCCCCCGGGAGCTTTGACGTGATCGTCCTCAACGACGTCCTCGAACACCTGCCCACGCCTGCGACCACCCTCGCGCAGTGCGCCCGCCTGCTCGCGCCCGATGGGTTTTTCGTGATCCAGACGCCCGAGTATAAAGAGCACCTCACCCACGCCGACCTCATTGCCACCGGCGATATTTTCCAACGCCACATGGACGGCAACAACGACGAGCACCTCTACCTCTACAGCCGCCGCAGCGCCGCCGAGTTTTTCTCTCGCCTCGGTTTCCCCGCCGTCGATTTTGCGAATCCCGTTTACAGCTACGACCTCTTCTTCACCGCAGCCCGCGCTCCGCTCGCGCTTTATTCTGGCGAACAAGTTACCGCCGCCCTCGTCGCTCAACCGCTCGGACGCCTCGTCCAAGCCCTCCTCGACCAAGCCGCCGAATCCACCGATCGCGGCTGGGCCATCCAGCGCTTGGAAACCGCGCTGAAGTCCCCCCGCTGAAGCCCAGCCGGCTCCCATGAAATCAGGCTCGCATCCCTCCCCGCCCTTTCGTTGCCTGAGCTTTTTGCCGTGCCCGTAACGCCCAAGAGCATCGTCTATCTGCGTCCCGATACCATCGGCGACTTAGTTATTTTCACTTCAGCTCTCGCTGAACTGCAGGCCGCGTGGCCCGGTGCCCGCCACACCCTCGTCGTGCGCGCCGGCTACGAGACGCTCGCCCCGCTATTCCCACCTTCGCTCCGCTGGCGCGTTGCCCGCCTCAATCCGTTCAAACAAAAGCCCTCCGAGTGCCGCGCCGAGTTGGCCGAGCTGCTGGATGAGATCACGGCGCTTGCGCCGGACCTGATCGTCGCTCCTACGCTCAACCGCACTTGGCTCGAGGCCGCCGTCGCCGCCCGATTCCCAAAAGTCCGAAGCATCGCGCTGGGCGCCAAAGACGTTGATCCGATCTTCGCCGCCGCCCTCCGTTTGGAACTTGGGGTCGAAGTCGCATCCACTTTTTCCGAAACCGTGCCCGCCGCCGCGCACACCACTGACTGGGAAAACCAGCACCGCCTCGTCGATCACCTGCTCGCGCGCCCCCGCCCCGCCGCCCGCCCGCTGCCCTCCGTCACGATCTCTGCGGCGGCCAACACCCAAGCCGCCACCGTGCTCGGCGCCGCCAAGCTCCCGGCCGGCGCCTTTGCCGCCGTCTTCCCCGCCGGCCTCGCCAACGTGCAGGTCAAATCTTGGCCCGCTAAGAAATTCGCCGAGATCGTCCTCTGGCTCCAACGCGAGCGCTCCCTCCCCGTTCTTCTCCTCGGCCACGAATCGGAAAAAGCCCTGCTTGAAGCCGTCGCCGCCGAAACCGTCCGCCTCGGCGGGGTCCGGCCCGCGGCCTGGCTTGGCCGCGACGGCGAAGTTCCCGTGCTCGCGGCCCTCCTCCGATCCTCCCGCCTCTACGTCGGCCACGATACCGGGGCCCTCCATCTCGCCGCCGCCGTCGGCCGGCCGGTGGTAGGAATTTTCGGCGGCGGTCACTGGCCCCGTTTCCGTCCGGCCGCGCGCCAGGGCATTTCCGTCGTCCAGCCGCTCCCGTGCTTCGGTTGCAACTGGGATTGCCATTTCGGGGACGGCCCTTGCGTAAAAACCCTCGCCCCCGCCGATGTCCGCCGCGCCATCGAGCAGCTCCTCGCCACCGCCCCCGACGCTCCGCTCGATACCGTGCTCGAAGTGCGCAACCTGCCCGCCGAGGCGCTCGCCCTCATGGCGGCTTCCGCCCCGCGCTTTGCCGATCTCCAGCAGGACCGGCTCGACCGCCAGCACAAGATCGAAGAACTCAAACGCGAGACCGATACGAAAGACATCGAAATCAAAGCGCTCAAGGACGCTACCGTGGCCATCAAAGCCGAGCTCGAAGCCGAGTGCGCCACCAAGGACACCGAGATCGCCGAACTCAAGGCCGAGACCGACTGCAAGGATACCGAGATCGGCGCTCTCAAGACCGCCGCCACCGAACGCAAGACCGAGATGGAAGCCATCAAGGCCGAGCTCGAAGCCGAGTGCGCGACGAAAGACACCGAGATCGCCGAACTCAAAGCCGAGACCGACACCAAGGACGCCGAGATCGATCAACTCAAAGCCGTCTGCAACGAGCGCGAAGCCCTCATCATCACGCTCGACGGCCACGTAAAAGCCTTCCAACGCATGGTCGGCGAGCTCAACGCCGCCCACGGGGAAAAAGACCGACGCCTCGCCGACCTCGCGATCGCGCTCGCCGCCGCCGCATCGGAAGCCGATAACACCCGAGCCTCACTCGTTGCATCTGCCCACAATTGCGCCGCCGCCGTCGCCGCGCGGGAGGCCGCCGAGGCCACGATCGCCCGCCTGCCCGGGGACTACCCAAACTGGATCGCCGTGCTCGAAGCCTCGCAGGTCCATATCAAGAATATCGAGGCCCTCGTAATCCAACGTGACGCCGAGCTCACCGCTCTCCGCACCACTCTCTCCGATCGAGAAACCACGGTCGCCAACTACCTCAACGGTCTCGCCGGCCTCGAACAGGCCAAACACTACGGCAAACTCCTCGCCGAAAAAGAAGCCGTCATTCAGGTCCTCCACCGCGCCTGCGTCGAGCGCGCGACCATCATCGCCCAGCTCTCCGCCGAGACCACGACCTTCACCGCCAAACTGCGGAAACTCTACCTCGGCGCCTGCGGCTATGTGCGCGAGGAATGGTGGCGGCCGTTCGACACGTGGCTGTTCAAAAAAGTCGTCGAAGACTACTGGATGCAGATCGGCATCCTCCGCCATTACGATCCGCGCCCCCTCGTGTGGGATGCCCGCATCCCCAAAGCCCGGCTGCCCGATTCCCGGCTGCCCCAGATCGGTATGGTCACCCCGAGTTACGGCCAGGACCGGTTTATCGAGAGCACGATGCTCAGCATCCTGAACCAAAATTACCCGCGCCTCCGCTACGTCGTCCAAGACGGCGGTTCCAAAGACAACAGCCCCGCGATCATCGCCCGCTACGCCTCGCAACTGCACCATTGGGAATCGGCCAAAGACAAAGGCCAAGCCGACGCCGTGCGCATTGGCTTCGCCCATCTGGAATCGACGCTAGGGCCGGACGACCTCATGGCCTGGCTTAACTCCGACGACCTGATCGCGCCGCGCGTGCTCCACTTCATCGCCGAGTATTTTGCGACCCACCCCGACGTCGATGTCATCTACGGGCACCGCATCATCATCGATTCCAAAGACCGCGATGTCGGCCGCTGGGTCATGCCGCCGCACGACGCGCCCTCGATCGAGTGGATCGACTACATCCCCCAAGAAACCCTCTTCTGGCGCAAACGTGCCTGGGACGCCGCCGGCGGCATCGATCCCAGTTTCCAATTCGCCCTCGATTGGGACCTGCTCGCCCGCTTCCACCGCGCCGGGTGCAAAATCAAACGCCTCCCTTATTTCCTCGGCTGCTTCCGCGTCCACGCGGAGCAAAAGACTAGCCAGGCGATTCACACCATCGGCGCCGAGGAGATGACCCGGATCCGCACCCGCTTCCACGGCGAAAAACAAAACGACGGCGATACGATCAACCGCTTCGCCCGCTCGACCCGCTTCCGCGGCGCCCTCACCGCCCGCCTCCACGCCTTGGGCATTCGTTGGTGAAAAAAGTCGGGCGCGGTCTGCGACCCGCCCTCCGCGCGTGCCCCGCGTATCTCCTCCGTGATTAGACCCGGTGAGACCAACGTCCCTTGATTTCTAGACTGTCATTGCGAGGTGCGCGAAGCGCGCCGTGGCAATCCAGCTAGATTGCTTCGTCGCTGCGCTTCTCGCAATGACAGTCTGTTTATCAAGGGACGTTGGTATGAGGCACCCTCGCCAATATTTCCCCGCCTTCCGATACCTCCCGCGCGCCCCGTGTCGGCCCTGACAATCCGGCCACCCAAACCCGCCATCCGGGTCGATAAATTCTTCGCCTGCCTCGCCGTAAACCGGGCTTGTTTTATCCCCTGCCTTTTTGGAGTCTGGTAGCTTCTTTATTTTCAAGACCGCATGATCGCACTGCTCCTTGTCCTTGGGACATTCCTCTACCTCACTTTCATCGGCCAAGCAGTCGTCAGCCTTCTGCGTCCCCGGCTTGGCGTGCTTTGGAGCTGGTTCATCGCTCCCACCGTGGGATTGGCCCTGATCATCGTTATAATCACGCGCCTCAACGTCTGGGGCATTCCGGTCCGCGTCGCCGGTCCTTGGCTCACCCTCGGCCTCTTCGTCGCCGCCGTCGGCATCTTCATCTGGCGCCGCCCCAAGCTCCCTTGGCGGCAACTTGCCCCGTTCTTCGGCATCGTCTGCGTTTACCTGCTCTACGTCGGCTGGCCCGCCGTCCGCTTCGGCTTCAACTGGATCTCCTACGGCAACGACGACATGGCCAACTACTGCTTGGCCGCCGAGCGTTTCCTCAACCACGGCTACTACGACCTGCCGCTCCAGACCGACCTCGAGGGCCGCAACTACACGCAACACTATTGGTTCATGCACGGCCTGCAGCAGATCCGGCCCGGCTCGGAACTCGCCATCGCCTGGGTCGCCTCGCTCACCGGGCTGAAGGCGCACCAGACCTTCATGCCGACGATCCTCATGCTCAGCATGCTCCAGATCTTCGCCCTCGGGGCCGTTTCGATTTTTAAGGGCCGCTACCGCAAGGTCACGCTCGTCGCATTTTTCCTCTTTGCCACCAGCCCGCTCTTCGGCCTCGGCACGCTCTACCAACTCATCGCGCAAGTCGGCGGCATCGCGCTTCTCCTCGCCACCGCTTCCGTCCTTTTCGCCACGCGGCATATGACCTGGCGCAAGCTCGCCCTCGGCGGCCTCATCACCGGGTGCTTGGCGATCTACTACCCCGA
>NSIG01000076.1 GCA_002737275.1 Opitutia bacterium
TCGGCTTCCCTCAATATGCGGATCTTCTGTTCGGTCGTGTGTCTTTTGCCTTTCATAATCTGGGTTCCTTTTAGGGCCGCAGACTAACATCACAAGTGGCCCGGATTTCGGGGGATCACCGCATCACCACTCTGCGCAACGCTTGGGAGAAAACAACCGGCAGCCATCGTGGGGTTGCGACGGGATCGACGTGGTCGACGTTCCTAATGGCTCCTGATTCACCCCACAGTGTCTGCTGAATCAGGGGTTATCGACCGGGTAGAGTTCTTCGCCTTCACGTCCGGTCCTTCCGCGTGGTCCTTTCGGATTCGGCAGACGCCATCTGCCGATTTGGCGAATCGCCACATTGTTTACTGTAGTCGCAAGATTGCGCGGACGATTTTTCAGACGGCGTCTGAAGAATCTGGTGGTTTGGTCAGAGCAGGTGGAGTCGTTTCATCCGGCTGAGGTTCATCGCGCCAAACAGGCCCTTGGCACGTGACTCGAAACCTCCCTGAACAGCTGTTCTCCTCAAAAATTGGACACTCCCGCTACTCAGCCACTACTTCACCACTACTCTTTCGCTACTCCACCACTAATTAACCACCACTTCACCACCACTGGCTGCCCGACATGGATTCGAACCATGACTAGGTGAGTCAAAGTCACCTGTGCTACCTTTACACCATCAGGCATCAAATCAGTGGAAAGAAAACTCTGCTCCTCACTCCTGCTCGGTCAAGGGCGGAAACGATTTTGGCGCAGGTTGCCTCTCAACCGAGCGCCGCACGCAGGCGCATCAGCTCGGCTTGCTTGGCTTTCTGGTCGGCGAGTTGCTTGCGCGCACCCTCCAAAACCGCCGGAGGCGCTTTGCTGACAAACGCTTCGTTGCCCAGCCGCGCCTCCGTGCCGGCAATATGTTTGGCCATCGCCTCGAGTTCCTTCGTGAGGCGCACCTTTTCGGCGGCGGCATCCACGGTGCTGGCAAGATCGAGGTAGAGCGTGCCGAGCGTCGTCACCACCGCGGGCGCGCCTTCCACCACTTCTTGCCGGACAAACTCCGCCGCCCCGGCCATCCGCATCAGCTTGGCGAGATTCCCCTCAAGAATCGCCCACGCGGCGTCACCGGTCTTCACCAGAAAACGCACGTCGCGGCGGCTGGCGAGGTTGTGCTCCGCCTTGAGCGCCCGGGCCTGAGAGACAAACATCTTCACACTCGCCACCGTCGAAGCCTGACGTTGGTCGATGTTCAACCTGCCGTGCGGTGCGTCTTCGATTCTGGCATCGCGCATCAAAAAGGTACCGGGCGCACCGAAACCGAGCAGAGCCCACAATTCTTCGGTGATGAACGGAATCACCGGATGCAGGAGCAACAGGGTCTGCCGGAGCACGAGGTCTTGGATGGCGAGACAGTTCGGTTTCGTCTCGGGCGAAAGGAGCTTAGACTTCGAAACTTCGACATACCAGTCGCAGAAATCATTCCAGAAGAAAGCATACAACGCCTGCACCGCCGCACTGAACTCGAATTGGGCGAAGCAGCGGCCCACCTCGCGCGTGGTCACCAACAGTCGCTCCAGGATCGCATGGTCGTCGGCATCGAACTTCGTTTCGTCGAGGCGCGATGAAATCGCCCGCGTCGAGGAGTTGTCGCCCATCTCTCCGCTCATCTGCCGGAATCGGCAGGCGTTCCACAGCTTGTTGCAGAAATTTTTTCCGCCTTCGATGCGGTCTTCCTGGAAGCGGATGTCCTGCCCCGCCGGCGCGATTGAGATAATGCCGAAGCGCAGGCCGTCCGCACCGTAGGTGTTGATCAGATCGAGCGGGTCGGGCGAATTACCGAGCGACTTCGACATCTTGCGGCCCTGCTGGTCGCGGATGATCCCGGTGAAATAAACGTCTCTGAAAGGAATCCGGTTTTCCAGCGGCTCGCCCTCATGCGTGAATTCCAGCCCCGCCATAATCATGCGCGCGACCCAGAAGAAAATGATGTCCGGCCCGGTCACCAGCGTGCTGGTGGGATAGAAATAATCGTAACCCGCAGCGCGCATCTTGTCTTTGTCGGGCCAGCCGAGCGTGGCGAACGGCCAGAGCCAAGATGACGCCCACGTATCCAGCACGTCGTCTTCCTGCACCCAATTCTCCGGGTCGGCCGGACCTGCCAGTGAGATGTGGACCTTGGCGGTGTCGCGCAGATCGGCCTCCGTGAGCGACTCTTTATCGACGCCTTTCCGATACCACACCGGAATGCGATGACCCCACCAAAGCTGACGGCTGATGCACCAGTCTTGGATGTTTTCAAGCCAGTGCAGGTAGACTTTACTCCACCGCTCGGGGTGAAATTTGATGTGACCGTCACGCACCGCCGTCTTCGCCTCCTCGACCCGCGGGTAGCGCAGCCACCATTGCCAAGTCAGGCGCGGTTCGATCGGCACATCGGCGCGTTCCGAGTAACCCACGTTGTTGGCGTAGGCTTCCTCGGCGAGCAGCGCGCCGGACTCCTTCAGGATTTCCGCCGCCTTCTTACGACCGGCAAAGCGGTCGAGCCCGACGAGTTCGGGACCGGCGAGCGCGTTAAGCGACCCATCGGCGTTCAGCACGTCGATCACCGGAAGCTTGTGCCGCGTGCCGACCTCGAAATCGACTTTGTCGTGGGCCGGCGTGATCTTGAGCGCGCCCGACCCGAATTCCTTGTCCACCGCCGCATCCGCGATGATCGGGATGGCGGCTCGATTGAGCGGACGCCACACGGTTTTTCCGATCAACGCCGTGTAACGCGCATCCTCCGGATGCACCGCAATCGCGACGTCGCCCGGGATGGTTTCGGGCCGGGTCGTTTTCACCTCAATGAATGTGCCGGGGGCCTCGGTCAGCTCGTAGCGCACGCGGTAGATCAGGCCGTTGACCGGCTTCATGATAACTTCTTCGTCGGATAAAGCCGTCTGCGACGCGGGACACCAGTTCACCATGCGTTTGCCACGGTAAATGTTTCCCCGCTCGAAGAGCTGCACGAAGACCCCAAGCACCGCCTGCGAGTAATGCGGATCCATCGTGAACTGCGTGCGATTCCAATCACACGAAGCACCGAGCCGGCGAAGCTGCTCGAGGATAATGCCGCCCTTTTCCTCACGCCACTCCCAGACCTTCTCGAGAAATTTTTCGCGGCCAAAATCGTGCCGCGTTTTCTTTTCCTTCCGCAGCTGGCGCTCGACCACGGTCTGCGTGGCGATGCCGGCATGATCGGTGCCCGGAAGCCACATCGCGGAGCGACCCTCAAGCCGCGCCCGGCGAATAAGTATGTCCTGAATCGTATTGTTGAGCACGTGACCCATCGTGAGCACGCCGGTGACATTCGGCGGGGGAATAGCGATGCTGTAGGCCGGGGCATGCGGCGTCACCGTGCCCGCGAAGCAGCCGGCCTGCTGCCAGGCGGCATACCACTTTTGCTCAACGTCCCGGGATTCGTAACTCTTGGTGATTTCGGCCATGGTGCGGTGCGGTTATAAAAACCCTTACAAGGTCGGTCGCCTCGAGGGCGGGCAATGCCGTTTTTTAAGCCCTGATTTTCGCGCTTTGCGACGGCCCACTTTCCATTCCAATATCACAGGTTACATGCCGCATCGCACTCCTGAAACCGATCGTGAGATATTCGCTTTTACCGGCGATGTGCCCGCGGTGGAGCGACTCGCGGCCGCCAAAGCCTATCTTAAGTCGGAACTGACGGCCCTGCGAATCCTCCACAATGCCGGCGCCACCGGGCTTACCGTCGCCCGCGCCCGTTCGGCTTCGCTCGACGAGTTGTTGCGCACCCTGTTCGACCACGCCGTCGCGTCCTTCACGCGCACTCACGGCCCGTTGCCCATGCCGGTGGCCTTGCTGGCGCTGGGCGGTTATGGCCGCGGTGAACTCGCCCCCTGGAGCGACATCGACGTCATGTTTCTCTTCCCCGCCAAAACCAAGCCCGCCGCCGCCAAACCCCTGCAGGAACACCTGACTCAAGAGATTCTCTACCTCCTCTGGGATTGCGGGCTCAAGGTGGGCCACTCCACCCGCACGCTTGACGAGGTGTTCGTCGAAGCGCGCAAAGACATCCAGACCAAGACCGCCCTGCTCGAGGCCCGCGGCATCGCCGGCTCCACCGCCTTGGCGGACACGTTTACCCAGACCTATCGGAATTTCTACACCAACGAAGATCCCAAGGCCTACATCCTCTCGCGCCTCGACGACCAAGCCAACCGGCGCGCGAAGTTTGCCAACACCGTTTTCAACCAGGAGCCCGATGTGAAAAACGGGGTGGGCGGTCTGCGCGATTTTCACAACACCGTATGGATGGCCCGGGTTAAATTGGGCATCACGACCCTCTCCGATCTCTCGGCGCAGAGCTACCTCAAGCCCGCCGATGTCGAGGCCGCCCAAAAAGCCTACGAATTCCTCCTGCGGGTGCGGAACGAACTCCACTTCTTGAGCCCACGGCCGACCGATACCCTGGCACTCGATACTCAGCCGCGTATCGCCGAAAATCTCGGCTACACCGAGCCGGATATGCTCCTCCGCCTCGAGCGTTTCATGCAGGACTATTACCGGGCGGCGCAGACCATTTTCCGCGTTTCCAAACTCGTCGAGAGCCGCCTCGCTCTCAGTATCGGTCGCGGGCCGGACCACGCCCCCGGTTCCATCCGCGAGTCCCTCCGCATTTCCCGCTTCTCCCGGGCCAAACGCCTCGACGGCTTCATCGTGCGGGGCCGCGAACTCGCCGCCGAATCTCCCGAGGTCTTCAGCGTCGACCCCGTCCGTCTCATCCGCGTCTTCCGCCACAGCCAGCAACTCGACTGCGCCCTCGACCTCCATTTGCGCGAACTCATTCGCGAATCTCTGTCTCATCTCACGCCGGCCGTCGCAGCCTCGCCCGACGCCGCCGTTTCCTTCCGGGCCATCCTGTCGGAAGTCGGCGCCGTTTATCCGGTCCTCAACTTGATGCATGAACTCGGCGTGCTCGGCCGCTTCATCCCCGAATTCGACGCCCTCACGTGCCTGGTGCAGCACGAGTATTACCATCGCTACACCGCCGATGTTCACACGCTTAACGCCATCCGGGAGCTGGACCGGATTTTCACCGCCACCGAACCCATCACGCTAAAATACCGTGAGACCCTTCACGAGGTCACCGATCCCGCCGAGCTGTATCTGATCCTCCTGCTCCACGACATCGGCAAAGCCGAGGGCATCCAGGGCCACGCCGAAAGCGGTGTCCGACTCGCCGAACCCCTGCTGGAACGCTTCGGGCTCTCCCCGGAATCCCGAGCCGTTGCCATCTTCGTCATCAAAAATCATCTGGCGATGGCACGATTCTGGCAGAAGCGTGATGTCGATGATCCCAACACCGCCGCCGCCTTCGCCGAGCTTGTGCTCGACCCCGAGCGCCTGCGGATGCTCTACGTCCATACGTTCTGCGACGCGCGCGGCACGACGGTCGACCTTTGGAACAGCTACAAGGACACGCTGCACACCACACTTTTTCGCGCGACCCTCGAACGCCTGAAACACGGCCCCACCCTCGCCGCCCGCCACGAAGCCCTAAAGCTTATGACCCAACAGGAACTCATCGCCCAGCGCATCCCCGGCATCAGCAATGATGAGATCGCGGCCCATTTCAGTCTCCTGCCCGACCGCTACTTTGTCCACACGGAAGGAGCCGAGATCGCGCTGCACATTCAAATGGTGAACCAACTATTCACCTCGATCGCGACGACTGATTCCGTCGGAACGCTGCGCCCGGTCATCGACTGGAAAGACGATCTCAATCGCTCCCTCACGGTGGTGAACGTCGTGACGTGGGACCGCGCCGGACTCTTCTACAAACTTGCCGGGGCCCTGAGCGTCGCTGGGCTGAGTATCCTCGGCGCCAAAGTCATTTCCCGCACCGACCATATCGCCATCGATACCTTTTACGTCGTCGAACCCGGGCGCGGTATCGTTCAAAGTGCCGTCGCCCAAGAGGCCTTTGCCAAGACCATCGAGTCCGCGTTGCTTTCAAACCAAGACCTTTATCCGGAGATCGTCGCCCAAGCTAAAAAGATCGCTTCCACCCGTTACCAGGCCGCTTCCAACGGCGAAGCCCTACACAGCTCGTTTCCTCCCACCGTGGACGTCTACCACGAGCTGTCGATGGAACGCACCATCGTGGAAATCCAAGCGCGCGATCAGATCGGTCTGCTGTATCGCCTCGCGAAGACCATTTCCGACCACGGCTTCGACATCACCTTTGCCCGCATCGGCACCGAGCGCGGCGTCGCGATCGACACGTTCTATATCGAAAGCGCCAATCATAAGCCGATTGAGGACCCCACCCGGTTGCACACGCTGAGGGACGCGCTCGCCGACATCATCGCGACCCCGGCGCCGACGCCTACCGCCGACAAATAGTCCGTCGCCCGCTGCGATCGTTCGTTTTCCCGGGGCTTCCGCGTTCGGAGCGACGTCAGAAATTCTGGCCATTCCCGTCGTTTCGCCAATTCTGTTTATCGTGGAATCCGCCCTCGCTCTCACCTTAGCCGACCAAGCCACCCTTGGCCGAATCGCGTCCCTGGGCTTTCAGAGCGATGAACCCAACGTCGTGCTACCTCGCATTCTCGGCGAACTCATCACCCACTTTAACGCCTCGGCCGGCACGATTTCCCTGCTCAATCCCGACACCGGCCGGCTCGAGATTGAAACTCAGATCGGCCTGCCCCCCGACTACCGCGAAGTCGCCTTGCGCATGGGCCAAGGTGTGACCGGCTGGGCCGCTTTTCACGCTCGCGCCCAGCTCGTGACCGATGTCAGCCGTGACCTGCGTTACGTGCGCATCCGCCCCACCACCGCTACGGAAATGGCCGTGCCCATGGAAGACAATGGTCAGGTCATCGGCGTCATCTGCATCGACCACGACACGGTGGACCGCTTTACCCACAGCGACCTCGCCTTGCTGGTGCGCTTCACCGCCGAGGCCACCGCCGTGCTCCAGCGCCTTTGGCAAATCGGCCATCTCAAGGCCAAAGCCCGCCAACTTGAAACCCTGATCACCACCGGCAAATCGCTCGTCTCCAAACTCGAACCGCAGGCCCTCTTCGACTCGCTCACGCGAGATGCCCGCCAAGTGGTCGCCGCCCGCGCCTGCGCCCTCTACCTCTACAACCCCGACAGCATCACCCTACGCTGCGCCTCCCTGACCAGCGTGGTCGCCACTCCACTGCCCCCCGGTGACATTCCGCTCGATTCCTGCGCCTTTGCCGCTGTCGTCCACACCCGCCGCGCCGTCTCTTTCGCCAATATTCGCACACCCGATTATTTTGACCTCGTCGATCTGCCCGGCGATCCGGCGTTAATCTCCGTCTTGGCGACTCCTTTGCTTTACGAAGGCGAAGTGCTCGGCGTGCTCGCCGTCTTCACCGAACGACTGCACCGCTTCGACAACGACGAAAAACGTCTTCTCGCCGCCCTTGCCTCGCTCGGTGCCGTCGCCCTGCAAAACTCCCGCCTCTACACCCGCGTTTTTCAAAGCGAAGATTCCCTCCGCAAAAACGAGCGCCTCACTACCCTGGGCCTGCTCGCGGCCGAAATCGCCCACGAGATTCGCAACCCCCTCACCGTCCTCAAACTTCTCCACGGCGGCCTCGGCGTCGATTTCCCCCCCGACGATCCGCGCCGCACCGACATGCGCGTCATTGGCGAAAAGCTCGACCAGCTCGAAGCGATCGTCACTCGCGTGCTGAATTTCGCCAAAGCCCCCAACAGTCTCCACACCCGTTGCCCGCTGCAGGACATCATCGAGGACACCCTCGTCCTGCTCCGCCTGAAACTCGCCCAAAGCAAAATTGATCTCCGCTTCGAGCCCCCGGCCCGCCCGCTCGTGGTCGAGGGTCAACAGGGCCAGCTTCAACAGGTGCTGCTCAACCTCATCATCAATTCCATGCAGGCCATGCCCGACGGTGGCACCATCACTCTCACCCTCGACGCCCAACTCCGCGAATCCGGTCCCGTCGCCGTCGTCGAACTCAGCGACACCGGCACGGGCATCCCCGACAACATTCGCGACCGCATCTTCGATTCTTTCCTCTCCGGCCGCCCCGGCGGCACTGGCTTGGGCCTCGCCATCGCCAAACGCGTGCTCAACTCCCACTACGGCGACCTCACGCTGGTGACCAGCAGTCCCGCCGGCACCACGATGCGCCTTACACTTCCGCTCGCTTAATCGCCCCACCACCGTCCTCACCTGCGCTTCCCTTCATGTCCGCCCCCATCGAACCCAATTCCCATCCGTCCAAACCCGCGGCCCCGGCCGAGGGCTATTCGCCCACGCCTCGTCAATGCACCACCATCTACCTCGCATGTGGGTTGCTGGTCGGGTGCTCGATCGTGCTTTTGCTCCTGCCGAGTCCAAAAATCCCGATGGCCGGCCGCGTCGCCTTGGCCTCCGTCAACATGATCGCCGCGGCAATTCTCCTCCTCATCGTCCGGCAGAAATCCGCCAAGCCGGAGCAGTAAAACGCCTCAGTCCTCCAGCTCGACGTTCCAATACGCCACGTCGAGGAAATCTTTCCACACCTCGTGCTGCTTCTGGTTGCCCAGCACGAGCGAGATCACCGGACGCCACTTTGGCCGCACCGGTTTCCGGATGAGTCGCATGTGCGCGTCGTGCGGCAGGCGGTTTGCCTTCCGTGAATTGCACTTGATGCACGAGCACACGATGTTTTCCCACGTCGTCTTCCCGCCCGCATCACGCGGAATCACGTGGTCGAGATTGAGCTGCTCCCGGGGCAAAATCCGCGAGCAATACTGGCACGTGTTCTTGTCGCGGTCGAAGACGTTGCCCCGCGTCAGTTTCAACTCCTTGCACGGCAGCTTGTCGAAAAACGTGAGCAAAATCACGCGCGGCAGTCGGATCGCGCGCGTCGGCGTGTTCACCGTCTCGATCGCCGCCACCGGCGGGTTGCTCGCCGAAAAATCGATCCAGTCCATCATCGAAAACATCCGAAAATCGTCGTCGTGATGGTGCACCACGTGCGCGTGCCCGCGCGACAGTAAGGCGAACGCCCTACGGGCGCCGATCACATTCACGGCTTGCCACAAGCGATTTAAAACCAGCACCGGTTGGTCGAGAGCAACATCCATACTGGACGATCGCAATACTCGTGCCACTCGAACGCTGTCAAGCGCCCCCACCCGTTGCACTTGTGTGCCGCCCGATCCGGAAGCGGTGCGGCCGTCATCGCCGCCCCTCAAAACGTGCCGCACTCCGGCGTAGTGCGCCCGGAGCGTGCCGACCGAAGACGGCCTTGACATCGTTCCTCCGCTCAAACTTTTCTCCTCCTGTAAGTGAATCTTCTCGGCCCGACGATCAAAGCCTCCCCGCTCGCCCACGATTCCGTGGTCGTAGTATCCGTCGTATCCGTATCCATTCGCCGCGCGGCGCGGGGGGCCTGATTTGTCTTAACGACTTTCGCCCCTCCGGTGCCGCACCGGAGGGGCTTTTTTTTGGCCTCTTCGGTTCGGTCGCGGGCGGGTTTTTCAAAAACCAAAAACACGCCACATCCGATGCAAACGTATCAGCCCAACCATGCCCTCACCGCCCGTCTTCCGATCCTCAGTTTCACCGCCGGGACAAAAACCGCCGCGCCCGAGTCCGCCTATGCGCCGCAGCATGATTTTCTCGTGCTCAGCCTCAGCCCCCAGCTGAGTGCCCACCAGCCCGCCGCCGCGTTGCCGGCCAAGCGCAGCCGGACGCGCGCCGCGTGAACATCGCCCTCCGCTTCAGGCTCGCATCGCCCGCCGCCCGAAGCCTACCTCTCCGGCGATGTCGAACTCACTCGCCGCCCTTCCGCCCCCGCAACGTGGTCAGCCCTGCTCTTGCGGCAGCGGTAAAGTTTATGAGGAGTGCTGCGAGCCCATCCTCACCGGCAAGCGACCCGCCGCAAACGCCGAAGAGCTCATGCGGTCGCGCTTCACCGCGCACGTCGCGCGCGATTACGTCCACCTACATCGCTCCTACGCCGGCACCGCCAGCGAGGCTTACGTCGAGCTCCCCGACGAGCCGTCCATCGGCTGGTCTCGTCTCGTCATCCATCGCCACGAGCCCGACGTGCAGCCCAATCTCTCGTTCGTAGAATTCTCCGCCTTCTACGTCGAATCGGGCAACGAACACGTGCTCGAGGAGCGCGCCGAGTTCCGCCGCCGCGCGGATGGTTGGATCTACACCCGCCCCGTTCGCACCGGTCCCGCCCCCGTTAAGGCCGCCGCCAAACCCGGCCGCAACGACCCCTGCTCCTGCGGCAGCGGTCGCAAATACAAGCAGTGCTGTCTGCTCAAGTCCGCCTAAGCCGGCCGCCCACGCGCCTCGATGCAACCGCGCTGGCTTCTTTCCCACGCCCGCGGCTACGTCGAACTCGGCCTCCTCGCCGAGGCCGCCGCCGAGCTCGACCAACTTCCCGCCGGATCGGCCAACGGCGATGAGGTCCTGAGTCTCCGTCTCATTATCCTCCGCGAGCAAGGTCACTGGATCGAGCTCTGTAACGTCGCCGCCGAGCTCGTCCGCCGCCAGCCCGCCAACGCCGGAGCCTGGATCACCTTCGCCTACGCGACTCGCCGCGCCCGGTCGCTGACCGAGGCCGAGGCCATCCTCCGCGAGGCCGAGCTCCGCCATCCCGCCGAGGCTACGATTCAGTTCAACCTCGGCTGCTATGCCTGCCAACGCGGCGACCTCGCAGAAGCCCGCGCCCGCGTCGACGCCGCCATCGCCCTCGAACCGCACTTTCGCGCCGCCGCCGAAACCGATTCCGACTTGGCCCCACTCCGGGACCGCCCGAGCGTAAGTTAGCGCTTTCCACGCGCTCAAAAATTGCTGGGCTCGCCCGACACGTCATCGTTTTCCTCCGCCGCATGTCACCCGCTCCGCTCCTCGAACTTCGTCAGCTCGTAAAGAACTACGGCGGGATTCGAGCTTTGCGAGGAGTTGATTTCGACCTCCGGGCCGGCGAAGTCCACGCCCTCCTCGGTGAAAACGGCGCGGGCAAATCGACGCTCATCAAGGTCGTCACCGGTGCCCACGCACCCAACGGCGGCACGATCACGCTCGCCGGCCAAACCGTTTCCGGTCTCACCCCCGCCACCGCCCGCGCCCTCGGCATCGCCTGTATTTACCAACAGCCCGCGCTGTTTCCCGATCTCACCGTCGCCGAGAATCTCGCCCTCCGCCTCAACGCCCCGTCTCCTGCCACCCGTATGCATTGGTCGGATTGCCGCGCCCGCGCGACCAGGCTCCTCGCCCGCATCGGCGCGGAGATTTCGCCCGACGCCGAGGTCCGCTCGCTCTCGATGCCCGAGCAACAGCTCGTGGAAATCGCCTGCGCCCTCGGCTCCGGCGCCCGCATCGTCGTCATGGACGAGCCCACCGCCTCGCTCACCCAAAAGGAACAACACCTGCTCTTCGCCGTCGTCCGCGATCTGCGCCAAAACGGCGTCGGCGTCATCTACATCTCCCACCGCCTCGAAGAAATCTTCGCCCTCGCCGACCGCGTCACCGTCCTCCGCGACGGTCAGAGCGTCGGCACGCATCCCGTCGCCGGCATCGACGAAGCCGGCCTCATTCGTCTGATGGTTGGCCGCGAGGTCGCGCAGATCTATCCCGCCGCCGAATCCGCCCCCGGCGCCGTGGTCCTTTCGCTCAACCAGCTGGGTTGTCGTTCGTCCGGCGTAAGCAACGTCTCCTTCGACGTCCGCGCCGGTGAAATCTTGGGCCTCGGCGGTCTGGTCGGCGCCGGTCGCACCGAACTTGCCCGCATCCTCTTTGGCCTCACCCCAGCCGACTCCGGCACCATCACCCTCAACGGCCAGCCGCTCACCCTGCGCACGCCCCAAGCTGCGGTCGCCCATGGCATCGCCTACGTGCCCGAGGATCGGCGGCGTCACGGCGTCGTCCTCGATCTGCCCATCTCGCACAACCTGACGATGGCGATCCACCGCCGCCTCTTCCCCACGACTTGGCTCCGCTTTGGCGCCGAACGCGCGCTCACCTTGGATTACATTCGCGACCTCGCCGTCAAGTGCTCCGGCCCCGAAGCCCGCGGCGGCAGCCTCTCCGGCGGCAATCAGCAAAAGGTTTCCCTCGCCCGCTGGCTCGCGACCAAGCCCAAGCTCCTGATCCTCGACGAGCCCACTCAAGGCGTCGACGTCGGCGCCAAGAGCGAGATCCACAAGATCGTCCGCCGCCTCGCAAAAGAGGGCCTCGCCGTGATTCTTATCTCCAGCGATCTCCCCGAAGTCATCGGCCTGAGCGACCGCATCGGCGTGATGGGCGGCGGCACCCTGCGCGCGATTTTGCCCGGCGGCTCCGATCCGCACGTCGTCATGGCCGCCGCCCTCGGCACCGCCGCATGAAACGCTACTTCCGCGAACTCTCCGTCCTCGGCGCGTTGGTCGCGATCCTCCTCGGGCTGGCGATTTTTACGCCCGCGTTCTATCAGCCTCAGCCCCTGCTCTCGCTCCTGACCCGCGAAGCACCGACCCTCGTCGTCGCCTGCGGCATGGCGCTCGTGATTGTCTGCCGCCAGATCGACATCTCCGTCGGCTCAATTTTCTCCGTCTGCAGCGTCTGCGCCGGGCTGTTGGCCGCCCGCGGCTGGCCCTTGCTCCTCGTGCTCACGGCGTCCGTCGCGCTCGGGGCCGTATTCGGCGCCTTCAACGGCGTCCTCGTCGCCGGGCTGCGTCTGCCGTCGATCGTCGTTACGCTGGCCACGATGGTCACGCTGCGCCAAGGCCTGAACCTCGTGCGCCAAGGCGAATTCGTGAATCTGCCCGAGGGTATCCAATGGTTCGGCCTCGGCCAAACCACCGGTCAACTCGTGCTCGTTATCTCGTCGGTCGTCATTTTAATCCTCCTCGCGCTCGCGATGCGCCACCTCGCCGCCGGCCGTTTCATTTACGCGGTCGGCACGGACGCGGAGGCCGCCCGTCTAGCTGGCATCCGCCCGCAACTCGTCACGTTTCTTGTCTTTGTCTCGATCGGCGCCCTGACCGGACTCGCCGCCATGATGAACCTGGCGCAGTCGCCCCAAGTCCAACCGCTCACCGGCAACGGTCTCGAACTCAAAGTGATCGCGGCCGTCGTCGTGGGCGGCGTGGCGATCTCCGGCGGTCGGGGCAACCTCTGGGGTGCGTTCGCCGGCCTGCTCCTGCTCGCGTGCATCTCACCGGCACTCACCCACCTCCGCATCGAGGCGTATTGGGAAAAGGCCATGCAAGGGACGATCATTTTGCTCGCCGTTGTCGCCGATGGCCTGCGCAGCCGCCAAGGAGGGAATTGACCATGGCCGCGTTGCCACCCGCTCCCTCTACCGGACTCGGCACTTGGAAATCCCGCCTGCTCTCGCACGAGATGCTGCTATTCTACGTGCTGATTGCTCTCTGGCTGTTCTTTTATTTCGCCGGCACCACCGTCAACCGGCGCGGCGTCACCGTTGGTTTCGGCACCCTCGACCGCCAATTCGACATCCTGCGCCACTCCTGCGAAATCGGCCTCCTGGCCCTCGCCCTCACCCCGATCATCATCACGGCGGGCATCGATCTCTCGGTGGGATCGCTCCTCGGCTTGTGCGCGATTCTCTTTGGCCAGCTCTGGCACGACGGCGGACTACCCATTCCGGTGGCCGCCGGCCTCACCCTTGTTATCGGCGCCCTCGCCGGCGGACTTAACGCCGTCCTCATCACCGCCCTGCGCATTCCACCGCTGATTGTGACGCTCGGCACTTACTCGCTTTTCCGCGGACTCGCCGAGGCGCTCACGCGGGGCTCCATTACCTATACCGACTTCCCCGCCAGCTTTCTCTACCTCGGCCAAGAACGCTGGCTCGGCCTACCCACGCAGGCCTGGATTTTCTTCGCCGTCGCCATCGCCATCGGCCTGCTGGTGCATCGCACCACCTTCGGCCGGGCCTTTCGCACCATTGGGTTTTCCCCCGAAGGCGCCCGCTACGCCGGCATCCCGGTCGCCCGCCGCCTCGCCCTCGCCTACGTGCTCGCCGGTTTGGTCGCGGCGATCGCCGCCATCATCTACACCGCCCGCCTCGGCCAGGCCAAAGCCGACGCCGGCACCGGCTACGAACTCTTTGCCATCACCGCCGTCGTCCTCGGCGGCACGAGCATTTTTGGCGGCAAAGGCTCCGTCATCGGCACGCTCCTCGGCGTCGCCGCGATCGCGGTCCTTAAGAACGGCCTAGCCTGCCTCCCGGTGGTGATGCGCATGAATGCAGCCGAAGAAATGTCCGGCTTGCTCACCGGTGCTTTGCTTCTCTTTGCCCTCAGCGCCGGCGTCGTGTCGCAACTCTGGTCTGGCTTTCGCCAACGCGCCTCAGCTACGTAACGCCTTCTTCCCCCCATGCAAAACACCCTCCTCCGTCTCTGCGCCGCCAGCATCGTGCTGTTGAGCTCGCTCGTTCCCGCGACCGCCGCCGATTCAAAACTGATCGTCGCGATGCTCCCAAAATCCAAGGGCAACGCTTATTTCATCTCGGTCAAAGCGGGCGCCGACAAAGCCGCCAAGGAACTCGGTATCCAGCTGCTCTTCGACGGCCCCACCGATTCCAACGCCGCCAAGCAAAACGAAATCGTGGAGAACTGGATCACACTCGGCGTAGACGTCATCGCCGTGGCCGCCGAAAACAAAGAGGGCATCTCGACCGCGCTCCGCAAAGCCCAGAAGCAAGGCATCAAAATCGTCACGTTCGACGCCGATGCCATCGCCGACGCCCGCTCCTTTTTCGTCAACCAAGCCACCCCCTCCGGCATCGGCTACAGCC
>NSIG01000077.1 GCA_002737275.1 Opitutia bacterium
CCGTCGCGTTCAGCCACCAAGAAAGCGCACACGCAAAAATCCCGATCATCCACACCGGCGCCATCATCCGCGCAAAGCCTACCCCCGCCACCCGCATCGCCGTCAGCTCGTTGGCCCGGTGCAATTTTCCAAGCGTAAAAATCAACGAAACCAACAGCGCCAGCGGCAACACCACGGTCAAAAAGCTCGGCATCGTCACAAAGAAATAGCGCCACAACTCCAGTCCCCGCGCGCCCCCCTCCCGCAACGACCGGAAATCCTCATACATCACCTGCACCAAAAGCAGTCCACACGTGGCCAAAAGCACCAATCCTAGAATTTGCAGCCACTCGCGCAACAGATGCCGGTCAAACGTGTTCACCCCCGCGAGCAAGTCCGACCTCGCTCACAGCGCAAATTTATTTCCCATCCGCAACCGGCCAATTCCCCCTCCGTCCCAACAATTCTACTCGACCGGTACAGTTTGGTTGAAAACCTTCTTCCCGTCACCTTGCCTCGACCGTCCGACCGCTCCCTCTCCGACCCTTCGCCCGCCTTCCATCCATGTCCTCCCTGTCGCGCTTGCCTGTTGCCCTCGTCGCCGCCCTTGCAGGCCTCACCTTCGCTACCAATCTTTTCGCCCAGGAGCCCATTAAGATCGGCCAATTCGCCTCCCTCACCGGCAAGGAAGCCAGCCTCGGCCAATCCTCCAATAAAGGCACCATGATGGCGGTCGACGACCTCAACGCCGCCGGCGGCGTGCTCGGCCGCCCACTCCTCCTCGTCACCGAGGACACCCAGTCCAAGCCCGGCGAAACCGCTACCGTCGTCAAAAAACTCATCTCCCGAGATAAGGTCATTGCCCTCCTCGGCGAGGTCGCATCCAGCCGTTCCCTTGAGGCCGCCCCCATCGCGCAGGCCGCCAAGATCCCCATGATTTCGCCCGCCTCGACCAATCCCAAAGTGACCGAGACCGGTGCTTACATTTTCCGCACCTGCTTCATCGATCCGTTTCAAGGCCCCGTCATGGCCCGCTTCGCCCGCGAGCGCCTGCAGGCCAAACGCGTCGCCCTCGTCGTCAGCAACAGCTCCGCCTACTCCATCGGCCTCGCCAAATTTTTCCGCGAAGCCTTCGTCGCCAACGGCGGCACCATCGTCCTCGAGCAGAAATACAGCGAAGGCGACAAGGACTTCAAAGCCCAGCTCACCGCCATCAAGGCCGCCGGCGTCGATGCCGTCTTCAATCCCGGCTACTACAACGAGGGCGCCCTCATCGTCCGCCAAGCCCGCGACCTAGGGCTCACGCTCCCCATCTTCGGCGCCGACAGTTGGGAGGCCGAAGCTCTCATTAAACTCGGCGGCAAAGCCATGGAAGGGGCTTACCTGTGCTCGCATTACTCCCCTGACGATCCGTCACCCCGCGTGCAAAACTTCGTCGCCGCCTACAAGCAGCGCTTCGGCTCGACCCCCGACTCCAACGCCTCGCTCGGCTACGACTCCGTCCTGGTGCTCGTCGATGCCATCCGCCGCGCCGGCACCACCGAGCGCGACGCTTTGCGCGAGGCCATCGCCACCACCCGAGATTTCCTGGCGGTCACCGGAAAAATCACCATCGACCGCGAGCGCAACGCCTCGAAAAACGCCGTCATCATTCAGGTGAAGAACGGCCAGTTTGAGTTCGTCCAAAGCATGTCGCCTTGATCCCACTTTTCCTCCCTCCGTTCCCCCATTTCCAAACTCATGAAACTTCCCGCCCGCTTCCTCCTCGCTCTCGCCGCCACCACCGCCGCCCTTACTGCCCAAGAAACGATCAAGATCGGCGAATACGCCTCCCTCACCGGCAAAGAGGCCAGCTTCGGCCAGCAATCCCACAAGGGCCTCACGCTCGCCATCGAGGAACTCAACGCCGCCGGCGGCGCCCTCGGCCGCAAACTCGAGCTCTTCACCGAGGACAACCAGACCAAGCCCGGCGAGTCTGCCACCGCCGTCAAGAAACTCATTTCCCGCAACAAGGTCATCGCCCTCATCGGCGAGGTTGCTTCCGGCCGCTCCCTTGAAGCCGCCCCCATCGCTCAAGCCGCTAAGATCCCCATGATCGCCCCGGCCGCCACCAACCCGAAGGTCACCCAGACCGGCAACTATATCTTCCGCGTCTGCTTCATCGATCCGTTCCAGGGCACAGTCATGGCGAAATTCGCCCAGACCGATCTCAAGGCCAAGAGAGTCGCCATCCTGTCCAGCGTCTCCAACGCCTACAGCGTCGGCCTCGCCAAATTCTTCAAGGAAACCTTCATCGCCAATGGCGGCCAGGTCGTCTCCGAGAAGAATTTCTCCGAGGGCGACAAAGACTTCCGCGCCCAACTCACCGCCGTAAAGGCTGCCGGCGTCGACGCCATTTTCGTCCCGAGCTACTACACCGAGGCCGCCCTCATCGCCCGTCAGGCCCGTGACCTTGGCCTCACCGTTCCGCTCTTCGGCGGCGATGGCTGGGTCGCTGACCAACTCCTCGAGATCGGCGGCGACGCCCTCAACGGCTGCTATTATTCGACCCACTTTTCCCCTGAAAACCAGGACCCCGTCGTCCAAAGTTTCGTCAAGAAATTCAAAGCCCGCTGGGGCGCCAACGAAAACCCCGATGCCTTCGCCGCCCTCGGCTACGACGCCGCTTTCGTCCTCGTCGACGCCATCAAGCGCGCCGGCACCACCGATGGCCCCAAACTTCGCGACGCCCTCGCCGCCACCAAGAACTTCGCCGGGGTCACCGGCGTGACCAACATCGACGCCAACCGCGACGCCTCCAAACCCGCCGCCATCATCGCCATCAAGGGTGGCAAGCTCGAGTTCCTCAAGACCGTCGCCCCTTGACCACGTCCAGCTTCGCAGGGGCGCAAGCGTTCATCACCCGCTACCGCAAACGGTATCAAGCAGACCCGGACTCGATTTCGCCCCTCGCCTATGACGCAGTCGGGATGTTGCGTGCCGCTATCACCCGTGCCGGCTCGATCGAGCCGGAAAAAATCCGCGCGGCCGTCGCTACTATCAAAGACCTGCCCGGCGCAAGCGGCTCCATCACCGTGGACGCCCAACGCAACCCCGCGAAGCCCGCCTACATCGTCGCCTTCCGCGAAGGTTCCTACCGTTTCCTTCAGACCGTCCGGCCTTAGGCGCCAAGAGCTGAGTGTCCAGAGCTGAGAGCCCCAATCGTGTTCAAATTCGAGAAACTAAACGTCTGGCAGAAGGCTCTCGATTTCGCCGATTTCATTTACTCTGAATCGGCGTCTTTTCCACCCGATGAGCGCTTTGGCCTCACCAATCAGATCCGTCGCGCAGCCGTTTCGATCTCGTCAAACATTGCCGAAGGCTCCGCCCGCTCCGATCCCGATTTCGCCCGATTCATCGGCTATGCCTCTGGTTCTCTCTACGAAGTCGTCACGCAATCATTCATTGCCCGTCGCCGAAAGTTCCTTTCCGAAGCGTCCTTCAATCGAATCTACACTGACGCCGATGAAATCAGTCGCATGTTAAGCGGCCTTCGTGATTCGCTCGGAGAGTGACCGATTTCCTGCTCTCAGCTCTCCGCTTTAAGCTCTAAGCCAAACGTGTCCGAATTCCTCCAACAACTCCTCAACGGCCTCTCCCTCGGTGCCATCTACGCGCTCATCGCGCTCGGCTACACGATGGTTTATGGTGTGCTGCGGTTCATTAATTTCGCCCATTCCGAGGTCTTTATGGTCGGTGCCTTCATCGGCTATTACCTCGGGAAACTCGTCCCCGAGGGCACGCTCTGGGGCGGCCTCCTCGTCCTCGCCGGTGCGATGATCGGCTGCGCCATCCTCGGCATTTTGGTCGAGCGCATCGTTTATCGACCGCTCCGCGGCGGCCCGACGATCAACGTCCTCATCACCGCCATCGGCGTCTCCCTCCTCCTGCAATACACCGGCCAAATCGTATTCGGCGCCGCCCCCCGCACTTTCCCGCCGATCTTCCCCGCCGCCAATTTCCACCTCGGCACACTCACCATTTCGAGCAACCAGCTCTTCGTCATCGGCGTCGCTGTCGCCCTGATGATCGGCCTGCAGCTCATCGTGTTCAAAACCAAGATCGGCACCGCCATGCGCGCTGTCTCTCTCAACCCCAAGGCAGCCCAGCTCGTCGGCGTGAACAACAACGTCGTCATCTCCTTCACCTTTGGCCTTGGCTCCGCGCTCGCCGCCGCCGGCGGCATTCTTTACGCGCTCAACTACCCGTCGATCGACCCGCTCATGGGCGTCATGCCCGGCCTCAAAGCCTTCGTCGCCGCGATCCTCGGCGGCATCGGCAACATCCCCGGCGCCGCCCTCGGTGGCCTCATCCTCGGCACCGTTGAGACCTTCATCGGCGGCAGCCAGTTCTCCACCTACAAGGACGCCATCGCCTTCGCGATTCTCATCGTGATTCTGCTCTGCAAACCCGCCGGCCTTCTCGGCAAGTTCACGGCAGAAAAGGTCTAGAGCTGAGAGCGAAGAGCCTGAACCCATCATGATCCTCGCGGACCGAAATCTTTCTCTGTTTCTGGCTCTCAGCTCTCAGCTCTCGGCTCTCAGCTAATCCGCGCGCCATGCCCCGCCCTCATCTTTATCTACTCGCCACGCTGGCCGTCGCCTTCGGTCTCTCGCGCATCTCCGACCGCATCGACCCCTACCACCTCGATGTCCTGATCGGCGTCGGCATCAACGTCATCCTCGCCGTCTCGCTCAATCTGGTAAACGGATACACCGGTCAGTTCTCCCTCGGTCACGCCGGCTTCATGTCCGTCGGCGCCTACCTTACCGCCGCCGTCACCGTCTTCCTCGGCCCACGCCTCCTCGGCGAGGACGGCGGCACCGCGTTTTACCAAGGAGCCATCTTCCTCGGCGCGCTGATCGCCGGCGGCTGCGGCGCCGCCCTCGCCGGCCTCGCCGTCGGCATCCCGTCGCTGCGCCTCAAGGGCGACTACCTCGCCCTCGTCACCCTCGGCTTCGGCGAAATTATCCGCGTCATCTTCCAAAACTTCGAACCCCTCGGCGGCGCCCTCGGCCTCAACGGCATCCCCGCCTACACCACGATTTTCTGGGTCCTCGCGTTCGTCGGCCTCGCGGTGTTCGTCGTCACGAGTCTCGTCAACTCCACCTACGGCCGCGGCTTCCTCGCGACCCACGACGACGAGATCGCCTCCGAAGCCGTCGGCCTCAACACCACGCGCTACAAGATCGTCGCCTTCGTCATCGGCGCGTTTTTCGCCGGCACCGCCGGCGGACTCTACGGCCATTTCAAGATGACGATCACGCCCACCGGCTTCGATTTCACGAAGAGCATCGAGATCGTCGTCATGGTTATCCTCGGCGGCATGGGCAACACCCTCGGCGTGATCCTCGCCGCGATTTTGCTCACTCTGCTCCCCGAAGTCCTCCGACCCGTCGCCGAATACCGCATGATCATCTATTCGTTGATGCTCATCATCCTCATGCTCGCCCGTCCCCAAGGCCTCTTCAATTTCAAGCTCGGCAAAGCGAAGTCCTGATGTCCGCACCTCTCCTCCAGCTCGACAAGGCCACGATTCGCTTCGGCGGGCTCACCGCCGTCAACGCCGTGGACTTCACCGTCAACGACGGCGAACTCTGCGGTCTCATCGGCCCCAACGGCGCCGGCAAGACCACCGTCTTCAACCTCATCACCGGCGTCTATCAGCCCACCGACGGCATCGTCACCTTCGCCGGCACGCCCGTCGCCGGCCTCCGCGTCAACGACATCGTCGGCCTCGGGATCGCCCGCACGTTCCAAAACATCCGTCTCTTCGGCAGCCTCAGCGTCTTCGACAACGTCCGCGTCGCCTGCAACCGCCACCGCGCCACGAGCCCTCTCCAGACGATGATCCGCGGCGCCGCCTTCCGCGCCGACGAAGCCGCGATCACCCAACGCGCCGAAGAACTCCTCGATATCTTCAACCTCCGCCGTTTCCGCGACGCGCCCGCCAAGAGTCTACCCTACGGCGAACAGCGCCGCCTTGAGATCGTCCGCTGTCTCGCCACCAAACCGAAGCTCCTGCTCCTCGACGAACCGGCCGCCGGTATGAATCCCACGGAAAAAATCGAACTCGTCCGCCTGATCCAGCAGGTGCAAAAACAGTTCAACCTCTCGATTCTCCTCGTGGAGCACTCGATGAAAGTCGTCATGGGCGTCTGCCAACGCATCGCCGTCCTCGACTACGGCGTGAAGATCGCCGAAGGCACCCCGGCCGAAATCCAGCGCGATAAGAAAGTGATCGAAGCCTACCTCGGCGAAGACCACCAAACCGCCCTCTCCCATCACTGATTTCTTAACCACCAATTTTCGCTAATCGGCGCCAATCTGCTCCGATCCATTAGCGAGAATTAGCGAAGATTAGCGGTTCCCATGCTCCAAGTTTCCGGCCTCCAAGTTTCCTACGGCGCCATCGCCGCTCTGCGCGGCATCTCGTTCACCATTCCCGAGGGAGCCATCGTCACCCTGATCGGCGGCAATGGCGCGGGCAAAACCACCACGCTCCGGACGATCTCCGGCCTGCTCCGCGCGAAGACCGGCAAAGTGGAATTTCTCGGCGAAGACATCACCGCTCTTCCCGCGCACCAAATCGTCGCCCGCGGTCTCAGCCACGTGCCTGAGGGCCGCATGGTATTCTCCAATCTCACCGTCGAAGAAAACCTTTCGATGGGCGCCTACCTGCTCTCCGACAAAGCCCTCATCGCCAAGAATCGCGACTACGTCTTCAGCATCTTTCCTCGCATGAAGGAACGCCTGAAGCAGACCGCAGGCACCCTCTCCGGCGGCGAACAACAGATGCTCGCCATTGGCCGCGCCCTCATGGGCAACCCAAAGTTCCTGATGCTCGACGAGCCGTCCCTAGGCATCGCCCCGCGGCTCATCAGCACAATTTTCGAAAAAATCGTGGAGATTAACAAGAACCACGGAATCACGATTCTCCTCGTCGAGCAGAACGCGAACCTGGCCCTGGAGATCAGCCAACAAGCCTATGTGCTTGAGACCGGTTCCATCGTAATGTCCGGCGAGAGCAAAAAACTCCGCGCCGACCCGCAGTTGAAGGCGACCTACCTCGGCGGCTAGATTCCCGGGCGAGTGAAGGTCTTTCAGTCTCATCGCCAGACTGTCCGTCACTCCCAGTCGTTGAAGTTGACCGCCGTCAGGCTAGTTTCCTGACGACATGCGCACCCCTCGCCTCACGTTTCTTGTTTTCGTCGTTTTTGCCGCGTCGTTCGCCCATTCAGCATCATCGACCGAGACTCCGCTCGCGTGGCCCGAGATCACCAAAGAAAACAAACCGTGGACCCGCTGGTGGTGGCCCGGCAGCGGCGTCGATAAAGCCAGCCTTACCCGCCAACTCGAACAGTTCGCCGCCGCCGGTCTCGGCGGCGTCGAGATCACGCCCATCTATGGCGCGAAAGGCTACGAAGACCGCTACATCAGTTTCCTCTCCCCGAGTTGGGTAGAAATGCTTGAGCACACGAGCCGCGAGGCCCAGCGCCTCGGCCTCGGCGTGGATATGGCTACCGGCACCGGCTGGCCCTTCGGCGGACCGTGGGTCACACCCGCCGACGCCGCCCAAAAAATCGCGCTCAACTCCCTCGGCCAACCCGTTGCGACCGCGTGGAGCCTTCCTTTCCGCGTGCGCATCGCAGCCACCCTTTTGAAACCCGGCCGCAACGTGCTCGAGCTCGACGTCACCAACCTCGCCGCCAACCGCATCCGAGACATGGACCAACGCAAACTCCCCTGGAAAATCATGCGCGACGCCAATGTCGTTAACATTAACTACAAACCCTTCGACGCCTCCGGTTGGCCTCTCCAGCCGTCCGGCCTCCTGGGCCCGGTGACGTTGACCCCGCTGCGCGTTTTCAATCCATAACCAGCGCGCCGTCTGCTAGTCTGACGCCATGCCCCTGCTTCAGCGCCTCCGAAACCTCGGCCCCGGCCTCATCCTCGCGGCCGCCGGAATCGGCGCGGGCGACGTGGTTGTTGCCTCGGTCACCGGGATAAAGTTCGGCACCACGCTGCTTTGGGCCATCGCGATCACCGCGGCGTTGAAATTCGTCCTCACCGAGGGACTCGCGCGATGGCAACTCGCCACCGGTGAAACCATCGCCCGAGCCTGGGTCACTCGTTTCCCGCGCTGGGTTTCGATCCTTTTCGCCGCCTATCTGCTCTTCTGGACCTTTCTGGTCGGCGCGTCGCTCAGCAGTGCCTGCGGAATTGCGGGCGCCAGTTTTTTCCCCGGCCTTTCCGTCCCGGTTTGGGGCGCGATCCACGCCGCGTTCGCCGCGCTGCTCGTCGCGCTTAACCGCTACTCCAGCTTCCAAAAACTCATCAAGCTCCTCGTCGCCGTCATGGCCGTGAGCGTCGTGGTCTGTGCGTTTCTCGCCGCTTCGCCACCCTCCGAGGTCTTGAAAGGACTCTTCGTCCCACTCCTTCCCGCTACCGGCGGAGGTGCCGCGGTCCTTTCCCTGCTCGGCGGCATCGGCGGCAGCGTCACCGTGATCTGCTACAGTTATTGGCTCCGCGCCGAGGGCTGGAGCGGGGCGGAAAAACTCTCCGTGGTCCGCGGCGATGTCCGACTCGCCTACGTTTTCACGGGCATCTTCGGCATCGCCCTTTGCCTCATCGCCGCTGGCGTCCACGCCCAAGCCGCCTCCGGCGCCCGCATCGCCTTGGAAATCGCTGCCCGCCTCGGCGACGTCGCCGGGCCGATCCCACGCGGCATGTTCTTGGTCGGTTTCTGGGCCACTGTCTTCACGGCGATGCTCGGCGTGTGGCAGGGCGTTCCGCACATCTACGAGGACCTCTACGCGGCCTGGAGGGGCTCGCCGCCCGCCACCCCCAATCGCGCGCTTTACCTCGGCGCTCTCGCTTTTCTCGCCGGTCCGCCGCTCTTTTTTCTGTGGCACCGCCAGCCCGTCGCCATCGTGCTCACGTTTTCCATCGCGGGCGCGTTCTTTATGCCGTTCCTCGCGGCCACCCTCCTTTATCTGAACAACCGCCGGGCCTGGGTCGGCTCCCTCGCCAATGGCCGCCTCGGCAATCTCGCACTGGTCGTCTGCCTGCTCGTCTTCGGCGTGGTTTGCGCCCGCGAAGTCATCGCCGCCCTCGGCTCCTGAGATCCGGCGCCGTTCGCGCCGCTTGATTTTTTCCGCAGTCTGCTATGATAGCGGGCTCTATCGGCGTTTCCGCCGGTCGACTCGACGTTCACCACACAATCCTCATCTCTCAACTTCCATCCCTACCATGTCCACCAACGCACCGCAAAAATTCGAGTTCCAAGCCGAGATCAAACAGCTCCTCGATATCGTCATCCACTCGCTCTACACCGAGAAGGAAATCTTTGTCCGCGAGCTGGTCTCCAACGCCTCCGACGCCCTAGAGAAACTCCGCCACACCCAGATCACCGAGAAGGAAATCTTCGACGATAAGGCCGAGCTCGAAATCACCGTCACCACCAACGACAAAGCAAAAACCCTCACAATCGAAGACTTTGGCGTTGGCATGACCCGCGCCGAACTCGTCGAGAATCTCGGCACCATTGCGCACTCCGGCTCGAAGCAGTTCTTGAAGGCCCTCGGCGAGGGCGGAGCGAAAAACTCCAATCTCATCGGCCAGTTCGGAGTCGGTTTCTATTCCGCATTCATGGTCGCGAAGTCCGTGAAAGTTTACTCGAAATCCTGGCGCACCGCCGAACCCGGCCACGTCTGGTCGAGCGATGGTTCCGGCAGTTACGAAGTCGAAGAGGCCGCCGACCTCCGCCGTGGTTCCAAGATCGTTATCGAACTCAAAGACGACTGCGGCGACTACGCGCAGGACTGGAAGATCAAGGAAATCCTCGAGCGTTACAGCGCGTTCGTGTCGTTCCCAATCAAGCTCAATGCCAAACACATCAACACCGTCCAAGCCCTCTGGCTCCGCTCGAAGAACGAGATCAAGGACGAGGAATACACCGAGTTCTACAAATTCCAGGCCCACGCCCACGACGACCCACGCCTCCGCCTGCATTTCAGCGCCGACGCCCCGCTCGCGATCAACGCCCTCCTTTTCATCCCCAAGGACAACACCGAGAAGTTCGGCATGTCCCGCCTCGAGGCCTCCGTCTCCCTTTATTGCCGCAAGGTCCTGATCGATGCCAAGCCCAAGGACTTGCTCCCCGAGTGGCTCCGCTTCATGAAGGGCGTCATCGATAGCGAGGACCTCCCGCTCAACATCTCCCGCGAGACGATGCAGGACCGTTCCCTCGTCGAGAAACTCAACAAAGTCGTCACGAAGCGCTTCCTCAAATTCCTCTCCGAAGAAGCCGAGGCCCGCCCCGATGCCTTCAACGAGTTCTACTTCGAGTTCGGCATCTTCCTGAAAGAGGGAGCCGCCATGGACTACACGCACAAGGAGCAACTCACGAAGCTTCTCCGCTTCGAGTCCTCCCTAACCGACAAGGGCAAGACCACCTCTCTCGCCGACTACGTCACCCGCATGGGCGCCGAGCAAAAAGAGATCTACTATCTCGTTGGCCCCAACCGCGCCGCCCTCGAAACCGGCCCCTATCTCGAAGGCTTTAAAGCCCGCAACCTCGAGGTCATCTTCTGCTATGAGGCCGTTGATGAATATGTCATGAGCAACGTCCGCGAGTTCGACGGCAAGAAGCTCACCGCCGCCGACCACGCCGACGTCAAACTCTCCGACCTCCCCAAGCCCGAAGGCGCCCTCAGCGAAGACGACACCAAGAAACTCACCGCCTGGCTCAAAGAAACCCTCGGCGCCCGCGTCGAGGAAGTAAAAGCCAGCGACCGCCTCGTCGATTCGCCGGCCCTCGCCGTCAACGCCGACAAGTTCATGTCGCCCCAAATGCGCCGCATGATGAAGGCCATGAAAAAGGACGGCGCCGACGAGCCCGTGAAGGTCACCCTCGAGATCAACCCGCGTTCCGCCGTGATGAAGCGCCTCTTCGAAACGCACACCACGTCGCCGGAAAAAGCCAAGCTCGTCGCCGAGCAGATCCTCGACAATTCCCTCATCAGCGCCGGCCTCCTCGACGACGCTACGCCGATGGTCGCCCGCCTCTACAAGCTGCTGGAGAGCGTCTGACCGCTAAAAACGTTTTACCTCTTAAGTCGTTAATTAATAAATTAATGGTTTCATAGCCATACTTTTTATTTGCAGTATGGTTCACGAGCCATACTCGTAGGGTCCCCATGAAAATGACCATGCACATCGACGAGGATGTCTTGGATCGCGTGATGAAGATCACCGGGGCCAAGACCAAGACCGAGGCCGTTGAAATCGCCCTCAACGAGATGGCGCGCCGCCACAAGATGAAGGAGTTGTTCTCCGCCGGCCTCGGTCTCACGCCGGAGGAGTTGAAAGCTTCCTTCGACCCGGCCTCCTACCCCGAGGAACCCCAGCCCGTGATGATGGTAGCCGAGGAAAAGGCGCCCTATGGCCGACCTGATCCTGCCCGATAGCAACATCTACATCGGGGCCGTCCGCGCCGGTCGCGATCCCTTCCGCGAATTCGCGGCGGGGATCGACGACCGGGATTGGGAGTTCGCGACCTGCGGCATGATCGTGCTCGAAGTCTGCCGCGGCCAGCGCGACCCCAACCTCCTCGGCCGCTACCGTGAGCGCTTCGACGTGATGATCTTTCTACCCACGACCCGGCAGATCTGGGCCCGCGCCGCGCAACTCGCATGGTCCCTCGACCGCCAACGCCGGGTGCTCCCCGCGCAAGACATCCTGATCGCCGCCCACGCCCTTCAAGCCGGTGCCACCGTCCTCACCCTCGACGCCCACTTTTCCGATATTCCCGGCCTGCGCGTGATCCACCGGCTCAGCTAGAATCGCACGGCGGTCAGATTTCGCTCCCGTTTCGCCACCCAAATTAACGCTTGGCCCGACGGCACCCGCGCTCGTTGAGTCTCTCAGTGCGAACCCAACTCCGGCTTCTGGCCTCTATCACCCTCACAACCCTCCGCCTCGTGGGGCAGAGTCCTGCCGACCCGGTGCCCACCCGCCTCCTGCGATTCCCCGCCATCAACGGTGAAGCCATCGTCTTCTCCTACGCCGGCCAACTCTACACCGTTCCCGGCGGTGGCGGCACGGCCCGCCGTCTCACCGACGGCCCCGGCTACGCGATCTTCCCTCGCTTCTCGGCTGATGGTGCGCAACTCGCCTTCACCGCCCAATACGACGGCAACACCGAGGTCTATGTCATGCCATCCGCCGGTGGCGCCCCCAAACGCCTCACCATCTCCGCGACCCTCGACCGCGACGACCTCGCCGACCGCATGGGTCCCAACAACCTCGTCTTCGGCTGGCGCAACACCACCGCCGAGATTGTCTTTCGGTCCCGCGGGCCCTCTTTCAATCCTTTCATCGGCCAACTTCTCACGGTCGGCCTCGAAGGCGATGTTCCAACCCAACTCCCCGTGCCCCGCGGCGGTTTCGTCTCCTATTCGCCCGACGACACCAAGATCGCCTACAACCGCATCTTCCGCGAATTCCGCACTTGGAAACAATATCGCGGCGGCATGGCCGACGACATCTGGATCTTTGATCTGAAGTCCGGCGCCCTCGAAAACATCACCGACCATCCCGCCCAGGACCTCTTCCCCATGTGGGCGTCCAACGGCAAAATCTACTTCGTCTCCGAGCGCACCGCCCGCGCCAATCTCTTCAGCTACGACCTCGCCACAAAACAGATCAAGCAGCTCACGACCTTCACTGATTACGACATCAAGTTTCCTTCCCTCGGCGGCAAAACGATCGTCTTCGAGCAAGCCGGTCAGATTTGGAAATTCGACCTCGCCACGGAAAAATCCGCCGTTGTCCCGATCACCGTCCGCGAGGATTCCGCCTCCGCCCGCCCCGGCCTCACCAACGTCGCCCGCTTCGTCGGCTCCGTGTCCCCCGCGCCCGACGGCCAACGTGTGACCGTCGTCGCCCGCGGCGATGTCTACACCGTCCCCGCCAAAGACGGTCCGACCCGCAACCTCACCCAGACGCAGGGCGTGCACGAGCGCGGCGCCACCTGGTCCCCCGACGGCAAGTTGATCGCCTACCTCTCCGATGCGACGGGCGAGTTCGAACTCTATGTTCGCCCCCAAGACGGGAGAGGCGCCGCGACCCAGCTGACTTCCAACAACGACACCTACCCGTTCTCGCCCAGCTGGTCGCCCGATTCGAAAAAACTCCTCTGGGGCGACCGCAAGCAGCGCCTCCGCTACATCGACGCCGAATCGAAGGCCATCGTCACCGTCGCCGAGAATCCCGACGCCCCGATCACGACCTATGGCTGGGCGCCCGATTCCCAATGGGTCACCTATGTGAAGCAGGAACGCGGCACCCTCTCGAAGATCATGCTCTTCGGCCTCGCCGCCAAAGAAACCCTCGCCGTCACCGATGACGCCTACGCCTCGACCGCGCCCAACTTTAGCGACGACGGCAAGTGGCTCCTCTTCGCCTCAGCCCGCGACTACCGCCCCATCTACTCCGACACCGAGTGGAACTACGCTTATCTCGATATGGAGCGCGTCTTCCTCGTCGCCCTCGCCAAAGACACACTCTCGCCTTTCGCCCCCAAAAGCGACGAAGTCGCCATCGCCAAGGACGAGGAAAAGAAGCCCGCCGACGCTCCCGCCGAAAAACCAGACGCCGTCAAACCCGCCGCCTCCGAAAAATCTAAAATCGAAAATCCGAAACCGAAAATTTCGGTAAATGTCGATGCCGACGGACTTTCAGGGCGGGCCATCGGCCTACCCATTGCTCCCTCCAACTACGGGTCGATTTCCATGATCGGCGAACGCATTTATTACCGTCGCGCCCCCGGCGGCCCGCAAGGCGGCGGGGGCGGCGGCGAGGGTTTCGGCGGCGGCGCCTCGTCCCGCTCCACCCTCGCGCTCTACGATCTCAAAGCCAAAAAAGAAACTGAGCTCGGGAACTTCGACGGATTCCAAATCACCACCAACGCCAAGAAAATGCTCGTCCGCTCGGGCCGCGATTACTCGCTCATCGATCTGCCCACCACCAGAGTCGAACTCAAGCCCGACGCCAAAGTCGACGTCTCCTCCCTCGAAATGCAGCTGGACCGGCCCGCCGAGTGGAAACAGATCTTCGACGAAAGCTGGCGCCAGATGCGGGATTTCTTTTACGCCCCGAATATGCACGGCGTCGATTGGCCCGCGCAGCGCGCCAAATACGCCGCGCTCCTCCCCTCCGTCGCGACGCGCAACGATCTCACCTACCTCATCGGCGAGATGATTTCCGAGCTTCGCATCGGCCACGCCTACGTGGGCGGCGGGGATCGCATCGAAGCCCCGCGCATCAAGACCGGCCTCCTTGGCGCGGAACTCTCCCGCGACCCCGCCACCCGCGCTTATCGCATCGATAAAATTTTGCCCGGCGAAAACTGGCAGACCAAGACGCGGTCTCCACTCACCGAACTCGGCGTCAACGTCAGCGCCGGTGATTTCATTCTCGCCGTTAACGGCCAGCCCGTCCGCGACCTTGCCAATATCTACTCCGCCCTCGTCGGCACCGTCGGCAAATCCGTCGTCCTCCGCGTGAATTCCACGCCCACCGACACCGGCGCCCGCGATGTTACCGTCGTTCCCATCACCACGGAAGCTCCCCTTTATTACGAACGATTCGTCGCCGACAACATCGCTTACGTCGCCAAAAAGACCGATGGCAAAG
>NSIG01000078.1 GCA_002737275.1 Opitutia bacterium
CTGTTGTATCCGTAGCGGACACGGTCGGCAAACCGCCGGCCGGCTCGTGGACCTCAACGCCCGAATCGAAACGCCTAACGCCCGACCGCCGGCGTGATCGGCGAGCGAAGTTCCGCCACCGGCAGATCACGGATCAGCTTGGGCAGAAACGGACCGCCAGCGCATCCCTTGCAGCAGCGCCTGCCCTACGTCGACTACTCGCCCGGGGTCCTTGCCTTCCCGCGGGACAGACCAGGCGATCAGAGGACCATAAAACACCAGCTCGGCGCGAGGGTTGTAGGATCCCACCCGGCAAAGTCCTGCCCGGCGCTGCGGAGCAGGGGCGGTCCGAGCATCGCCTCGGCTTCAAACTCCGGCATCCCGATCCGCAGCTGATCCCACGCCGATTTTCCCCGCGCGGCGACCGATGAAAGAAAACAGAAAACTAAAATGAACCGCACGGCTCCGTTCTTCATCCCGCCACTATCGGCTCAAAACCCGTCCGCCTGAAGCCGCCGGCCGGCGGTCCGGCATCACGCCCTCGGCGCCAAAACGTCCCGCACCTTTTCCGGGACCGGCTCCGCTTCCATCCGCCCGGCGGAATCTTGCTTTACATGCACCGTGGACATTCGGCCCCGGGCGACCTCGGTCCATTTCCCGGCGCGATCTTTTTCAAAAACAAATTCGTAGGTCACGCTGGTTGTCCCGACATCTGCCACCGAACCCGTGACGCGCACGACGTCACCGCAACGCAACGGCCGCACGAACCCGCACGAGGCCTCCCGCCGCGGCCAACCGAGCCGCACGCCTTCCGGGGTCGTGCTCATCATCGCCAGACCGGTCGCCCGAAACCATTCGTGCTCACACACCTCCATCCAGCGGTAGAAATTGGAGAAGTGCATGATCCCAGCGGCGTCAGTTTCGTGAAATTCCACGCGGCGGGTGATCGAAAAATTTGGACTGGCCATGACGTCACCGTGACCGTTGCGCGCCCGCTGTCAAAATACGGCTGTGGGCCACGCCTCCGCGTGGAGGGCGGGGTCTCCGACCCGCCCTTTCCCAGCCCGCCTTGGGCGCCCATCGGCCGGCACGCGGTTTGAGAGCGGATCAGAGACCCTGCACTACTTTTAAGGTCGCCCGAAAGCGTTCACTTCGTCGCCGGTGCCGCCGCGCCCTTGGCTTCTTCCTTTTTCGGCGCGGCCGCTTTCGGCACGTTGATCTTCTTCTCGTCGAGATTCTGCATGATCTCGACGTCATCAACCGGAGCCGAATCGACGCCGCCTTTTGGCACGTCAAGTTTCGCAAGCCACACGAGTGAGTTTAGGATCAGCCGGCGCTGGTCGTCGTTCTGCCAGTTCTTATGAAAATGTCCGCCGGTGAAACCGAAGCCGCGTCCGCCGTCGGGTCGCTCCACCGCCCACATCATCGTCTCGGCCTGGCCTTTTGCGGCTTGGATGTGCGCGTAGGGACCTTTGGGGTGAACATACGGCCCATCGCGCACGGCGTCGGGCGGCGTCGCCACGAGCAGGTCTTTCACGCCCGCTTTGCCGTCGCGGAAGCGCATGTTGAAATACCACTCGTCCTTGGTGCGAAAGGGCTTCACGCCGCGAGTCACGGGATGCACCGGTAGCTCTTTGTAATCGGCGTCCCAGATTGGATTACAGGAGAAAGCCGTGTCGTAGTGGCCGCCGATCCAGTCCTTCCACTCGGCGCCGCCCTTGTCGGCCAACACCTCGACCGCGTAGTGCGCCATACCGATGCCCGCGCCTTTCTTGGCAAGCGCGCTTAACACCGCGAGCCGCTCGGGCCGCACCGCCAGGTGGTTGGCTCCACCGTCCGAATAGATGAAGACTGCATCGGCCCCCTCGAGGACCGAGTTATCATCGACCCGTTTGCCTTCGACGATCTTGGTCGGCCAACCGTTGGTAATCAGCACCGTCTTCAAACTCGGGAAAACCTCGAGGCGTTTCTGCAACAGCGTCGAGCCGGCTTTAAATTCGTGCATCAACGGCGGGTGACTAACCGGGCCGGCGATCATCACCAACTTGCGATCGGCAGCGTGGAGTAGCGAGGTACCGAGCGTGAGCGCGGCGATCAGGAAAGAGCGGAGTTTCATGGCGGGGATACAAATCGTGGGGGTTGAACCGGCGGGATTGCAGCCGCTCCAACCGGAGCGGTGCTAGGAAAATCTTGGCCACTAAAAAGCCCGCCGGTTTCGCGGCGGGCCGAATTGTATAACTTCAGACCAACGGCGTCGTTCCGGGAATCGCCACCGGGCCGAAGATGCCGGGACCGGGACCGGGATTGGCCGGGAAAATATCGAGTTTCGAGCCCTCCATGAGCCATTTCCACGACACCTCGCGCCCCGTGTAGGCCGCCATCCGCGCGCCGATGGCGGTGAGCGTGCTCTCCGCCACCTGCAGCGTTTCATTGAGCGGGTTATTCGCGCGGATGCTGGCAATCAGGTCGGCGTGCTCCGTCACCATCGGGTCTTTGTTCGGCCCGGTATAGTTGAACGGTTTCTCGCCGGTGATCGTGGCGTTGTTGGGAATCGCGACACCTTTGGTACCGACGACCCGCTCGCCGATGCGCGTGGCGGTCTTCGCAGCGTGGCGGCACATGCTCGAGACGCGCGCGCCGTTGGCGTAATCCATCTCGACTGAAAAATGGTCCCAGATGTTACCGGGGATACTGCCGCGATTCTGCCGGCCACCCATGCCGTAAAATTTAACCGGCGGACCGCCAAAAGCCCAATTCATCACGTCGATGTTATGGATGTGTTGCTCCACGATCTGGTCGCCCGACATCCAATCCCAGTGATACCAGTTCCAGCACTGCCACTCGAAGTCGCTGAGGTTAGCGAGCCAGTCCTTCTTCTCCCGGAACCAAATGCCGTCGCCGTTCCAGTAGCATTGCCCGCCCGTCAGTTCGCCCAACTCACCGTCTTTGATCCGGTTCATCGTCTCGATGTAACTGGCCTGATGCCGACGTTGCGTGCCGGCCACGACCCCGAGACGTTTCTCAGTCGCGATTTTGCCCGTCGCGATGATCGAGCGGATGCCCGTCGGGTCGACGGCAACCGGCTTCTCGATGAAGATATGTTTACCCGCAGCGACCGCTGCGGCGAAGTGGCTCGGCCGAAACCCCGGCGGGGTCGCTAGGATCACGTAGTTCACATCCGTCGCCAAAACTTTTTGGAACGCGTCGAAGCCCCAGAACGTTTTGTCGGCCGAGACCTTGAACTGGTCGCGGGCCCGCACCGCCTGTTGCTCAAACAGATCGCCGACTGCCACGATTTCGACCCCCGCGGCGGCATCGAGGACGTTCTTGCCGGCGCCGCGGCCGCGGCCGCCGCAACCGATGATACCGACCCGGATCTTATCCGAGCCGGCGACCTGACCGAGTCCACGCGTAGTGCCGGCGGTGGCCATCACGGCCGCTCCGGCCGTGAGAGAAGAGAGCCGCACAAAATCGCGGCGGGAAAGGTTGGATGAGACGGGAGTTTTCATGGGGAGGATAACTTCTTAAACGCTGACGTTGGTTGGAACCGCGAGCAGGTCTGCGGTTTGTGAGCCGGAAGACGCACTCCTCACCGAAAGATCACATCAAACGGTGTTAGCAAGCGGCATTTCTAAATCCTGCGCAGATGAAAATCCGCAGAATTTCCGCTCGTCCATTTTCGCCGGAGCGCTCCAATCTCGCACATGATTAAAACCGAGTATCGCTTCTGTGCCGGCCCATGGAACTTCAGTGAGGGCCGCGACCCCTACGGGCCAGAGACCCGCCCCGCCCAATCCTTCCCTTGGAAACTCGCCGCTCTGAAGAAACTGGGCTTCGCCGCGATGATGTTTCACGACGACGACGCCGTACCCGAAATCGACTCGAAGTCCCGCGCGCAAGTGCTCAAAGAAGCCAAAGCCCTCCGCCACCAACTCGACAGCGAAGGCATCGTGGCCGAGATCGTCGCTCCCCGCCTCTGGTTTTCCCCGCGCACGGTCGACGGCGGCTACACCTCCAATCGCAAAGCCGACCGTCAATACGCCCTCGATCGCTCCAAGCAGACGATCGATATCGCCCGCGAGCTCGGCACCCATCTCATCGTGCTCTGGCTCGCTCGTGAGGGCACTTATTTGCGCGAATCCAAATCCGGCGCACGCTCGACCGAACTGCTCGCCGCCGCCCTCGACGAGATGCTGGCCCATGACCCGGAAGCCCGTCTCTGCATCGAGCCCAAGCCCAACGAGCCGATGGACCATGCCTACATCCCCACCATCGGCCACGCCCTCGCCATCGCCCACCTCACCCGCGACCCCAAGCGCATCGGCTGCCTCATCGAGTCCGCCCACTCCATCCTCGCCGGCCTCGATCCCGCCGACGAAATAGATTTCGCCATGTCGTTCGGCAAACTTTGGTCGATCCACCTCAACGACCAAAACGGCCTGAAGTTCGACCAAGACAAACCCTTCGGCTCCGCCAATCTCCGGGTCGCCTTCAACCAAGTCCGCGCCCTCGAACGCAACGGCTACGGTCGCTCGGGCGAATACGTTGCCTTCGACGTCCATCCGTTCCGCACGACCCGCGAGGAACACTACTTAAAGCACCTCGAGAATTCCCGTAAAACCTTCCTCCGCCTCCTCGAGAAAGCCCGCACCTATCCCACCGAGCAGGCCGACGCCCTCATCGCCGACCTCAACTACCAAGACCTCGACCAGCTCGTGCTCGAACACCTACTGGGCAAATAACCGCGGGCGCGGCCGCCCCCCGGCCGCTTCACGCCCCGACCGTGACTCGGCGTAACCGCGGCCCGAAAACCGTGAGCGCCAATCCCGCAACCACCAGCGCCCCGGCGCCGAATTTCCATATCGGCAACGATTCATCGAGCAACCGCGCCGAGGACAACCACCCGCAGATCGGCGCCCGCAGTGCCTCGCACCGAAACCGCCCGGCTGTGCCCCTGGTCCGGCAGTCTCCCTGCTTTTGGTAAAGGCAGGAAAAAACTCGCCCAGGCCGCGATTCGTCGCGAATTTGTCACATTCTACCGGTCAGTTTTTTTCACACCAACCATCCACATTATGATCATCCGCACCCTACCTAGAACCGCGACTTGGCTCATGTTCCTCGTCGCTTCGAGCCTGATCCCTGCCACTCACGCCCAGACCACTCCCGCGCCCGAAACCACCGTTGGCCAACCCGTCACGAAGCTTGAACGGTTCACCGTCACAGGCTCCTTGATCAAGCGAGTCGCCGACGAAGGCGCTTTGCCCCTCGCCGTTTTCTCCAAGCTCGAAATGGAGCAAGAAGGCATCGCGAGCGCCGAGCAGCTCATCATGAATCTCAACATCAACGGCAACGGCCTGGACAACCTCGCGTCGCAGGCCGACGTCGTTGCCGGTGCCGCGCGCGGCAATAACGGTGCCACCTCGGCCAATCTTCGCGGCCAAGGTTCTAACGCCACCCTCATTTTGCTCAACGGTCGTCGCGTCGCCTCGCACGGCCTCAACGGCGGCGTGGTTGATCTCAACTCCATTCCCTTCGCCGCCATCGAGCGGGTCGAAGTCCTCAAAGACGGCGCCTCCGCCATCTACGGCACCGATGCGGTCGGCGGCGTGATCAACTTCATCACGAAACGCGATTTTCAAGGCCTCGTGGCCAACACCGCGTTCGACGTCACCGATGACGGCGGCGGCAATATTTACCGTTATTCCATCGTTGGTGGTTTGGGCAACCTCAACCGGGACAAGTGGAATATCACGGCCTCGCTGGCCCTGTCGGACAGCAAGCGCCTCAACGGCAGCCAGCGCGACTTCGTAGACACCTTTCAGCCGAGACGCGGCATCTCGCCCGACACCCGCGGCACGCCCATCGCCACGCTCTTCCCGGTGCCTAACCTCACCACCGCCATCGGTACATCCACGGCCGCGGCTTTCCCGGTTGATCCGGCAAACGCGAACATCCGCGTCACCGGCATCAACATCGTCGATCTCCCCACCAACACCGCAGGCTACAACGGCCTCGACGGCATGGGTCCTTATCAGGAACTCCTCTGGACCTCCGCCGCCAACCTGATCAATGCCAACCCGAAATACGGTTCCGCCTGGGACACCGGCCGCGCCGCTGTCCTCCAGCAACCCGTTAAAAACACCAACTTCGTCGGCCGCGGTTCCTACCTGCTCGGCAAGCACATCATGACGGCGGAGGCGGTGATCGGTCGTTCCGATTCCACCAAGAGCTTTTCACCCAATCAATGGAGTTCCGCCGGCCTCGCCGCCAGCGGCGCCCAGACCACCACTACGACCGCCAATAACACCGTGGTGCCAAATCCCCTCTCGGGCATGGTCTATCCCAGCTCCGGCCCCGACTACAACCGGGTCTTCAACGCCCTCGTCGCCTACCTCCCCGCCCTCGAAGTCAATCGCGGCGCGCCGCTCGCTTTCCGCTGGCGCGCGCTCCCCGGCGGCAATCGCGAGATCAACACCGTCAGCGACACCCGCCGCTTCCTCGGTTCCCTCGAGGGTCCTCTGCCCGTTCCACTGCAGTTTTTCTCCGAGTGGGAATATCGGGCCGGCATTTCCCAGTCTCAGAGCAAGTCGAAGTCGAAACTGCTGAAAGGATATTATTACAGCGTGCCCTTCACCAATCTCATCAAAACCGGTGTGCTCAATCCCTTCTCCTACACGCAGACGCAAGCCGCAACCGATGGCCTCAAAGCGGCCTCTGCGACCGGCGTCGAGCTTTTCGGCGGCACGTTCACCACCACCGGCGCGGACTTCGCGACGTCGGGCCCGGTCTTCAAACTTCCCGGCGGCATCATCCAAGGCGCGGTGGGCCTCGATTACCGCAAAGAAGAGTATAAATTTGAAGGCGATCGGCGCTCCAACGTCAGCAGCGTCGACTCGCTGATCTTCAATGTGCCCTTCGACAATGCTCTCGCCACCGCCGGCACGCTCGAGCGCACCGTCAAGGCCGTCTTTGCCGAATTGCAGATTCCAATCTTGAAGAACCTCGACCTCAACGTCGCCGGCCGCCGCGACGATTACACGGGCTTTGGTAGCACGATCAACCCGAAGTATACCCTGCGCTACACCCCGATCGAACAGGTGCTCTTCCGCGGTTCCTACAACACCGGTTTCCGCGTGCCGACCTTCAAGCAACAGTTCGATCCGTCGTTCCGGGTGATCTACGCCGGCGCCGACCTCATCAACCCCGTCACCGGTACAGCCATTCCGGCCAACAGTCTCGATATCATCAGCGGCGGCCGGGCCAATCTGGACCCCGAAGAAGCCAAAATGACTTCGTTCGGCGTGGTCGTTTCGCCGATCAAGAACATCACCTTCGGCGTGGACTGGTGGTCGGTGAATCGCACCGGCACGATCCAAACTCTCGCCGCCTCCACCATCCTCGCGAACTACCGGCTCTTCCCCAATGCCTTCCTTGGGGACGCGACGACCAACACCATCACCGCGATTGACGCCCGGCCGATCAACGCCGGCGAAACCGAGACCGCCGGGATCGAATACAGTGCCCGCGGCGAAACGGACCTGTGGAACGGAAAACTCGTCGGTGACGTGAATGTCAGCCAACTCCTCGAAAAGCAGTCCCGGCTCATCGCCAACGCACCCTTCGGCAACAGCGAAGTCGGCCGGTTCACTCGCGCCAGTGACATCGGACTCAAGTGGAAGTCCACGGCTTCCGTTTCTTACCGCAAGGGCAAGTGGGTCTCGCGGGTCAGTCAGCTTTATCGCGCCGGCTACATGGACTACGTCCCACCCGGTATTCTGAGCGGCGTGTATCTGCCCTTCGCCCCCGACTACAACCCCAAGGTCGACGCCTATATCACCTACAACGCCAGCCTGACCTATCGTTGGAGCAAGAGCCTCACGGTCGTCGCCGGCATCAAGAACCTGCTCAACCAGGATCCGCCGTTCAGCATCTCCTACGACACGAACACCGGTGCTGGCAGCAGCTGGGAACCGCGCATCGCCGACCCGCGCGGCCGCTCGTTCACCTTAAGCGTCGAGTACAAGTTCTTCTAAGCGCACCCGCAACGCGCTCGGCTTTCGGCGGCATCCGGCTTCGGCCGGGTGCCGCTTTTTTGCGCCCCGCGCTCGCACGTATCGGACGTTGCCCCAAGTAGGAGCCCGCTTGCGGGCGATCCCCGCCCACGGCAAGGAATCGCGTCGAATCGCCCGCAAGCGGGCTCCTACCTGGCGACCTGCGTGATCGGAATTCCTGAAAAACTCCGCCCGATCACGCGCGCGGTGTTGCCATTTTCTTCAAGACCTTAGCGTCGAAAACAAAAGGCCCGGCCGGCAGGATGCTCGCGAGCACCCCAAGCGCGACGGTCTTCAGCGACCAACGAAAATCCAGCGCCACCGGCACCATCGCCAAGAGGTAAAGCACAAACAGAATGCCGTGCGCCATGCCCACGTAACGCACCGCGAGCGGTTCCCCCAAAACGTATTTCAGCGGCATCGCTACGCCGAGCAGCAGCAGGTAGGAAACACCCTCAAGGAGACCGACGAGTCGGAGACGGGAAAGCGAAGTAGCAAGCATCCATAGAACCAAAATGCCTCCCCTCCCTTTGTCAGCTCTGCCGAGAGCGAAGTTCGGGGAAATTTTCCACCCGCCCGTCTTTCCGGCCGCACCGGCAGACTATTTGGCCGCGAGCCGCGCGACTTCGGCCCGCCAAGGATGCTCTTCCTTGAATCCGAGTTTTTCCCGGATCTTGCGGTTGGAAAGCGGCGCTTCAGCCCCGACCAGCGGTCGCCGGTGCGGCGTGTTTGGACACCATTTTTTCAAAAACTCACCGGTCGGTCCGTCAGCCGTGATCGTGTCGTTAACGGCGTTGAAGACCTGGAAGCCGAGCCCATCCGTTTGCAGACAGCGGTGCACGATCTGGCCGAGATCACGGGCGTCGATGTAGCTCCACGCGTTGCGCTTTCGCAGCGGCGGGTTGGCCACAAAGCCGGGGAAGCGGGCATAGTCGTGCGGCTCGATCACGTTGCCGATACGCAGCGCGTAGATGTCGGCCTGGTAGCGCGCCGCGAAGGCACGGGCGGTTTTCTCGTTGGTGACCTTGGAGAGGCCGTAGCTGTCCATCGGGTCTACGTCGTAGTCCTCATCGAGGGGAAAAGCATGGTAGTCAGTGTCGCCCTCGGCGAAACACACCCCGTAGGTGGTCTCGCTCGAGGCGATGATCACTTTGCGGATGCCGAGCTTCATCGCCGCCTCGATCACGTTGTAGGTGCCCATGACGTTGATGCGAAACGTCTCGTTGTCCGGTCGGAGGAGCACGCGGGGCACGGCGGCGAAATGCACCACCGCATCCACCGGCGCGGGCGGTTGCCCGCGGGTGAAACCATCGAAGCCAAAATGCGTGGTCATCGCGTTGAACACTTGGCCTTCGTCCGTCATGTCACCCAGCAGCGTAGGGATGGAAGGATACTCCGAAGGCGTGAGGTCAAAATTCAGCAGGGCGTGGCCGCGGCTCGCGAGCCACGGGAGAACGTGGCGGCCGGCCTTGCCGGAACCACCGGTGAAAAGAATGCGCGACGACATGCCTCAACGTGTGGGGAAATCGCGCTGCGATGAAAGACTCAAACCGCGGAATCTGCTCTCAAACTGACCACGACGCCTAGGCCGCCTAAAACCGTTCAGTCGCGCAATCCGATCGTCTCGCCCGCTACGGCTGCATCCGCCGTCACGAAATCGCTCCAAATTTGCGCTTGCGCGACCGACCGGTGTTTTAGAACCTGTCCCCTTGCGTTAGTGAGGGTCCATCGGTTGTGGACGCTCACCATGACCGGTCTGG
Source organism: Opitutia bacterium (assembly GCA_002737275.1). Classification (GTDB taxonomy): domain Bacteria; phylum Verrucomicrobiota; class Verrucomicrobiia; order Opitutales; family Opitutaceae; genus Tous-C4FEB. The sequence continues at coordinate 9,791 of NSIG01000078.1, forward strand.
CATTCCGTCAGATTAAAACGGTGGCATCGGCTCAACCCGAATTTACTTCGGGAGCAGCGGGTGGCACGGGGCCTGCAAAGGTCCCCTACAGTCGTGCAACTCAAATACTAAACCATGTCATCCACCATCGTAGTTAAGCCAGAAATAATCGCAAAGTTCAAAACCCACGACACCGACACCGGTTCGTCCGAAGTTCAGATCGCACTCCTCACTGCCCGGATCAATCACTTGACCGAGCATCTCCGCACCCACCGCAAAGATTTCCATTCGCGCCGTGGCCTGCTGCAAATGGCGAGTCGTCGTCGTAAGCTTCTCGATTATCTCAAGAAGCACGAACTGAACAAGTATACCGATATCCTAGCGAAGCTCAGTCTTCGCAAATAACGCTTTGAATCGCACGGGCGACCCGATCCGCGGGTCGCCCGTTGTCTTTACCGACACTCGAATCAAGACCGGGACATTTCTGATTGCCGCCGCGTAGGCCGCCTGCTCGCAGGCGCTCTCCTCCCCGACGCCAACCTGAAATCTCTCGAATCTGACCGAGATGATTGCCAAGCCCGGCCAGCCTTCGCGCCGACCGCAGCTCAACCCCGAATCGCCTGCGCCGCACCTGTGCGGCTCTCCGGCGATTCTTGTCCGTTAATCGAAAACTAAACCGTCAGAACGTTAAAAATCCGCGGCCTCAGCTTGGCCGCACTTATCCGAAACCGTCCGAATCGTCCGAAACCGTCTACAAAACTATGAATCAGAAACACAATGTCACCGTTCCCGGCCTCGGGATGACCTTCTCCACCGGCTCCATCGCCCAGCTCGCGGGCGGCGCCGTCAACGTCAACGTTGGCGAGACCAACGTCCTCGTCACCGCCTGCGCCGCAACCACCATGCGTCCGGGCCAAGACTTCTTCCCCCTCACCTGCGACTACCGCGACAAATACGCCGCAGCTGGCCGTTTCCCCGGCGGTTATTTCAAGCGCGAGGGTCGTCCTTCCGAGCGCGAGATCCTGATCTCCCGCCTCTGCGACCGTCCCTGCCGCCCGCTCTTCCCCGAGGGTTTTCTCAATGAAGTTCAGATCATTGGCACGCTCCTCTCCGCCGACCTGATCCACGATTCCGACATCGCGATGGTCAACGGCGCCTCCGCCGCCCTCGCCATCTCCGACATTCCATGGAACGGGCCCATCGGCTGCGTGCGCGTCGGATTGATCGACGACAAGTTCGTCGCCAACCCCAACATTGAGCAGATGTATTCTTCGTCGCTCGACCTCATCTACGTGGGCAATGCCAAGGATATGCTCATGATCGAGGGTTCCGCCGACCAGATCACCGAGGAACGCTTCATTGAAGCCCTCGCCTTCGGTCACGACGCCATCCAACCCATAATCGCCGCCATCAAGGAGCTCACCGCCCTCGCCGGTAAGCCCAAGGCCACCTTCAAGCTCGTCGGCGCCACCCCCGAGGCCCGCGCCATCATTGAGCGCGTCGTCCCGGCTGACCGCGTCTCCGCCGCCATCTTCGGTTTCGAGAAGAACGTTCGCTCGAACAACGTGAAGCTCCTCAAGGACGAAGCCAAGGCCGCCCTCCTCAAGGAGCTCGGCGAAGGCAAGTTCACCGATGTCGACCTCAACGTCGTCTTCGAAGACCTCCAATACAAAGCCTACCGCGCCACCGTGCTCGCCAAGGGCGTCCGCTCCGACCACCGCGACGCGAAAGCCCTGCGGCCCTTGCAAGCGCAGGTCGGCGTCCTCCCGCGCGTCCACGGTTCCGCCATGTTCCAACGCGGCGATACCCAAAACATCGCCATCGTCACCCTCGGGCCCACGAAAGAAGCCCAAGACATGGACGGCCTCACCGGCGGCGCGACGTCGAAGTCGTTCTTCCTCCACTACAACTTCCCGCCGTTCTCCGTCGGCGAAGCCGGCCGTTTCATCGGCCCCGGCCGTCGCGAAATCGGCCACGGCGCTCTCGCCGAGCGCTCGCTCGTTCCGATTCTCCCGCCCGAGGACGCGTTCCCTTACAGCATCCGCGTCGTCTCCGAGATCATGGCCTCCAACGGCTCGACCTCGATGGCTTCGATCTGCGGCGGTTGCTTGGCCCTCATGGACGCCGGCGTGCCGATCATCGCTCCCGTTGCCGGTATCTCTTGCGGCCTCATGACCGAGATGGATGCCTCCGGCGCGATCACGAAGTGGACCACCATCACCGACATCCTCGGTGAAGAAGACCACTTCGGCGACATGGACTTCAAGGTCGCCGGCACCACCAAGGGTATCACCGGCTTCCAGCTCGACCTGAAGATCAACGGCCTGCCCTTTGAAATCGCCAAGACCGCGATCTTCCAAGCCCGCGACGCGCGCATCGAAATCATCAAGACGATGGTCGCCTCGCTGCCCGCGCCCCGCGCCGGCCTCAGCCAATACGCCCCGCGCATCCAGACGATCCAGATCGATCCCGAGAAGATCGGCCTGCTCATCGGGCCCGGCGGCAAGACGATCCGCCGCATCACCGAGACGACCGGCGCGCAGATCGACATCTCCGACGACGATTCGGGAAAAATCTTCATCTACTCCAACAACGGCGACGCGATGGCCCGTGCCATCAAGGAAATCGACGGCCTCTGCGGCGGCGGTTCCGGTCCCGGCGGTGGTGGCGGTGGCGGCGAACCCATTGAGCTGAACAAAACCTACACCGGTCGCGTGACCGGCATTAAGGACTTCGGCTGCTTCGTCGAGTGCACCCCGGGCAAAGAAGGCCTCTGCCACATCAGCGAACTCTCCGAGCAGCGCGTGCGCCGCACCGAGGATGTCGTGAAGATGGGCGAGATGATCACCGTGAAGTGCATCGGCATCGACGAACGCTCCGGCAAAGTCCGCCTCAGCCGCAAGGCCGCGATGCGCGACCAAGAAGGCCAAGCCCCCGCGCCCGCCCAATAAGGTGGAGCGCGTTGTCCCCAACGCGCTTTAACGCCAACACCCAACGGTAGGAGCGGCTTCACCCCGCGATCCCCCTCAAGCTGCGACGCCCCAAACGTCGCGGCTTTTTTATGCCCAAAAAGCAACATGCGCATCTTGCCCGTGTTCGGGCTCCGTCTTCTTGATTCGCATCTTTGCCATTCCGTAAACCCTGTGGGGGCGAGCTCGCTCGCGACTCCGCCACGCCCGTCGCGAGCCAGCTCGCTCCCACATCCGAAAAACCCGGGTGACGCTCCGGTTTTCCTTTTTCGTGTCTTTCGTGTATTTCATGGTTTCCTCCACACCCATGAATCTTCTCGTCACCAACGACGACGGCATCGCCAGCCCGTTCCTTCACGAACTTGTCGCCGCGCTTCTCGCCGCCGGCCACACCGTCGCTGTCGTCGCGCCCAAAACTGAGCAAAGCTGGACCGGCGCCGCCAAAACCCGCCACCGCCCCGTCCACGCCGAGCGCCTCGCGCAGCCCTCTCCGTTTCCCCTCCTCGCCTGCCCCACGTGGTCCGTCGACGGCACCCCGTCCGATTGCGTCAACATCGCCCTCGCTCACTTGCTCCCCGGCGCCGGCCTCTCTCGCCCCGATGCCGTACTCAGCGGCATCAACCTCGGGCTAAACGCCTCCCTCGGCTTCATCATCGCCAGTGGCACCATCGCCGGCGCGTGGGAAGGCGCCCTCCACGGCCTGCCCGCGATCGCGTTCTCGCAAGATCTCACCGCCGAAGTCTACGAGCGGCTTAAGGCCAACCACGACCGCCCCGACGCCGAACTGCTCGTGACCCTGCGTCATTCCGCCGCCCACGCTGCGCGTCTCGCTCCGGGCCTCGTCATCGCCACTCCCCCCCGCACGTTCATCGTGCACAACCTCAACTTTCCCCTGCCCTGCTCCGCCGCGACCGAAGTCCGTCGCACCGTCCCCGCGCAGGTCGTCGTGCCCGGGCTCTTCAGTCCTGCCGACGACGACGGCACCCATCGCCTGATCTTCCGTCTCGGCGAAGACCTCTCGCCCTCCAGCCCGCTCACCGACCGCACCGCCCTCGCGGCCGGCCAAATCAGCCACTCCATCCTAGACTACACCCGCCTCGGCCGCTGACCCCCGTTTTTTATGCGCTTTCCGAGACGACCCTAACGGGCCTGGAGGTAGGAGCCCGCTCGCGGGCGATTTGGGGTGTT
>NSIG01000079.1 GCA_002737275.1 Opitutia bacterium
TACGCGGCCAAATTCCCTGAAAATCCCTTCATCGCCGTTGCCGAGCACGACCGCCGCATCGACCGCGATTTCGGCTATCCGATTCCCTACCGCTGCCTCTACTCGGTAAACATCGAGAATCTCTTCATGGCCGGCCGCAATATCAGCGTCACCGACCAAGCCCTCGGCACCGTCCGCGTCATGAAGACCATCGGCATGATGGGCGAAGTCGTCGGCAAAGCCGCCGCCATCGCCGTCCAGCGCGGCGCCACCCCCCGTGAGGTGTATTCGAAATACTGGAGCGAGCTCGACAGCCTCCTCCAACTCCCCGGCCGCGCCCGCCGCGCCAGCCTCGAAGCCCCGTTCCAGATCTCCGGTGCAGCTCCCGGCGCCGTGATCGACGTCGGCGGTGGCAACTTCGGCGTCAGTATCCCTTCCCTCAAGGGCATCGTCGTCGATAACAAAGCCGCCACCCTCAGCGGCAAATGGACCGCCTCGGCCAACCTCGATCACATCGGCCCCGACTATGTGCACGCCCGCGGCGCCGGCCAAAAAGCCACGTTCCCGTTCACCGTCCCCGCGGACGGTCGCTACGAAGTCCGCTTTGCCACCGCCCCGCACGAGAACCGCGCGAGCAACACCGCCCTCCTCGTCCGCCACGCCGGCGGCACCGCCTCCGTCACCGTGAATCAACGCAAGCCCGCCTCGATCGAAAACTACTGGATTTCGCTCGGCACGTTTAACTTCAAAGCCGCTCAACCCGCCGCCGTCGAAGTCGACGCCGCGACCGCCGACGGCCAAGTCCACCTCGACGCCATCCAAGTCCTCTCCACCAAGTAGGGCGGGGTCTTCGACCCGCCCTAGCGCACGAGGGTGCCATAACGAACTCCTGAGCTTTTACCGGAGGATCACCCGTCGCTGCTAAACCAGGGCGGAGTGATGCACTCGATTCAGTTTTCCATCGAGGGCAGGTCAAAGATCCACCCTACTGGGCGTCTCCCTTGCGCGCCTTCGCCCTCCAGCTCTACCGCTTCGCCATCGTCGCCACCATCGCCTGGCTCATCCGCGATGTCGCCGTGCGCCAGCGCATCCAGGGCGACTCACCCGTCACCACCGCCGAGATTGTTTCCTTCCTGCCTGCCGCCGCGTCGCTCCGGCCCGATGACTCCGCGCGCGACGGCCTCTTTGTCCTCGACCGCGAAGGCCGCGAACTCGGCTACGTCGCCCGCACTCAGCCCGCGTGCCGCGATATTATCGGCTACGCCGGCACGACCGATGCGCTCGTCGTCCTCGACCGCGATTGGAAAATCCTCGGCCTAAAGACCCACGCCTCGGAAGACACCGAGAGCTATCTTAAGGACATCGCCCTCGACCGCCGTTTTCTGAAAAAATGGAACGGTCTCACGTGGGACGCCGCCGCCGCCCTTGATCTGAAGGCCGCCGGCATCGAGGGCGTCTCCGGCTCCACTATGACGAGCATGGCCATCGCGCAGAGCGTCAAGGCCCGCCTCCAACTCAGCCGCGACCAACTCGCCGAGCGCGCCCCGCTTCGCTTCGCGTGGCGCGACTACGCCCTGTTCGCCGTGATCGCCGCCGCCGGCCTCATGGCGTTCGGCCCGCCCGCCGTTCGCCACCGCTGGAAGCGTCCCTACCAGTGGGCGCTCATCGTCTACGTCGGCCTCATCGCCGGCGATCTCCTCGCCCAAAAAATCCTCGTCGGTTGGACTCGCTCCGGCATCCCTTGGACCACTGCCCCCGGCCTCGTGCTCCTCGCCGCCGCCGCCCTGCTCGTGCCTCTCGCCACCGGCAAGCCGCTCTACTGTCATCACATCTGCCCCCACGGCGCGGCCCAAGAACTCCTCAGCCACTACCGCCCCGCCCGCTTTCAAATCACCCTTTCCGCGCCCGTCATCCGCGGACTCGAATATCTGCCCTTCGCCCTCGTGTTTTTCACCCTCACCGTCGCGCTGCTCGCTCTCCCCTTCGATCTCGCGGGGCTCGAACCGTTCGCCGCCTACGTCATCCGTTCCGCCGGCGTCGCCACTTTGGCCGTCGCCGCCGTCGGCCTCATCGCCTCGTTTTTCGTGCCCCAAGCCTACTGCCGCTTCGGCTGCCCCACCGGCGCGCTGTTAAACTTCGTGCGGGCCCGCGGCCCCACCGACACGTTCTCCCGCCGCGACTCCGCCGCCCTCACCCTCGTCGCCCTCGCCGTCGCGCTCCACGCGCACTACCTCACCGTCCTCCGCTGGGTTCAAGTCGGCCTATGATCCTCCGCGTCTTCGCCGCCGTTGTGCTCGGTGCCGCCACGCACGCGTTTGCCGCCGAACCGGTCGCCCTCACCGGCCGCGCCCTCGGCACGACGTGGACCGTGAAATTCCTCCAACCCGCTCCACCGCTCAATCCCGCCACCCTCACCGCCCGCATCTCGGCCACCCTCGAACGTCTCGAACAACAGTTCTCCACTTACCGACCCAACTCCGAACTCTCGCGCTTCAACCTCGCCCGCACCACCGATTGGATCACCGTCTCGCCCGAGCTTGCCCGCGTCGCCACCGATTCCCGCGCCCTCTCGGTCCTCACCGGCGGAGCCTTCGACGCCACGATTTTCCCGCTCGTCGATCTCTGGGGCTTCGGGCCGCAACGCCGCTCCGGCCCACCGCCCTCCGCCGCAGAAATCTCCGCCGCCCGCGCCCGCACCGACTTTCGTCGCCTTGAAAGTCGCGCAGCCCCACCCGCGCTGCGCAAAATCTCCGCCGACCTCGCCGCCGACTTTTCCTCGATGGCCAAAGGCTTCGCCGCCGACACCGTCGCCGCCCAACTCTCTTCCCTCGGCTCGACCCGTCACTACGTCCAAATCGGCGGCGACATCGCCACCACCGGCCCGCACCCCTGGCGCGTCGCCATCGAGCACCCCACCACACCGCAAACGCTCCCGGGCGTCCCGCCCGTGAGCGCGCCCAAGCCCACGCCCACGCCCTCCGACGGACCGGCGACATTCCTGTCGCCGCCCACCCGCGCCCACGCCCGAACCGTCGACCTCGCCGGCCAAGCCCTCTCCACCTCGGGCGACGCGCACAACGCCTTCACCCACGCCGGCCGTCGCTACGGTCACATCCTCGACCCTCGCACTGGCGAACCCGTCTCCTCTCCACTCGCCTCCGTGAGCGTGATCGCCCCGACCTGCGCCCAATCCAGCGCACGCGCCACCGCCCTTTTCGTCCTCGGCCCCGATGCCGGTTACGCCCTCGCCCTCCGCGAACAATGGCCCGCCCTTTTCCTCATCCGTGAAGGCCCGTCGTTCACCCCGCGCCCCACACCCGAATTCACCCGCCTCACCCGTTGATCATTCTCCCTATAAAGTAGAATCTCCCTAGACCTGCGACGCTGGTTTCCATTCACTGCGACTCACACGCCCCCGCTTTCTTTCCCCTGTCGTGAATTCCTTTTTTCTCCGCCCCACCTTTCTTGTCGGCCTCCTCCTGACCTTGCCGGTCTCGGCCGCCGAAGAACTCGTTACATTCAACGAGCACATCCGCCCCATCCTCGCCGACAACTGCTTCGCCTGCCACGGCAGCGACGCCGCGCACCGCAAAGCCAAGCTCCGCCTCGACCAATTCGCGTCCGCCACCTCCGACCACAACGGCTTCCGCGCCCTCGTCCCCGGCGACATCGCCAACTCCGAAGTGTGGCTCCGCATCACCAGCACCGATCCCGACGAGATCATGCCGCCCCCCGATTCACACAAATCCCCGCTCAAACCCGCCCAGCGCGAACTCATCAAGCGCTGGATCGAGCAAGGCGCCGTCTACCAAAACCATTGGGCCTTCGAACCCATCTCCCGTCCCGCCATCCCGACCAATTTTTCTCAACACTCACCTCTCAACTCTCAACTTCCGCCAAATCCTCTCGATCCCTTCATCCTCCAGAAACTCGCGCGCCAAAAACTTTCCTTCGCCCCCGAGGCTCCGCCCACGGTCATCATCCGCCGTCTCACCCTCGACCTCACCGGCCTCCCGCCCACGCCCGCCGAGATCGACGCTTTCCTCGCCGACTCGCGCCGCAACCCGCAGTCCGCCTACGAAAATCTGGTCGCGCGTCTCCTCGCCTCGCCCCGCTACGGCGAACACTTCTCCCGCACTTGGCTCGATGCCGTGCGCTACTCCGACACCCACGGCCTCCACCTCGACAACATCCGCCACATCTGGCCCTACCGCGACTGGGTCGTCCGCGCCTTCAACGCCAACGTCCCCTTCGACCGTTTCACCGTCGAACAACTCGCCGGCGATCTCATCCCCGACGCCGAACTTCGCCCTCCCGCCTCCGCTCCCAAGTTTCCCAATTTCGATCTCCGTTCTTCGCCGAACGATCTCCGCTCCGCCCGGCTCGAAGCGATGATCGCCTCCGGCTACAACCGCCTTCACCTTACCACCTCCGAGGGCGGCGCCATCGAAGCCGAGGCCGAGGCCCGCAACACCGGCGACCGCACCGATACCACCGCCGCCGTCTTCCTCGGCCTCACCGCCGGTTGCGCCGCCTGCCACGACCATAAATTCGACCCGCTCAGTCAGCGCGACTACTACGCCCTCGGCGCGTTTTGGAAGAGCCTCGCCGACCGCCCCTGGGACGGCAACGTCCGCGTCTCCGCCCCCGTCGTCGTCATCGCCGATTCTCCCACCAAGCAGGCGCGCATCGCCGAACTCGACACCGCCATCCGCCCCCTCGAAGCCGCCCTCGCCACCCGCACCGCGCAACTCCTCGTCGAAGCCCCGCCCACCAAACTCGAAAAAACTCCGATCACCTACGAAGTCGTCTGGGCCGAGGACTCCGATCTCACGCTCGACACCGATTTCCTCCCCGGCACGCCGCCACCCCGCGGCGAGTGGCGCTCGGGCCCCGACGTTCCCGTCGCCGGCGGCCAACGCGCCCTCCGTCTCGAAGGCGGCGTCTCGCGCCCGTTCACGTTCACCGTCGGCGACATCGACCTCGTCGTCCGCTCCGAGGCCAAAGCCTTCGTCTATTTCTTCGCCGACCCGGCCCGGCCACCCCGCGCCGTCAGTCTTGAGTTCATCATCGGGGCGAAAACCACTCGCTTCGTTTGGGGCGACCCGACCGCCTTCAGCCCGACCCTCGGCGGCACCCGCCACGTCGGCCCGCTCCCTCCCGCCGGCAGTTACTCGCGCCTCGAAATCGATGCCTGCGACGCCGGCCTCGACTCCGGTAAATCCTACACGGGCCTCCGCATCACTCAGAGCGACGGTGCCGTTTGGTGGGACCGCGCCGGCGCCGTCTTGACCAGCCCCGACGCTTCCACCGATCCCCTCCTCTCCCGCGCCGCGTGGAACACCGCCCTTCAGGCCAACGCCCGCTTCGTCGAGGGCGTGCCCCTGCGCCACGACACCAAATATCTCATCGGCCTCTCCAGCACGCAGCAAAACGACGACGAGAAAAAACGCCTCGAACGCTACCACCGCGAACACATCTACGCCCCCTACCGCGCCGCGCTCGAGCCCTTGTCCCACGCCGCCCGCCGCCTCCTCGCCGAGCAGATTCACTACGAGCTAAAATATCCCATGACGCTCGTCTCCGGCGAACGCGCCGAACCGCTCCCCGCCCACATTCTGATTCGCGGCCAATACGATAAACCCGGCGACCTCGTCGAACCCGCCACCCCGTCCTTCCTCCCGCCCCTCCGCCGAAGTGGCATGGGCGTCTCGCCCATGATTCCGAATCCCGGTGGCACGGGCGTCCCGCCCGTGGGTTTGTCCCCGCGTCCCACCCGCCTCGATCTCGCCCGCTGGATCGTCGATCCGAAAAATCCCCTCACCGCCCGCGTCACCGTGAACCGCTTTTGGCAACAGCTCTTCGGCGCCGGCCTCGTCCGCACGCCCGGCGATTTCGGCGTGCAAGGCGACGCGCCCACGCACCCCGAACTCCTCGACTGGCTCGCCGCCGAATTCGTCCGCTCCGGCTGGGACGTAAAGCACCTCGTCCACCTCATCGTCACCTCGCGCACCTACCGCCAAAGCTCCGACGCCACCCCCGCCCTGCTCGAACTCGATCCCGCCGACCGCCTCCTCGCCCGCGCCCCGCGCCTCCGCCTCGACGGCGAAGTTCTCCGCGACCAGGCCCTCGTTCTCTCCGGCCTGCTCGTCCCCACGCTCGGCGGCGCCCCCGTCCGCCCCTACCAACCCATCAACATCTGGGAGCCCGTCGCTTTCGGCGGCAGCAACACCAAGACCTACGTGCGCGACGACGGCCCCGCCCTCTACCGTCGCAGCCTCTACACGTTCTGGAAACGCACCGCGCCCGCGCCCGCGTTCGCCACCTTCGACGCCCCTTCGCGCGAAACGTTCTGCCCCGGTCGCGGCCGCTCCAACACTCCGCTCCAAGCCCTCGCGCTTATGAACGACGTGCAACAATTCGAAGCCGCCCGCGCCTTCGCCGAAAATCTCCTCGCCGAAAACTCCACCGACGCCCCCCGCCTCGTCGCCGCCTTCCGCGCCGTCACCGCCCGCGAGCCCGACGCCGCCGAGCGCAATCTCCTCACCACCTCGCTCGCGACGCACCGCACCCACTACGCAAAAAATCCCGACGCCGCCGAAAAGATTCTCACCAACGGCGCCTCAAAATCCAATTCCACCGCCCCCGCCCTAGAAATCGCCGCGTGGACGATGGTCGCCAACCTCCTCTTCAACCTCGACGAAACGATCACCCGCAACTGACCAAAAGTAGGGCAGGTCTCCGACCCGCCCTCCACGCCCAAGCCGGTCATCGCTATTGGCGCAGCGACGAAGCAATCCAGCCGATCCCAGTCACCCCTCAAAATCGCATCACCAGATTCCCCTTCCAACCCCAGCAGATTCTCCCCGTCTCCCCCGCTCTCCTTCTCTCCCTCTCCGTCTCTCGTTCCCTCCCTCTCTCCTTCCCTCCCTCTCCGTCTCCCCCGATCCCTTTCCCCTCTTCCGATGAACCCCGTTCACGCCTACCTCAACCACCTCACGCGCCGCCAATTCTTCGCTGGCTCCGGCTTGGCGATGGGCGGCGTCGCTTTGAATCTCCTCGCGCCCCGACTCCGCGCTGCCGGCACCCCCGATCTCCGCGCCGCCGCGCCGCGCATCCACCCGCCGCTCGCCGGCCTTCCGCATTTCGCGCCCACCGCCAAACGCATCATCTATCTCCACATGAACGGCGGGCCGTCGCAGCTCGATACGTTCGACTACAAACCCGGCCTCACCTCGCAGTTCAACGTCGAGCTCCCCGACTCCGTCCGCGCCGGCCAACGCATCACCACGATGACCAGCGGCCAGGCGAAATTTCCCGTCGCGCCATCGATCTTCAAATTTGCCCAACACGGCCAAAACGGCGCGTGGGTCAGCGACCTCCTCCCGTGGACGGCCAAGCTCGTGGACGACATCGCCATCGTCCGCACCGTCCACACCAACGCCATCAACCACGATCCCGCCTGCACGTTCCTCATGACCGGCAGCGAGCTCCCCGGTAAATCCAGTCTCGGCTCCTGGCTCTCCTACGGGCTCGGCAGCGAGAACAACGACCTCCCCGCCTTCGTCGTCCTCACGCCGAAGTGGTCCTCCAAATCCTCCGCGCAGGCCCTCTTCACTCGGATGTGGAGCGCAGGATTTCTCCCCGGCGGCCACAACGGCGTCGCCCTCCGCTCGCAGGGCGATCCCGTGCTCTTCCTCGACAACCCCGCCGGCGTCGACGCCTCCGCTCGCCGCGCGATGCTCGACTCGCTCGCCCGCTTCAACGCCCACGCCCACACCCGCCACGGCGACCCCGAGACCCTCAACCGCATCGCCCAATACGAGATGGCCTTCCGCATGCAGACCAGCGTGCCGGACCTCACGAACTTCGCCGACGAAAGTCCCGCCACCCTCGACCTCTACGGCCCCGACGTAAAAAACCCCGGCACCTTCGCCGCCAGTTGCCTGCTCGCCCGCCGCCTCGTCGAGCGCGATGTGCGCGTCGTGCAGATTCTGCACCGCGGCTGGGACCAGCACGGCAACCTCCCCGGCGACCACCGCCTCCAGTGCCAAGACGTCGACCAAGCCGGCTACGCGCTCGTCACCGACCTCAAGCAACGCGGCCTGCTCAAAGATACGCTCGTCGTCTGGGCCGGCGAATTCGGCCGCACCGTGTATTCGCAAGGCACGCTCACGCAGACGAACTACGGCCGCGACCACCACCCGCGCTGCTTCAGCGTGTGGCTCGCCGGCGGCGGCGTGAAGCCGGGCGTCGTCTACGGCGAGACCGATGATTTCTCCTACAACATCGTCCGCGACCCCGTGAGCCTCTTCGATCTGAACGCGACGATCTTGCACACCCTCGGCCTCGACCACGCGAAGTTCACGTTTAAGTCCCAAGGCCTCGATCAACGCCTCACCGGCGTAGAACCCGCCCGCGTCGTCCGCGAGATCCTGAGTTAATCCTCATGTCATCGCGAGGCGCGCGCAGCGCGACGCGACGCTCCAGCCCGCTCGTTTCTTCCGGACGCGCCCGGCGAACAGTCACGGTCATCAAAATCGAGTCCGCTATGCTGGAGCCGCGACGCCTCGTCGCGTTTCGCGGGATCTTCGCCTCGAGGTCATTGCACTCGATCCGGCGTCGTTCTTCCCGATTCCGACTCACCGCTCGCGGCCCCGCCCTTCCATTGGATCAAAGAGAACCCACTTGCCGGAATCGCCCGGGGTGCGCACGTTGGCGGAATTAAAGGCGAATTCACGGCGATCATTGAAGCGGCTCCCGAAGGCGGTTATTGGTCAATTTGTCCAGAGGTTCCGGGTGCGAATGGACAGGGCGAAACGATTGAAGAAGCGAAACAAAGCCTGAAAGAAGCCATTAACCTTATCTTCGAGGATCGCGTTGAGGATGCGAAACGAGGGCTACCCGACGACGCCATTCAGACCGTAGTCGCGATCTGATGAAACGGCGCGAGATCGAAAAGAGATTGCGCCACGCGGGCTGCTATTTGAAGCGGGACGGGGTTCACATTCCCTCTGGATAAATCCACGCACCGGAGTCGTCGAAACCATTCCCCGCCACTCGGAAGTAAAGAGCATCTCGCCAGAAAAATCTTACGCTCCTTGAATGCCGAGTAGGTAAAGGAAGCGCGCCCGCCTCGCGCTCACGCTGCGCCACCACGGCGTGACCGAGTTCGCCACCGCCAACATCAAAGATTTCGGAGGCTTCGGCTTCACCCGCGTCTGGAACCCCCTCGTGCCCACCGCGCCTGCCCCCTGATTCTGGACCGCCCGGCGGCCGGTGAAAGCAATCAAACTTCACCCTCACCCCGGCAGCGAACGAAGCCGCGTTGCTCAAACTAACGACTCTAAATTTTTAGCCCTTGGACCAATTTAAGGTAGAGCCGCGACCTCCGGGCGCGGCCACCCGATCAAAACCTTCAGAACCGTCGCGCCCAAGTCACGACGCCACCCGGAAAAGGCTAAATCGCACCCGCCGCTCGTATCATGCCCATGGCGGTTGGTTGCTGTTCGTCGGGTCCGGGCGAATTTTGGATCGAAACGAAAGAGCAACCCGTGGTTGGTCTTGGAGTCGGCCGGCGTGGGCTTGTCCTTCGTTTTCACGCCGCCCACTTCTCGACGGTCTTGCGCACTTTCGCCCCGCGCGTGCGCTCAAACTCCTCCAGATCATACGCTCGCTGCAGATTCAGCCAGTTCCGTGCGTCCACGCCAAAGAACACGCCCAGCCTAACTGCCGTCTCCACGGTAATTGCCCGCGTGCCCGCACAGATGCGCAGGACCTGAGCTTGCGGGATGCCCGTCGCCTTCGCCAGTCGGTAACGCGTGATGCCCATCGGCTCAAGGAAGTCGTGCAGCAGGATCTCGCCCGGGTGAATGTTCGGCAGTCGGTTCGTTTTCATAAAGGGAATTGGTTTAGTGGTAATCGATAATCTCGACGGCGTGCGCGTGCTCGCCGTCCCAGACAAAACAGAGACGATATTGATCGTTGACCCGAATCGAATGCTGCCCGGCCCGGGTTCCTTTCAGCGCTTCCAGCCGGTTGCCCGGCGGGACCCGCAGAAAATCCAGGCCGGTCGCAGCGTCCAATTGCCGCAACTTCCGCCGCGCCACACTCTGCATCGCCTGCGGCAGCCGGCGCGAAGCTTCACCCGCGTGAATCCGCGCCGTCTCCTCACAGGCGAAGTCCTGGATCATACCGACACCCTCTCGCCGTCGATTATGTGCGTCAAGCGCATATGCGCGTCAAAACAAGCGGCCAGAACAGCAGCGCGCTGTTTAGGTAGCCCTAAGAATCCGATCCGCCTGCAACCACCGTCGTGTGCCGCCCGAGGAAAATCGCATAGGCCGTCAGTCCGATCAGCCCCATAATCACAAACCACCGGGGAGTTCCGGATCTCCGCCAACTTCCGCTCTCGGCCAAGTCCAGGGCGTTTTCCAGTTCACGCCTGGTCGATTCCCCCAGCACATAAAGTGATCTGCTAGAGTAGGGCATACAAGCAACGCACCTAGTAAAACCCGTGCCTGCTGCCGCGTCCACCAAATCCGACCGAGAAGGGACTTCGTTCAACCTCGATCAGCAAGGCGGACCATCCCGACGCCGATGAGGAGTCGAACTGAAAGCGGCCCACGAAAAACCATCGGCATCCAATCAGCCCAAACAAGCCACTCGGGTCTGACCGTGGTTGGTTGATTATCTCCTCGAATCCTACATCCCGAGGCCAAACTCCCCCAAGGCGCCAGCACGATAGGAAGCCCGATCCGAAGTTCCGGCCGCACGATGCGATTGGGTTTCTGAGTCGCCAATCAGCCCGCGCCGTCCGCGAGATCCTCGCCTAACCTACTTCAGCGTCTTCAAATAACTGAACAGATCGCTAACCTGCTGCGGCGGCAGCGCCTCCAGCAGTCCTTCGGGCATGAGCGAGCGGTTGAGATACGAGGTCTGCTTGATCTCGCCACGGGCGATGCGTTGGTCTTCCGCGCCCGGCGTGCGTAGCACCAAGGCCTCGGGCGTCTCCTCGGCCAAAAACCCGTCGCGCACGGTGCCGTCCTTCAACCCCACGCGGTAGGTGCGATACGCGCTCTCCATCGCCGCGCTCGGCGTGAGAATATTACGCAGCAACGCCTCGACGCCCGTGTTGCCGATGCCGTCGAGCGGCGGCGCGATCAGGCCGCCTTTGCCGCCTTGCTGGTGGCACGTGAGGCAAAGCGCCGAAAAAATCTCCCGGCCCCGCGCCGCTCCGCCGACGCCGTTAGCCAGCACGCGAAACCGCGCAAATTTCTCCTCCTGAGCCACCGCCGCCGCCGGCGTAAGCAACACGGGCGCATCCTCCGCCTGCTCCACGCGCGCCGCGCCTTTCAGCGGACCCCAATTCGCGCCGGTAAACAAATCGACCAATCCCGGCGGCCGGGCGCTCACCGCCGTGCCAGCGAAACTACGGTCAAACGCGTCGCGCAGCTCGGCCGCCGAGCGCGCCACGTTCCACACGCGATACTCGGCGAGCCAACCCGCCGTCGTGCCGTTGCTGGGGTTCAGCCGGCTCCGCCCGACGTTCAGTCCCGTGAAAACACTCTGGCTCGGGCCGGCACTCGACATCTCCAGCTCGCCGTTGAGGTAGAGGTGAAAAAATCCCCCGCGGTCGCGCGTGACCGCGTAGTGAGTCCACACCCCCGGGACGGCCTTTTTCTTCGCCTGCACCACATCGTTGGCCTCGCCCAGCCACACGCGAAAACGACCGTCGAAAAAGTTGAAATCGATCACGCCCGGCAGGCCGAGCAGCCCGTCGCGGTGATCAATGCCCGGGTCGAGCTTGGCCCAACACTCCACGGTGAACGGCCCCGCGAGCGTAAGCTGGGTCTCCGCGAAATCGCCACGTCCGCCCGGCAGGCGCAGCGCGCGTTGCGCATCGCCGCCATGCGATCGCCAGAGCGCGGCCACGGCCGGATCGCCCGGCATCCTCAACCAAATTTTTTCCGCCACGCTGACGCCGAGATCGGCGCTCGCCATCGAGCCGTCGCGCAGTCCGCCGACAATGGCCGACGCCCCCGCCTCATGGGCGGCCAGGCGGTCGAGCAGGTTTCCGCGCTGCCCGGCCGTGAGCGCGGGCAGGAGCTGCACGAGGCGCGCGACGGCTTCCGGTGAGCGCAACGTCGCCAAGGCCGCGAGCGCTTCATCGCGGACCGCCGGATCGGTCGAGGCGCGCGCCAAACGCTCAAATTCTCCGACCGGCCCGAGACTCAACTCGCGCAACGCCCGCAGCACCGCGAGCAGGGTCGTTTGGCGGTCTTTCGTCAGTTCGAGGGAGAGGGCCGTCGTCAACTCGGGCTCCGCCGCCGCGAGTTTAAAGGCTCCGGCCACTTGCGCACCCAACGTCGCCTCCGCGGGCACCGGGCTCACGAGCAGCGACTTGGCGGCCGCCGTCAGCGCGGGAGTCAACGGAGCGGCGTCGATGCTCGTGCGTAGGCCGAGCAAGGCGCGCAAAACCGCCGCCCGCGAACCCGCCTGATCGAGCGCGGCCGTGAGAGCGGCGCGCGCCGAGGGCTCGGCAAAATGGGCGGCGAGGATTCGCACTTCTTCGTCGCTCAAGGATCGCTTGAGGTCGGGCGCCATGGCCGCAAGCCCGAGGGCCGCGCGCCGGCCGCCGAGCGCGAGGTTGGCGAGCAACCGGTTCTCCAGCGGGAGCGCGCGGCCGGCCGCCGAATCGAGCAACGCGGCGGTCGCGACGGGGTTGAGCTCCATCGCCCAACGGGCGAGGTAACGTTCAAATTCACGGTCGTAGCGTTCCCAATCGCCGCCCGTCGCCAGCGACACTCCGCCCAGCTGCGCCGCGAGGGCCATCACGCGCGGGCTCGCCTGCGGTAGTCGGCGGAGCGCATCACCCACGGCCGCGCGCACGGTCGGGCTCGGATCGGTGGCGAGCGGTGTGACGATCGCGAGAAACTCGGACTCCGGCCGCGGCTGGGCCGCAGCGAGCCGCGCCGCCTGCCGGCGAATCGTGGGCACAGGATCGCCGGCCAGAGCCACGAGCAAAACGGTGGGCACGGACGAAAGACTTTCGAGCGCCCAAAGCGCGGCGAGGCGGCGATCATTGGCGGCGGTGCGATCGGCCGCGATCAGCGCGAGCTCGGGCGCGAGCGCGGCGGCTTTGCGATCGGTGAGTTCGAGCCAGGCGAGGCGGGAGACGAGGGCGTTGGGGGCGCCGAGTTGGGCGACGAGGGCGCGGTCGTCGAGGCGCGTGAGGTCGGGCGGCGTGACGCGAGGTTGGTCGCGGTGG
>NSIG01000080.1 GCA_002737275.1 Opitutia bacterium
CCCAAAGATTTCCGTTGTGGACGATGCCGCGGAGGGTGGTGGTGGCGACGGTCGCGGCGAGGGACCAAGTCACCCCGTCGGGCGAAGCTACGATCCGGCCGCCGATGCCGACGGAGAGGAACTGGCCGGCGCCAAAGCCGACGGCGAGGAGCGTGCCAAGCGCGGGGGTGGGGTTGCGGAGGGTGAAGGTCGGCGTGACGGCGACCGCGATATTGGCTGGATTACTGGTTACCGTGCCAGCGGGGCCCGTGATTTTGACGACGTAGCTGCCGGCATCGGCAGACTGGATCGGTGAGAGGGTAAAAGCGGACGCGGTGGCACCACTGATGGCGGCACCGTTCCGTGACCATTGGTAGGTGAGCGGCGGGGAGCCGCTGGGTGAAACGGAAAGGGTGATGATGCGACCAGGGAGGAGAGTCTGACTGACGGGCTGGGTGGCGAGGGTGGGTGCGATGCCTGAAGGCGCGGTGGAATCGGGCTTGGTTTCGAAGGCACCGATATCGACGCCGGAACCGATCGGCCGGGCGGTGCCCTCGAAATCAGTCGGAGCGGCGAAGGCGCCGCCGCCGGTGTCGATGGCGATACTACCCGGGGCGGGGCGAAAATTGTTTGTATCGGGCGCGGTGAGGCGGGGGTCGAGGAGATAATTGTGCGAGCCGAGGACGGTCGTGGAATCGGCGGCGATGGACAGGGAGCCGCCCCAAATGACATTATAGTCCCACGTGGAGTTGGTGTTGCGGGCGTCGAAGATCGCATTCAACGACGCGGCGCGGGTCACGAGGATGTTGTTTACCCAGCGGACACTGTCGGTGTCTTGGCAGCTGAAGTCTCCGAGGTTAGCGATTGTATTGCGTAAGGGGAGATTGTTGTAGGCGGTGTTGTGGCGGACGGTAATGTTGTCGCTGAGGCCGATGACGATGGCGCGCCCGACATTGCCGTAGATGAGATTGTTTTCGATCAGAGTGGCGGGGCGGTAAACTCCGGCGCTCGAGCCCTCGAGCGTGTTGCGGAAATCGTCAAGCTGGATGCCGATGCCGACGCGGAAGTTGGTGCCGCCTGCCTGGGTGCTGACGACGCTGTCGTTTTCGAAGGATTCGTTGCCGCGAACGATAATATGGAAGCCGGGGGCCTGATCGAGGGCGACCGGTTGGTAGAGGGAGATGCCGCTCGCTTGCGAGTAATTTTGATCACCGTTGCGGTAGAGCCGATTGCCCTCGATCGTCAGGTAGTCGAAGGAAAAGGCGCTGATCCCGTGGCCCGAGCAGTTATGAATATCGTTGTTCAGGATGCGCACGCGATCGCTGGAAACAATGATCCCGTTGCCGTTGCGATTTGCGATGTCGAAGCCGGAGAGCGTGATATTGGAGCCCAAGATGCGGACTTGGCCTACGATTTTGGCGGCACCGCGGGTGGGAGAAGTAAACGTGATCGGGGCTGTGGGCGAACCGGAACGGAGCAGCGACACGGTCTCGGTGTAGGTCCCGGCCGCGACCGTCACGGTGTCGCCGGGAGCGGTGGCTAGAAGTGCCGCGCGCGCAATATTTCGGAACGGTCGAGCGGCGGTGAGGCCGTTGTTGTTATCGTTGCCGTTCGTCGCGACGAAATAATCGGCGGCGTGGAGCGGCGCGGCGAACGCGAGGAGGAGGAGAAGCGCGAGGGCGCGGTGCGGCACGAGGCTGAGCAGGAATTTCATGCTAAATTCGATGAATCGGAAAAACGTAAACTCACGGGCGGGCGCGGGAAGATCACGGGCGGTCGCCCGTACCACCCGGCCGGCGGCTGGTCCTACAACGATTAAGGCTGCTGTCAGACGAAGCCTAGGTTCGGTTTGGCGAAGCGAACGATGTTCGGGAGCACGGTCGGGAGGTCGGTGGCGCTGACGCCAAACCAGGTGGCGAGAGTGGCGGCGTATTCGTCGACGCTGGTGGTCGGAATCCAACGGCCTTGGGCCGTGTCATCGGGTCCACCAATGGTCAGATTGGGCATTTTGCCGTAGATATCGCCACCTTTGACGGCGCCGCCGACGATCATTTGGTGATTGCCCCAGCCGTGGTCGGAGCCGTCGCCATTGGAGCGGTAGGTGCGGCCGAAGTCGGAGGCGGTGAAGGTCGTGACTTGGTTGGCCGCGCCGAGTTCGACGGTGGCGTTGTAGAAAGCATTGAGGCCTTGGCTGACCTGTTGAAGGAGGCCGGCGTGGCTGCCCATGACGGGAGCGGTGTTGTCGAGTTGCGCGGCGTGAGTATCCCAGCCGCCGATTTGAACAAAGAAGACCTGCCGTTTGAGGCTGAGCGATGAGGACGCTGCGATGAGGCGCGCGGCCATCCTCAGTTGATTGCCGAGGCTCGTATTGGGGAAAACTGTGGCGAGGGCGGGGGCGGTCGCGAGTGTCGTGTTGAGAAAATCGCTGTTGGTGATCGAGGTGCTCGAGATACCGGCAAACGCGGTATCGAAGAGTCCGGGCTGCGTGGCGTTGAATAAATCTTTTTGAGCCTGGTAGCTGAGGGCATTATTGCCGCCGGTAGTACCGGCGAACGTGACGGCGCCGTTATTGGTGACGGCGTATTGCGAGACTTTGCTGCCGACTTGAAAGAAATTGGTGCCGGCGAGGCTGACCGACATCGAAATTTTGTTATTTGTGTTAAACGCGTTCACGAGGTCGGCGACGCGGCCGCCCCAGCCAGTGACGGCTGGGCGGTCGGGCACACTGTGGTGCCATTGGACGGTCTGGTCGCTGTGCGAGAAGAGCTGCGGGGGCAGCGGGACCGAGTTGGTCGTATATTGCGCGCGCGTGGTCGGGTAGACGAGGGTCCCAACGTTGGCGAGGAGGGCGGCCTTGCCGGAACCGAAGAGGGTGTTGAGTTCGGCCATCGAAGGATGGAGGCCGAAGGTGCGACCGTCGGTGGTCTTCGGTGAGAGGGAGAGAACTGACGCGCTGGGGATGGCGAGGTTGGAGCGAGCGGAGGCATAACCGGCATAGCCGGAACCCGTGGGGATAATCAGATTATTGGCATCATTGCCGCCGCCGAGAAATACGCAGACGAGGGCCTTGTAATCCGATGGGACGGCGGAGGCGGTGTTGGGGGTGGCCGGGCCATTGGTCGGGCTGGCGGCGGCGCCCGTCAGCCGAAGGCTCGACAGTGCCGAAAGCATGCCGGTAAGACCGACGCCGGCGCAGCAATTGCCGAGGAACTGGCGGCGGGAGGGATCGAAGGAGGCCGCGGCAGAGGGGGACGATTTTTTGCTCATGAGGATCGAAGTGGTTGAGAGCTGGGAGTTGTCAGAGGGAAGCGGGGGCGTTTGGTGATTGGTTACTTTTGGACTGAGCCGTCGGGCGCGGTCGCGAGGACTAAAATGGCGCGTTGAGCCCGTTCGAGGGTCGACGTGTTGCTCGGTAAGGCGGCCAACATCGTGGTGACACGATCACGGGTGGCTTGGGAAAGATTTCCGCTGCACATCACCCGGCTCAAGTGGTCGAGGAGGGCGGAGGGGGTGGCGACCAACGTCTGCTCGTAAGTCAGGTCCAAGACCACGGTGTCAACGTTGGTGCCGGCCGTAGCGAACACGAAGCCACGGAGAAAATTCGGCACGCTGATGGCGTAGGTCGCGTCGGTGATCTCATACTCGGGAGCCACCAGGCCCGCCGCAGCTAGGGGGCCGGGCAAGACGTAATCGGGTCGGAAGAAATTGAAGACGGTGGCTGACCGCAGGGCGGATTGGGCGAGCGGTGTCTCGGTATTTGAAAGACCGGAAATATAGCGGCCGCTGGCTGGGTTGGCACCAAAGGAGCGTAGGAGGGCGGTCGCGCGAATGAGGGGCTCGCGGAGCTTGCCGAAGGTCGGGGCTGTCAGGGTCGTCGAGGACCGCGCCTCGTAGTCGGTGAGAATCGCCCGCACCACGGCGGCGAGGTCGCCGCGGGTGCCGGAGCCATTGTTTTCAAACTTCTGCGCAACGCGATAGACGTAGGCGGGCGTGGGATTGCTCGTGATCAAGCGTTGGATGAGTTGCTTCGAGATGAACGGGGCGGTGTTTGGATGGGAGAACAAGGCGTCGAGTGTTTGTTCAAGATCCTTGGTGCCATCTTGGCCGGCGGGGAGGACCACGCCGTTGAGGATGCTTTTCTGGGTGTTGTCGTGGAAGGCGGGGAAAAGTTGCAGTCGACTAAAGTAATCTGTCGGCGCGGTGCGGAATTGGGTAAGATTGGTCGAGGGGTAGGCCCAACCGGTGAAGACCTTGGCCATCTCGGTGACGATATTTTGATTGTAGGTGGGGATGGGCAGGCCGGTCGGGTCGAACTTGAGGGTGCCATCGGGCAGAAGCAGATAGAGGCCGACGGAGAAGAGCTGCATGACCTCGCGGGCGTAGTTTTCGTCGGGCGTGGTGAGCGTGCCGCCGGAGGCGTCAAAGGTGGCCTTCGAATTCCGCAGCGAACTGAGGTAAATCGACATCATCGGATTGAGGGAGACGTTTTCCAGCAGCGTGCGGAAATTGCCGAAGGCCCCGTTGCCCAAAATGTCGTAGTAGTTGGCGACAGCCTCGACGCCCACATCGCCGTTATTGTCAGAAATGACGAGGATTTCACTGAGCGCGAAGGCGACACGCTGCCGAAGTTGGTCCGGTGCGGTGACGACGTTCTTCCACCACGCGGCTTGGCGGTTGCTGGGGCCATATAGTCCGTTGCCTTGGCCGCCAAAGATGCGGTAATCACTTACCGTGGCAGCGCGATGAGCGGTGTAAGGCAGGGCCAGCTGGGCGTCGATCCAAGCGCTGTAGCCTTGGGCCTGGACGGCGGCGATTTCACTGCGCAGAGGGCCAAAGGTGGATTGGGTCAGGAATCGCGCGGCCTCGGTGGAGGTGGGCAAACCGGCGGGCAGGGCGGGAGGTGCGGCGGGGGCGACGAAGTTTTGTGAGCCGCTGCCGACGATGAAGGTGCCGCGAACTTCGCCGGAGGGATTGTTGGCGGTGTCGAGGCCGACGTAGATATTGCCGGACTTGAGTGCTTCGAGGAGGGCGGCGCTGGTGTAGGTGCCGCGAGGTTGGAAGGCCCACGTCACGTTGGTCGCTTGGCCAGTGGGGAGGTCGAGGACGAAGTCGCCGCTGGGTCCGATCTGGAGGTGCGAACCCGTCAGTGCAGAGGTGAGGCCGGAGAACGAGACACTCACGCTCGCGAGGGTGCCGGCGGGGTTAACCAAAATGGTGGCGGTGCCGGTGGCGGACGAGCCGGAGACTGACGGGGCGGGCCGCAAGTTGGACACATAGAGGGTGGCGGGACTGTCGGAGATCGAGACGGTGGCGGTGTTAGCGGCGCCGATGGTGTAAGCGGTGCCGGCGGTCAGGACGGTGAGGACGGCGGTTTGCACGCCCGTTGCGAGCAGGGCGGGATTCGGGGTGACGGCGAGCTTGGCGGACGTCGCGCCGGCGGGGATGGTGATGGCCCCGATCAGCGGGGAGTAAGTGAAGCCGTTGACGGCGGAACCACCGACGGAATACGCGACGTTGACGGCGGCCGTGGGGTCGCCGCCGCGGGTGAAGGTGAATTCGCCGGGTTTGCTGCCGGATTTGTCGGCGGAGGCGATGCTGGCCGAGACCGTGATGGACGGAGGTCCGACGGGGGTGACGTCGTAGATTTCGACAATCGCGAGGCCGCTGGTGCCGCCGACGCCGCTGACGGCGATGGTATAATTCCCGGCGGCGAGATCGACGGAAAGGGCGGCGTCTTTGCTGCCGGGCGCAAAGGCGAAGGCGCCATTGGCGGTGAAGGACGAAGTCAGTTGGGCGGCGGTGGAGGCGCCGAGGCCGACCGGGGTGCCCCAATCGTTATTGCTGGCAAAGGTCAGACCTTTATCGCTTGTCACGACGATTTGAGGATCGGGCAAGGTTCCGGTAAGACCGAAGGCGGCGAGGGCGGGGCCGGCGGCGCGGACGAGGAACTTGCGGTTGCCGGTGCCGGGCGCGACGACGATGCCGGGGATCATGACGTTGGCCCCGGTGCCGACGGGACCGCGGCTGGAAATGTTGATCAGCTTCGCGCCCGTGCCACCGACTTCGTAGACCTCGGCGATGGTGAGGCCGGTGGTGCCGCCGACGCCGCTGATTTGTGCGGTGTAGGCACCGGGGGCGAGCGTGGCGATGATGACGGCGTCTTTGCTGTTGGCCGGGAGAGCGAAAGCTCCGGCTGCGGCCATCGTGGCGGCGTCGGCTGCGCGCCAGTTGTCATTGGTGGAGACCGTGGTTTGGGTGGAGGCGTTGATTAGCGTGAGGAAAGGATCGGCGAGAAGTCCTGAGAGACCGAAGGCCGAGAGGGTCGGTCCAATGGCGCGGATGACGACTTGTTTGTCTGGGCCGGGCCCGATGACGAAACCGGCGGTGAGTACTTCGGCACCGGTGCCGGTCTGGCCGCGGGTTGCGAGATTGGCGAGGCGGGCTTCCTGGGCCGGGAGGGTGGCGGCGCAAGCGAGGGCGAGGGACCGAAGCACGAACGAACGGAGGGGCTTTGAATTCATGGGATAAAAATGAAGCGGGCTGAAAGTGGGCGGAAAAAATGGTCCGCCTTGATATGGGAGTGAGGATGGTGATGATTAGCCAAAGATGCTAGAAGAAAGTTGATTTTCGATGTGACGATTTGCCGGAGAGGCGGGGCGGAGGGGCGGATCGGACCACTCGCTGGCGCTCGCGGCTACGGGTGGATCGCTGGTGTGCTGGGGGGGGCGACGGGCGCAAAAAAGCACGGGCGGGTGGGCCCGTGCTTTTTGAAATACGGTGGTTGGGAAACCGCCGCTCCGTTTCGGATTTGGGCGTCAGCTGAGGAAACCGAGGTTGGGTTTGGCGAAGCGGCCGATGTTGGGAAACGCGGTGCTGAGATTCGTCGCGCTGACGCCGAACCAGGTCGCGAGGGTGGCGGCGTATTCGTCGACGCTCGTGGTGGGTATCCAGCGGCCGAATCCGGTGTCGTCGTTGCCGTTGACGACAGGGCTGGGCATCTTGCCGTAGATGTCGCCGCCCTTGACCGCGCCGCCGAGGACCATCTGGTGGCCGCCCCAGCCGTGGTCGGAGCCGTCGCCGTTGGAGGTAAACGTGCGACCGAAATCGGACGCGGTGAACGTGGTGACTTGGTTGGCGCAGCCGAGTTCGACAGTGGCGTTGTAGAAAGCGTTCATCGCCTGGGAAACTTGGGCGAGGAGATCGGCGTGCGCGCCGGTGATGGCCGCGGCGCCGTTGCCGTCAACTTGGTCGGCATGCGTATCCCATCCGCTGATACGCGCAAAGAACACCTGACGTTTGAGGTTCAGCGTGCTGGAGATGGAGATGAGGTAGGCGATGGTCTTGAGTTGTTTCGCGAGCGTCGTGACCGGGAAGGTGGTGGCGAGAGTGGGCGAGGCGGCGAGGGCGGTGGTGAGGAGATCGGAGTCGCCGATGGCGTCGGCGGTGAGCGTGCCGAAGGCGGAGGCGAAGAGATTGCGGTGGGATGCGGTGAACAGATCCTTCTGCGCCTGAAACCGGGTGGTGGCCGTGGTGTTGCCGGAGGAGCCGGAGAAGGCGATGGGGCCGCCTTTGGAGGTTGCGCCGGAGGAGCGTTGGACGGCGAGTTGGGAGAGAGTGTTGGCGACTTGGAAATTATTAAAGCTGTCGAGGCTCATCGACATCGAGACTTGGGCATTCGTGTTGAGCGAATTCAGGAGATCGGCGGTGCGCCCGCCCCAGCCGGTCTTGAAGGGTTGGTCGGGGACGGAGGATTGCCATTGGACCTGTTGGTCGGCGTGGGAAAAGAGCTGTGGGGGGAGCGGGACGGCGTTCGTGGAATACTGTGATTTGGTCGTCGGGTGAACGAGGGTGCCGACGTTGGCCATCAGCGCGAGTTTACCGGAGTTAAAGAGGGTGCGCAGCTCGGTCGTCGAAGGGTGGAGCGCGAAGGAGCGACCGTCGGACTTTTTGGGAGTGATCGACAGGAGGTTTGATTGCGGGAGAGCGAGGATGGTGCGGGCTTTGACGTAGTCGGCGTAGCCGGACGTGTCGTTGGGGATGATGAGATTGGAGGAGTCGTTGCCGCCGTTGAGGAAGATGCAGACGAGGGCTTTGTAGTCGGAGGCGACGGCGGCACCACGTGGGGGCGTCGCGGAGCCGGAGGGAATGCTGGCAGCGGCGGCGGTGGCGCGGAGGCTGGCGAGGGTGGAGACCATGCCGGTGAGGCCGACGGCGGCGCAGCAGGCGGAGCCGAGGAAGTCGCGGCGAGTGGGGGCGGATTTTTTGCTCATGGGGGCTAGACGAGTGGAGAGCTGAGATGCAGAATTTGGGAGTTTTGAGCGGAGGGCGGGTCGGAGACCCGGCCCGACTTTACTTTTGGATGGCTCCGTCGGGAGAGGTGGCGACGAGGTAGACGGCGTTGCGGACTTTATCGAGGGAGGTCGTGGTCGCAGGGAGGGCGTTCAGGGCGGTGGTGAGGCGCGTTTTGGTGGCGGCACTCATTTGGTTGGCGCACATGATCTGGCTGAGGCGGTCGAGGAGCGCGGAGACGCTGGTCGCGAGAGCCGTGGTTTCGGCGGTGAGATCAAGGGCGTAGGTGGTGTTGAAATTTGGATTGGTCGCGGCGACGGGGATGACGGTGTAAGTGTAAAGGAGGTTTGGGACGGTGATCGCGGAGGTGGCGTCCGTGATCTGAAACTCGGGGGCGACGAGGCCGGCGGCGGCGAGGGCCCCGGGGTAAACGTAGCCGGGTTCGAAGAAGTTAAAGACGGACGGGGCTTGTTGGGCGGCCTGAAAGGTCGTGCCGGTGAGGTTGTCGAGACTGTTGCGGCCGTTGGGGGAGGCGGCGTTGAAGCTGCGGAGCAGGCCCGTGAAGCGGAGCAGGGGTTCTTTCAACTTGCCGTAGCCGGGGACGGCGGCGGCGACGGGCGACCGAGCTTCGTAGTCGGTGAGGATGGCGCGCACGACGGAGCCAAGATCGCCGCGGACGCCGGAGCCGTTGTCCACAAATTTCTGTGACACGCGGTAGACGTAAGCGGGGCTGGGGTTGTCGGTGACGAGTCGTTGGATGAGTTGGCGGCAGACGAATGGCGGGGTGTTGGTGTGATTGAAGAGGGTATCGAGCAGGCGCTTGAGGTCTTCGGTGCCGCCGAGGTTGGCGGGGATGCTGGTACCACTCGGGCTGGTGCTGCTGACGATGATTTTCTGCGCGGACTCGTGGAAACCCAAGTAGAGTGTCATCGGGTTGATGAAGTCGCCACGCGTCGTGCGGAAATTGGCGGTGGTGGGGTTGGTGTTGAAGAAGCCGAAGCCAGTGAGAATTTTGGCGGTCTCGGTAATCGTGGTCTGGTTGTAAGTCGGAATCGGGAGACCTTGGGCGTCGAGTTTGAGCGTACCGTCCGGGTGGAGTTGCACGAGGCCGATCGTGAAGAGCTGCATGAGCTCGCGGGCGTAGTTCTCATCTGGATTCGTGCCCGCGACGGGGTCGGCCTTGGCGTTGCGGAGGTGGCTGAGGTAGGTGCCCATCACGGGGCTGAGGGTGGCTTGCTCGAGCAGGATGCGGTAGTTGCCGAAGGCACCGGCGGCGAGTTGGTCCCAGTAGAGAGAGATGCCTTCGTTGAGACTTCGGGCCAACGTGGTGTCGGAGATGACGAGGATTTGGCTGAGGGCGAAGGCGACGCGTTGGCGGAGTTGGTCGGGGCCGGCCAGAGCGACGGGAAACCAGCCGCGGCGGCGGTGGGAGAAATTGTAGTCGACGTCGTTGGGGTCGCCGCCGAGGGCTTGATCGTCGGCTTTAGTCGCGGCCCATTCGGCGAGGCCGGCGGCGCGGTGAGTGAGAGGCGTAGCGGTGGCGAGCTGGGTGGTGATCCAAGCATCGAGGGAGCCGCCGGTAAGCGCGTCGATTTCGGATTTCTTCGGGCCGTAGGTGGCTTGGGTGAGCAAGCGCGCGGCGTCGGTGGCGGTGGTGCTCGTGAGGGCGACGGCGGGAGCAGCGGCGGGGGCGGTGAAGACCTGCGAGCCAACGGCGGTGAGAAAAGCGCCACGAAGTTCGCCGGTCGGGAAGTTGCCGGTATCGAGGCCGACGAAGATCAGGCCGTTGGTGAGGGCGCTGAGGATTTGGGCGGACGTGTACGTCGCGGTGGGAGCGATGGTCCACTGCGTGCCGGAGATTTGGCCGAGGGGGAGATTGAGGACGTAGTCGCCGGAAGAGGTGCTGTTGCCGAGGAAGAGGTGGGCGCCGGCCTGGCCGGAGGAGAGATTGGAGAAGGCGACGTTGACCGTGGCGACGGTGCCGCTCGCGCTCAGGACAATCGTCGCGAGGCCGGAGGCCGTCGAGCCGATGGTGGAGGGGCGGAGGTTGGCGACGTAGAGCGTGCCGGGACTGTCGGCGATCGAGACGGTGCCGGAGGCGGATGCGCCGACGAGATAACCGGAACCGGCAGCAAGGGTGACGATGACCGTTTCGGTGGGCTCGACGCTTGTGTCGGGGAACGGCGGCAACGGGATTTTTGCGCTGCTCGCGCCGACGGGGATCGTGATGGAGCCGAGGAGCGGCGGATAATCGAGGCCGTTCGTGGCGGTGCCGCTGACGGCGTAGTTGACGGTGAGGGTGGTAATTATTTCGCCAGTGCGGGTGACGGTGAACTCGCCGGCGTTGGACCCGGATTCGTCCGCGGTGGCTTTGGTAGCGGCGAGTGTGATCGTGGGTGGGCCGGCTGGGGTGAGGGTGAACGGGGCGGACGTGGTGCTACCAGCAACGTTGGTAACGACGACCGAGTAGTTGCCGGCGTCGGTGGCGGAGAGGTTGTTCAAAGTGAGTGTGGCGCCCGTGGCTCCGGGGATCGCGGCGCCGTTTTTCTGCCATTGGTAGGTGGGCGGAGGTGTGCCCGAAACCGTGACCGAAAGCGTGGCAGTTTGCCCCAGTGTGGCGCTCGTGGTGGTGGGTTGGGCGGTGAAGGCAGGCGTAACGTTGACGGTGAGGGAGGCAGCGGTGCTCGTGAGCGTGCCCGCGATATTTGTGAGAACGACCGTATAGCGGCCGGCGTCGGCCGATTGGGCGGGATCGAGAACGAGCGTGCTGGCCGTCGCTCCCGAGATGTTCACGTCGTTTTTTTGCCACTGATAGGCGGGGGCGGGTGTGCCGGTAGCCTGCACGGTGAAGGTGGCGCGCTGTCCTGCGGTCGCCACTACGTTGGCGGGTGCGGACGTGATGGTGGGAGGTGTGTTGGCGGTAAGATCATAGACTTCAACGAGGGCGAGGCCGCTGGTGGCGGCGACGCCGGAGACCTGGATGCCGTAGTTGCCGGCGGCGAGGTCGATGAGGAGGGCGGCGTCGCGGGAGCCGGCGGTGAAGGCGAATGCGCCGGCGGTGGTGAACGCGTTGGTGAGCGTCGTGGCGGTGGCGGCGGAGGCCGTCGTGGGCGTGGACCAGTTGTCGTTGGTGGCGATGACGGCGTTGACGGTGCCGATGCGGGTGAGGGAGAGAGTGGGATCGGCGAGCGTGCCGGTGAGGCCGAAAGCGTTGAGAGCGGGGCCGGCGGCGCGGAGGAGGAGTTTGCGGGTGCCGGAGCCGGGGGAGACGACGAGGCCGATGATCGGGAGCGACGTAGGGGAAATCTGGAGACGCGTGGAGGTGTTGAGGAGTTTGGTGGCGGTCGCACCGAGTTCGTAGACCTCCACGAGGGCGACGCCGGTGGTGGCGCCGGCTCCGGCGATCTGTGCGGTGTAGTTGCCGGGGGCGAGGGTGGCGACCAGGGCGGAGTCGCGGCTGTTGGCTGGAAGGGTGAAGGCACCGACGGAGGCGAAGGTGGCGGCATCGGCGGCCAGCCAGTTGTCGTTGGTCGCGATGGCGGTGTTGGCGCTGTTGAACAGAGTGAGCACGGGATCGGCGAGCGTGCCGGCGAGGCCAAAGGCCGAGAGGGTTGGGCCGACGGCGCGGATGAGGACCTGTTTGTTGGCACCGGGGCCGATGACGAAGCCGGCGGTGAGGACATCGGCACCGGTGCCGGAGTTGGCGCGGGTGGAAATGTTGGCGAGGCGGGGCTCTTGGGCGTGGAGCGCGGGAGCGAGGAGCAGGGCGAAGGCGACGGTAACGAGAAGGGATTTCATGCGGCGCGGGGGTGGCGGGTCCAAATGCAAGGACATGGCATCGGCCCGGACAACTCACGGGCAAAAAGTAACGGAGTTGCGAGCTGAATATTTTGCGGAGGAGAGCGGCGAAAAAAGCGCGTTGAGATCAACGCGCAGGGCTGATGAGCGGCGTCTGCAAGACAGACGCCCTGCTGGTGAAATCAGAGGAAACCGAGGTTGGGTTTGGCGAAGCGGCCGATGTTGGGGAGGACGGTGGGGAGGTCGGTGGGGCTGACGCCGAACCAGGTCGCCAAGGTCGCGGCGTATTCGTCGACGCTGGTGGTGGGGATCCAGCGACCTTGGGAGGTGTCGTCGGGACCGCTGACAGTGAGGGTGGGCATCTTGCCGTAGAGGTTGGTGCCGTTGACGGCACCGCCGACGATGAAGTGATGGCTGCCCCAGCCGTGGTCGGAGCCGTCACCGTTGGAGCGATAGGTGCGGCCGAAGTCAGAGGCGGAGAAGGTGGTGACCTGGTTGGCGACGCCCAGTTCGACGGTGGCGTTGTAGAAGGCGTTAACGGCTTGGCTGATTTGCGCGAGGAGGCCAGCGTGGGTGCCGTTGACGGGATCGGTGTTGACGAGTTGGCCGGCGTGGGTGTCCCAGCCGCCGAGTTGGACGAAGAAAACTTGGCGCTTGAGGCCGAGGGTGGGAGAGGCACCGATGAGGCGCGCGGCCATTTTTAGCTGGTTGCCGGCGGAGGTGCTGGGGAAAACTGTGGTGATGGCTGGCGAGGCGGCGAGGACGGTGTTGAGGAGGTCGGCGCTGACGATGGCGTCGCCGGTGGCGCTGGCGAAGGCGGTTTCGAAGAGGGTGGACTGGCTCTGGGCGAAAATGTCCTTCTGGGCCCTAACGCGGATGCCGTCCAAGCTGGTGGCGCTGGAAGTGCTGCCGGAGAGGCTGACGGCGCCGCCGGTGCCGATGGCGTATTGGCTGACCTTGGCGCCGACTTGGAAGGTGTTTTTGCCGGCGAGGCTGATCGACATCGAGATTTGGTCGCTGGTGTTGAAGGCGTTGAGCA